>NZ_JAYMFF010000011.1:0-191365 GCF_035989245.1 Adlercreutzia wanghongyangiae | reverse complement strand
CAAGGTGAGCCTGTACGCCAACGTCGGCGGCAAGGTCACCCTCTACAACAAGAACCTCGGCGACTAATTGCACGCATCTCAACGGAGGTTGAGCTTAGCGAAGATGCGGGGTGTTCTGACCGAGCGAGTTCCGCAGCGACTGGAAATGCCCAGTGGGCATTTCCACAAAGCGAGGACTGTCTGAGCGAATCAGAATACCGCGCAGCTTCGCCCTCGGTGACCTACAGCAACGATAAGGAGAATCATGAACGAACTTGAGCTGAAGTACGGCTGCAATCCGAATCAGAAGCCCTCGCGCATCTTCATGAAGGACGGCAGCGATCTGCCCATTCAGGTGCTGAACGGCAAGCCCGGCTTCATCAACTTCCTGGATGCCTTCAACTCCTGGCAGCTCGTGCGCGAGCTGAAGGAAGCCACGGGGCTGCCCGCGGCGGCGTCCTTCAAGCACGTGTCGCCGGCTGGTGCAGCGGTGGGCCGCCCGTTGACCGACACCGACCGCGCCATGTACTTCGTGGAGGAGGAAGGCGAGCTGTCGCCCATCGCCTGCGCCTATATTCGCGCTCGCGGTGCCGACCGCCTGTGCTCCTACGGCGACTGGGCGGCGCTGTCGGATGTGTGCGATGCCGACGTGGCGCGCTATCTGGCCAAGGAAGTGTCCGACGGCATTATTGCGCCGGGCTACACCGACGAGGCGCTGGAGATCTTGAAGACCAAGCGCAAGGGCTCCTTCAACGTGGTGCAGATCGACCCGACCTACGAGCCGGCCGAGACCGAGCTGAAGGACGTGTTCGGCATCACCTTCGAGCAGGGCCACAACAACTTCGAGATCAACGAGGCGCTGCTGGAAAACGTGGTGACCGAGAACAAGGAGATTCCCGCCGAGGCGAAGATCGACATGATCGTGGCGCTCATCACGCTGAAGTACACACAGTCCAACTCGGTGTGCTACGTGAAGGACGGCCAGGCCATCGGCGTGGGCGCGGGCCAGCAGAGCCGCATCCACTGCACGCGCCTGGCGGGCAGCAAGGCCGACAACTGGTGGCTGCGCCAGCATCCGCGCGTGCTGGGTCTGCCCTTCGTGGAGGGCATCCGCCGTCCCGACCGCGACAACGCCATCGACGTGTACATCTCCGACGAGTGGGAAGATGTGCTGGCCGACGGCGAGTGGCAGCGCGTGTTCACCGAGCGCCCCGAGCCGCTGACCCGCGAGGAGAAGAAGGCCTGGATTGCCCAGATGAGCGGCGTGACCGTGGGGTCGGACGCGTTTTTCCCCTTCGGCGACAACGTGGAACGCGCCCGCAAGTCGGGCGTGGAGTACATCGCCGAGCCGGGCGGCTCCATCCGCGACGACAACGTCATCGAGGTGGCGAACAAGTACAGCATCGCCATGGCCTTCACCGGCATGCGCCTGTTCCACCACTAAGATTGACCGCGGGGATCGCGGGGCTTATAATAAAGCAGGTGGCCGCCGGTGCGACGGCAGGCCGCCTCACAATACATCACTACTATTGTGACTGAGGGGCCGCTTCCGCTGTTAGGCGGGGGCGGTCTTACTCTTTCTTACGCCGCGCAAGCTCCAACGCAAGATTGAACGCCGCTATTACAACGAGGCAGAACGCGAAAAGATCTGACCAAGTAACCATGGGAACCTCCTGGAGCCAAGAGGTCGGCCCTGCCACCTGCGTATAATATTATAGTACATACGTTCTAATAATTGAAGTGAATTTGTCTTATTGTCGGCCAGTAGCTTTTGCTACACTGGCCAAAAGGCGGAATGCCTGCCCAATCGACGGGAAGGGAGGCGGTATGCGCGTCATCGGTCGGGAGGATCAAGAGCAGCGCGAGCGCGATCAGCTGGCGGAAGACGCGTCGCTGGCGGCCGAGTCCGAGGGACGCGACCGATCGAGCGCACCCGATGTACTGCGTACCGACTACCAGCGCGATCGCGACAAGATTTTGCATTCGAAGTCGTTCCGACGCCTCTCCCACAAAACCCAGGTGTTCCTCGCCTCCGAGGGCGACCATTTCCGCACGCGGCTGACGCATACGCTGGAAGTGGCGCAGATTGCTCGCACCATCACGCGGGCCCTCGGGCTGAACGAGGACCTTACCGAGGCCATCTCCCTCGGTCACGATCTGGGCCACACGCCTTTCGGGCATACCGGTGAGGCGGCGCTCGCGGCGGCCCTGGCCCGCCATGCGGGCATCGACCCGGCCAGTCCCGAGGCGGCGCGGCTCTACCGTCACAACGAGCAGTCGGTGCGCGTGGTGGAGCGCATCGAGAACGGCGGTGCGGGCCTGAACCTCACGGCCGAGGTGCGCGATGGCATCCTGAACCACACGGGGAACCTGCGCGCCGAGACGCTGGAAGGGCGCATCGTGGCCACGGCCGACCGCATCGCATACGTGAACCACGACATCGACGACGCTATTCGCGCGGGCATCCTGCGTGAGGCCGACCTGCCCGAGACCACCCATCGCGTACTCGGCGCCGACCATTCCGCTCGCATCGAGACGCTCGTGCGCGATATGGTGGAAACCTCGACCGCCGAGGGCGACATCCGCATGAGCCAGCCGGTGTGGGATGCCATGATGGAACTGCGGTCCTTCCTGTTCGCCAACGTGTACACGGCCCCGCCCGTGATGGCCGAAGTGGAGAAGGCGACGCACCTCATCGGCGACTTGTTCGACTACTACGCAGCGCACATCGACGAGGTGCCGGCTGACTACCGGGCCATCTCCGATGGCAATGACCTGCGTGCGGTGACCGACTACATCGCCGGCATGACCGACCGCTTCGCCACGAGCACCTATCAGCGCCTGTTCATTCCTCACGCGCTTTCGTATTAACGGGAGGGTGCGGGCTGCGGGCGAAGATGCGGACGATTGCTGCGAGGGTCCGGTCGAGGCGCCTCCGCGAATCCGAGGGTTTGCCATATGTCCGAGTGTCCCGTAGGGGCGGGCTTTAGCCCGCCTGTCCAGCAAGGTTCATATTGGTTGCGGACGGCCTGAAGGTCGCCCCTATGTGGACATCCCCGGGTGTGGGTGTGTGCCTTGCCCCTACGCTGCTGAGCCGGGCCCGCGGGGAATGTCGGGCTGCTTGGGGCGGCGTCTTCCGAGGGCGTCTACCATACGCGCGGCCGCCAAGCCGGCCAGCACCCCCACCACCATGCCGGCCAGCACGTCGGTGGGGTAATGGACGTAGCAGTACATGCGCGAAAGCCCCATAAGCACGGCGGCCACGGTGACGCCGGCGATAAGGCCCGCGGGCGCTTTCGGGTTGCGCGCGAACCACAGAGCTGCCGCCGCGGCAAAGGCGGCCGTCGTGTGGCCCGAGGGGAACGATGAGCCGTGGGGGCGCGGCACGATCATGGCTACGGCGGCGTTCACGTCGCACGGCCGTGGACGCATGATCAGCGGCTTCACCAGCAGGTTTGTGACCACGGCGCCCAGCGCCACAGCTACGAGCACGCCTACGCCGGCTTTGCGGGTGCGGCGGAAGCACAGCAGCACGAGGCCGAGGACAATCCACAGCTCCCCATGGTCGCTCGTGCTGGTGAAAGCGGCCACCAGGGTGTCCAGCCACGGGGTGTGCCACGTTTGCATGATGTCCAAAAGGGCAAGTTCGTTCACGTTTCTTCCTTCCGTTTTCCCATAGCCTAGCCGAGACGGCGTCGTCGGGCAACCGTCCGACTGTCAGCAGATCGGCAGAGGGGCGGCCCGCAAGCCGTCCGCTTTCTCCCGGGGTCTCGTCCGGTTGCTGGATGCCGTTTGCGGCGGCAACCTGCTACGGGCCAGTAACAGGCGGGAAGTGACCGGGGCGCGTTGGCGCGAGAAGCGGTATAGTATGCAATGTCCGAGTCGAGGGTCAGAAGAAGCGAGTCGCTTGGGAGGGATGATTTGCTTTCTGACTGCCCTTGGCTCGGGCATCGTTTTTTATGCTTGTTTCAAGGGAGGCGCTATGGAGGGCTCCGTTGTCGTTGGCGTGGTTGTCGCGCTCGCTGTGCCGTTTCTGGGGAACACCCTGGGTGCGGCGCTGGTGTTCCTCATGCGCCATGGCATGTCCGAGCGATTCACCAAGGCGCTTCTGGGTTTTGCAGCCGGTGTCATGATTGCCGCCAGTGTGTGGAGTCTTATCATGCCGGCTCTGGCGGCTGCCGAAGACTCGGGGTTGCCGGCGTGGCTGCCTGCCACGGTGGGATTTCTGGGCGGTATGTTCCTGCTTCTGGCCATCGATCACTTCACGCCGCACTTGCATGTGGGTTCCGACGAGCCCGAGGGTCCGGCCTCAACACTGAAGAAGCCCGCGATGATGATGGCGGCGCTGGCTATTCATAATCTGCCCGAGGGCATGGCCGTGGGCGTGGTGCTCGCGGGCTTTTTGGCGGGTGACTCCACCATCGCCCTTGCCGCCGTGGTGGCGCTTTCCATCGGTATCGCCATCCAGAACGTGCCCGAAGGCGCCATCGTGTCGCTGCCTTTGGTGGCCAACGGCCTCTCGCGACCTCGGGCCTTTGCGGCGGGCGCCCTGTGCGGCGCGGTGGAGCCAGTGGGCGCTCTGCTCATGCTGGCTATTACGGGGCTTGTGACTCCACTTCTGCCCTATGTGCTGGCCTTCGCTGCCGGGGCCATGATGTACGTGGTCACCGAGGAGCTGATTCCCCAAACCCAGCAGGGGCGTCACGCCAACATCGGCACCATCGGCGTGGCCTTCGGCTTCGTGCTGATGATGATCCTGGACGTGGCCCTGGGGTAGGGACGCCTCGCGTGCCGCGAACTGAGGGTGGCAGGTTGCCGAAACGTTCCCGGGCCTGTCGTGCGCAAAAGCGTATGATAGGGCCATGGCTACTTCAATCGACACATCCCAAGAATCCCACGCCGAGGTGTCGGCACGGCGAGTGTGGGCGCGTTTCATTGGCTATTATGGACCCTACAAGGGGCTGTTCTTCGCCGATCTGGGCTGCGCCTGCGTGCTGGCGGCCATCGACCTGGCCTTTCCGCAGTTTCTGAACTTCTTCACCAAGGAATTCTTCCTGGAATCGCCCGAGCGCATCTTGGGCAGCCTGGGGCTTATTCTGGTGCTGTTCTTGGCGCTGTATGCGCTGCGCACGGGATGCCAGTGGTTCATCACCTGCTGGGGGCACATTATGGGCGCCTACATGGAGGCGGACATGCGCCGCGACTTGTTTGACCAGTTCCAGCGTTTGTCGTTTAGCTATTACGACCGCCACAACACCGGCGCCATGATGGCGAAGGTGACAAGCGATCTGTTCGACATATCGGAATTGGCGCACCATGGGCCCGAGAATCTGTTCATCTGCACGCTGAAGATCGTCGGCTCCTTCGTGCTGCTGTTCATGATCAACGTGCCCCTGACGGCGATTATGCTGCTGGCGACGTTGGTGATGGCGGCGCTGTCGTTTGCGCTGAACTACCGCCGTCGCATGGTGTTTCGCGAGAACCGCGAGCGTATGGCCGGCATCAACGCCACGGTACAGGATTCCCTCGGCGGCATCCGCGTGGTGAAGTCGTTCGGCGGCGAGGCTGCCGAGCGTGAGAAGTTCCGCGGGGCCAACGAGGCCTTCCTGGACACGAAGAAGCGCTCCTACCGATTCCTCGGCGCGTTTCATGCCATGAACTCGCTGTTCATGGGCGTGCTGTACACGGTGACCATCGTGGGCGGTGGCTACTTCGTGGCTCAGGGCACCCTGGCTGTGACCGACCTGGCCATTTACGCACTGTACATTGGCATCTTCATCTCGCCCGTTGAGCAGCTGATCAACTTCACCGAGACGTTGCAGAAAGGCTACGCGGGCTTCCGCCGCTTCATGGAGGTGCTGGACGAGCACCCCGATGTTGCGAACCGCCCGGGAGCCGTGAGCCTGGCTGTGGCCGATCCCGCCGAGCGCGGCCATGTGGAGTACCGCGATGTGCGGTTCGGCTACAGCGCCGACGATCCGGTGCTGCAGGGACTTTCGCTCGATATTCCGGCGGGCGCGACCGTGGCGCTCGTGGGGCCGTCGGGCGGCGGCAAGACCACCACCTGCTCGCTTCTGCCCCGCTTCTACGATGTGGACGCGGGCGCGGTGCTGATCGACGGTGTGGACGTGCGCGATGTGACGCTGGAATCGCTGCGCGAGGCCATCGGCATCGTGCAGCAGGACGTGTACCTGTTCGGCGGCACGGTGGGGGAGAACATCGCCTATGGGCGTCCCGGCGCCACCCAGGCCGAGATAGAGGAGGCGGCCCGCAAGGCCAACATCCACGAGTTCATCTGCTCGCTGCCCAACGGCTACGACACTCTGGTGGGCGAGCGCGGGGCGCGCTTGTCCGGCGGCCAGAAGCAGCGTATCTCCATCGCGCGCGTGTTTTTGCGCGATCCGCGCATCCTCATTCTGGACGAGGCCACGAGCGCGCTCGACAACGAGAGCGAGCACGCCATTCAGGCCTCGCTGGCGGAGCTCTCGCGCGGGCGCACCACCATGACCATCGCGCATCGCCTGTCCACCATCCGCAGCGCGAGCCTCATCGCCGTAGTGGAGGACGGCCGCGTGGTGGAGCAGGGCACCCACGACGAGCTGCTGGCCCGCGGCGGCACCTACGCCCGCTACTACCGCATGCAGTTCGGGGAATAGGGCGATTTTCCTTCCGTGGAGAAAGCGCAGGTCGGTTCACGGAACGGCCACGGCTTCCCCCGTGTTTCGTGACAAGGCGCCTGCGTTCGCGCTGCAGGCCGGCGCAGGGGCGTAGGCTGGGGCCGTATGCAGTGCGCGCCCTCCCTCCGCGCCCTTAGGTCGGAGGCGGCGCGCGTCGAGACTAAGGAGCCTACCATGGTAGAGACCAGCCCCTCCTTCACCGTCACCATGAACGATGGGAAGAGCGCCGCGCCGGAATGCCCCGTGCCCGAGCCCGCGAGCAAGGACATGACCTGGACTGACGGCAAGCAGACCATCAAGTACACCGCCACCGCCGAGATGCTTCCCCTGCACACCGACGACGGCACCCTCATCGGGCACATGTTCGCGCTGTCCTATGTGAGCGACCAGGCGGACAAGTCCGACCGCCCCGTCACCTTCTGCTGGAACGGCGGCCCGGGCGGTTCGTCGGCCATGGTGAACATCGGCGGCCTCGGCCCGCGCCGCGTGCCCATCAACACGGTGAAGCAGCTGCCCTGCCCCACGGCCCCCGAGGACAACCCCTACTCGCTTCTCCCCTCCACCGACCTGGTGTACCTGGACGCCATGGGCACCGGCTACTCGAAGGTGGCCGAGGGCTACGATCCCAAGAAGGTGTGGGGTGTCGACGGCGACGCCGACGCCTTCATGCGCGGCATCGCCCAGTGGCTCACCACCCACGAGCGCTGGAACACGCCGCTGTACCTGTACGGCGAGTCCTACGGCACCATGCGCAACTCGGTGCTCATGCGCGTGCTCGGCGAGCGCGGCATAGCGCTGACCGGCGTGATCGAGCAGTCCACCATTCTGGACTACGCCCCCACCCTTTCCGGCAACGACCTGTACTACATGGGCATGGTGCCCGTGTACGCCGCCACCGCCAACTACTTCGGCAAGGCCGGTGCGGGCGTGGACCAGTTCGAGTGGTTCGATAAGGCCTGGAAGTTCGTGGACGAGAAGTACGGCCGCGCGCTTATCGCGAGCGACTCCATCACCCCGGCCGAGGAGCACGAGCTGGCCGCCGAGATGAGCGAGCTCATCGGCCTTCCCGCCGAGTTCATCGAGAAGCGCCACCTGCGCATCGAGCTTGACACCTTCCGCAAGAACATCCTGGCCGACGAGGGCCTGTTCTGCGGCCGCTATGACATGCGCTTCACCGAGCCGGCTTATATGGACGTGCAGGGCGACAACGAGTTCTTCGCCGGCGAGGACCCCTCGGGCGACGCCATCATGACGCCGGACCAGTCCGCCTGGATGAAGCTCGTGCAGGAAACCGGCTTTGCGGGTTCGTCCATCAACATGCTGCTTTCCATGAAGGTGAACGAGGAATGGAACTGGACGCACCAGGCCCCCGGCACCATGGGCAGCCCCACCTGCCCGAACACCGCCTACGACATGGGCACGGCTTTGCGCCGCAACCCGTTCTGCCGCGTGCTGTTCTTCGGCGGCATCCACGACGCCGCCACGCCGTTCTGGAACGTGAAGCACTCCGTCTCGAAGATGTTCCTGCCCGAGTCCATCACGAGCCGCATCGAGTACAAGGTGCACGAGAACGGGCATATGGCCTACGAGGATCTGCCCACGCTTGAGAAGATGGTGCCCGAGCTGGCCGCCTTCTACGAGAAGCGCCACGAAGCTTAAGGGCAACCTTCGCGATTGAGGCAATCAGTGCAGATCGGCCCCCAACTTGCAGAAATGCGAGTTGGGGGCCGATCTGATTAGGTTTGATGCTGAAAACCCGGTCAGATCGACGGCCAGCTTGCATTTTGCGGGAGAAAAACCGGTCAGATCGGCGGACAGCTTGCAGAAGTGCAAGATGATGCGCGATTTGACCAGGTGGCATCGCGGCGAAGATGCGAAAGGCGCGGAAAGTGCGAACTTGCAGGGCCGGAACTTCCGCGGGCTCAGTTTTGCGACCAGCGTTCGCTTTCGTCGTACCAGATGAACAACTCGTAAACGCGCAGGCTGGGGGCGATCACGTAGGTTTCGGGAGTGAAGCCGAAGGCCGGGCTGGTGCCGTTGACCACTTGGGTGCCCAGCAGCATCTCGGGGGTGGCCTGGGTGCGGCCGCTCTCGGCGGCAATGCGGGCCGCGTCGGCGGGATGCTCGTCCAGCCAGGTTTCGGCCTGCGCTTCCACGGCGGACATCTCCCCTAGCAGGGCTTGGCGGCGCAATTCGCGCAGCTCGTCGATGCGATCGTAGTAGTCGGTGCGCACACGCGGGGTGCGTACGCCCTCGGTGACGTACAAGCGCACCAGCTCCATGGGCATGCGCTGGGCCAAATCGTGCAGGGCGGTATTGAACTCGCGGGATTTCCGCCAGGTGGAACGGGCGAAGGCTACTTCGGTCGTCGTCATGAGGGCTCCTTGTTTTGCGGGTGTGCTGCGGATGAAGCCAACGGGCACACTATAGCACGCACGAGGACGCTATTTTGGCTTGAAAAGCACGGTTTTGTGACAACGAAGGCCGCTTCGGTTCGAAAATACATTACACTGCAGACATTTTCCCAGATGGCGCATGACGCCGTCGCAAAAAATGAGCGGTCTTGGTTACAAAACCGTGCTTTTCAAGCCAAAACAGCGCAAAGCGGCTTGTTGCGTTTACGGAAATCTGCACAGCCGATTCCCGTTGCGCATTGGCAAAGGGGTCGAAAGGCCGCTACTATGGTTCGCGAGAGAAAACGCGGCCGCCCGAGTGCGCCGCCGAGGCCAAGGAGGCTGGCAATGGACAACAAGCGCGTCATCGAAGTGAAGAAGAACATCCTGGCGGCCAACGACGAGGCAGCCGATGCCTTCCGCGCGGCGCGCGTGGCCGACGGCACGTTCTTCGTGGACGTGATGGCCTCGCCGGGCGCCGGCAAGACCACCATCCTTTTGGCCATCATCAAGGAGCTGCGCAGCCGCGGCGTGCAGGAGCTCGGCGTCATCGAGGCCGATCTTGAGAGCGACGTGGACGCGCTGAAGATCAAGGAAGCCGGGGTGGAGTCGGTGGAGCTGAACACCCGCGGCGTATGCCACGTGGAGATGGGCATGGTGGAGGCCGCCTTCCAGGCCTTCGGAGGTGAGCGCTTCGACTACTTGTTCTTGGAGAACATCGGCAACCTCGTGTGCCCGGCCGACTTCGACACCGGCGCGCATACTCGCGTGATGCTGCTGTCGGTGCCCGAGGGCTGGGACAAGGTGATGAAGTACCCGCCCATGTTCGCTGCTGTGGACGCGCTCATCGTGACCAAATGCGACTACCTGCCCTTGAACGAGGATTTCGACATGGATCGTCTGAAGGAAGAGGCGCGCCGGCTGAACCCGACGCTTAACATCTTCATCACCAGCGCCCGCACTCACGAGGGCATTCCGGAGCTCGTCGACTGGCTGCAGGCCCAGCGCGCCGAGAAACTGGGGCTGTAGGGCCTCGTGCAGTCGGTCTTGCGGCTGGCGCGGAGCGGACGGCAACAGATCTGACGGCAACGAAAAGCGCCGGGGCCCGACTGCGATCGGCCCCCGGCGCTCTTCGTTGCTCCCAACGCAAAGACGAGGCCCCGCAGGGCCCCGTCGATAGGGAGGGTGAGGAAGATCGAAGGCGCTTACTCGGCGGCGCCGGCCAGAAGCTTCGCAACGTGGCGGCCCTCAACCGAGCTGCGGCCGCTAGCCACGCCCACGATGTACTCGGGGTAGTTGCCCGAGAAGAAGCTGCCCGACACGTCGCCGGCGGCGTACAGGCCCTCGATGACGTTCAGCGCGGGATCGAGCACCTGGCAGTTCTCGTTGATGCGCAGGCCGTCGATGGTGGTCAGCAGCGATCCGCCGAACCAGCAGCCGTAGAAGGGTGCCTGGCGGATGGCAGACAGGCGATAGGCCTCCTTGCCGAAGTCCTCGTCGACCTGCTTGTCGTAAAAGCCGTTGTAGCGCTCCACCTCGGCTAGGAAGTTCTCCTTATCGGCACCTTCGAAGCCCAGCATATCGGCGAGCTCTTCAAGGGTGTCGGCCTTCATGAGGATGCCGGATTCCTGAGATGCGGCCGTGTACTCGTCGAAGGTCAGACCTGCCTCGATGTAGGGCACGGTGCGCGAGCAGCCGACGGTTTCGAAGCGCAGCATGTCGTCCATCATGTTGCTGTCGTACACCTGGCACCATACGCCGCCGGGCTGATAGTTGGCGGCAAAGCAGATGAAGTCATAGGGAGTGGACTCGTTGGCGAAGCGCTGGCCGCGGCGGTTTACCTTCATGAACGGCTGGCTTCCGATGTTCTCCTGGAAGATGTTGCCGGGCAGCACCGCGTCGTCGGCGTCGCTCACATAGCCAGCGTCAACACCGGGGGCCACCGCGCCGCGGTCGAAGATCATGGGGGCGGCGTCGATGTCCTTCGAGGCACCGGCCCACAGGCCCGCGCGAATGCCGTCGCCGGTGCAGGTGGGGTTGAAGCTGGAAGCGGTGCAGCAGGCCACCGTGGAAGGCTGCAGGGCGCGCATCATAACGGGGTTGGCCGCGTAGCCACCGGTGGCAAGCAGCGTGTTCTTCGCGTTGATCTGCTTGTAGCCGTCTTTCGTCTTGAAGATGGCGCCCGTGACGGTGCCATCGCCGTGGAGGAGCTTCACCATCTCGTGCTCGAACAGGATGTCATGACCTTGGCCGGCCAAGCGCTCGGCGATGGTGTCGTTGCGCGTCGGGGGAACGTAGGAGGGCTCCCACAGGTGCTGCACGTAGGGCACGTAGTAGTCGGTGCCGCCGGTGGCATGCGCGGGGGGCATGTCCAACATGACCTCCTTGCCCTGGTCCTTCATGACCTCGGTGACCCAGTCGACGTACTCGGCGCTCTCGTCGATCCACAGCTTGATGAGCTTCTGGTTGCATTTGCCCGAAGCGTAGCGCGTCAGCTCGTTCAGCAGCTTGGCGCCATCGACGGTCACGTTGTTCTCCTTGGCATAGGAGGTGTTCACGCCGCCGAGGTACTCGCGCGTCTCGGGCACCTGGTTGGCCTTGTCGCAGACGATGAAGTCCATGCCCAGGTCTCCCGCGGCACCGGCGGCTGCCAGGCCGGCCGTGCCGGCGCCGATGATGAGGAAGTCGGTCTCGATGGTCTCGGCGATGTCGCCTTCGGCAACTTCGGGCTCCTCGCCGAGCCATGCGGGGTTGCCGCTTTCCGCGGGCGCACCGGTTTCGCCCAGATCCGTTTCGCTTCCGGTCTTTGGAGCGCAGCCGGCCAGGCCCATGGCGCCCACGGCGGCCACGGCGCCAAGTCCGAGGAAGTGGCGGCGATCCAAAGTGAATGCGGTGTTTTCCATAGCTTGTTCCCTCCTCTGGGTTGCTTTTGAGCGCTCGTCGAGCGCAAGGTGCACGATAGCGGGGCCTTGAGGGCGGCCGCCATCCCCTGGGAGCGGCGATTTGCAGTATCACCTCTCGTGGGTGATGCCCTGGACAGGGATTTCGCAGTGAAATTTATCTACGGTTGCTATACTTCTTATCATGAAAAGGGGAGAAAGAATCAGATCGGAGCAAATGTGGGAGATGGCATCGGAGCTCTTCTAGGCAGAATCGAGAGCACCTTCAAGCTGCGTCATGTCGGCATTGGCTTCGTGTGGGCGTGGCTCTACTGCGTCTATGGGACTCCGGTTCTTTTCGACACGACGGGCGTCTCGATTAACGCTGATGGCTCCTGGATCGTATCCGCTGCTACGGTCGTCGTGGCGTTTTTCGCCGGAGGCTTCGCCTTCCGGCGTAAGCGGGTGGGGCCGCGCTCTCCGCTGCCGATTCTCGCACCGTCGGCTCTTTCCCTGGGCACGCTGCTTTCGCTGCTTGGACCTTCAATGGGCGAAGTGGCTGTTGTAAGTGGAGGCGTGCTGACCGGTGCGGGCTATGCTCTTACGAGCATTCTGTGGGCCATGGCGCTTGCGTCTGTTGATGTCGAAGAGCTGGAGGCGGCAATACCGCTCTCTACGTTTGTCACGCTTTTCTGCTCCCTTATTATTCCCGCCTTGCAAACCGAGGTTGCGGCGGTGGTGAGCGCCGTGCTTCCCTTGATTTCGGGCGCTCTGCTCATTGAGTGCTTCAGGAAAGATGGCGCTGCGCCTACCCGGGACGTCGCGTCGGGAGCGCGGTCGGACCGTACTTCGGGGGAGTGGCGCCGCAATGAATCGGGGCGCCGGCATGATAGGACCTGGGTGCCCTACTTGCTGAAAGTGTCGGTGCTGCTGCTTGTCATTTACCTGGTGATTGGGTGGGAGGCGGCAAACTTTTCCTCGAGCAATGCCTTCAGTCTGTTGAATTATGACCTGGCATCACTCGTTTCGAATTTCGCCGCCGTGCTTTTCGCCATCCTCTTGGTGCTCTTCTCGAAGCGGGTGAGTTTTTCGGGACTCTTTCGGTGGGTCATGCCGTTCCTGATTGCCTCCCTCGCTCTTTTTCTCTTTCCCGGTTCTTTTGCCCACTTCGGAACCAGCGTCATCAATTCAACGTGCGATACGCTGATTGAGGTATTGCTGTTCCTGTTTGTTTTGTCGCTTGCGAAGACGCACGGCGCCTCGGCGGCCCTTTGCATAGGGCTGGCGAATGGATTCGTGCAGGTTGGAGTGCTTGCTGGTAATCTTCTGGGAAGATTCAGCGCCGAGGCGGCAGCTCCGTTCGATTTGCACTCTATAGGGTTGGCGCTCATCGCCTTGGTAGCCTTGGCGATGATTGCCATCCCCCAGAAAGATCCCGTGGCGGACGACCTATCGGCGGCTGGCTCCTCGCTGGCTGCCGATTCCGTTGATGAGGCCCTTGCGCGGGCCTGCTTGCGTATCCAGAAACGTTGCGGGCTGTCTGATAGGGAAACTGAGATTGCGGTTCTGCTGGCCAAAGGGCGAACACGCCCCTATATTCGCGAGCAGCTGTTCATTTCCACCAACACGGTGGCCACGCATATTAAGCACATCTACGGGAAGCTCGGCATCCATTCGAAGGAGGAGCTTATCGATATGGTGAACAGTGAGGCTTCTGCGAAGTAGCGCCCTTTAACCGCCCGCACAGGCAAACGCCCCCGCGCTCTGGGAATGGCGCGGGGGCGTTTGCTCGTCTGCTCGATGAGGTGCCGGGCTTGCTGGGGGGGGCGAAAGGCCGTGCGGGGGCCCTATCCGATGAGCATCGGCACCGCATAGAGCAGGGCCACTACGGCGCAGGCGGCGGCCACGACGATCTTCCAGATGCGGTACTCGCGGTCCATGCGCGCGGCCTCGGCGGCGTCGGGCAGCTCATCGGCGCCGGGAAGGGCCTCGGCCACCGACACCGGCGCGGGCTTGCCGTAGCGCGCCTGGCAGATGTAGAACACCGCGAGTCCCAGCGCGCACCAGAGGGCGCCCACCACAAGCGGCTCGGTGCCGAGCTGGCTCATCATGATGGCGTATATCACGATGGACACGGGTGCGCCCACCGCTACGCCCGGCACGCGGAAGGGACGCGCGAGGTCGGGCATGCGGCGGCGCAGTCCCAAGGCCGCGGCAATGCCGATGATGTAGTAGAACAAGTCGGCGAACAGCGACAGCGACGCGATGAAGTCCAGGGTGGAGGTGGCCACGAGCAGGATGGACAGCGCACCGAGCGCGATGATGGCCACATACGGCGTGCGGAAGCGCGGATGCACCTTCGCGAACACGCGGGGCATGGCACCATCGCGAGCCATGGTGAACAGATAGCGCGGCGGCACGGCGATGGAGGCGTTCAGCGTAGAGAAGTCGCCGCCGAAGGCTACGCCGAGGGCCAGCAGCGCCAGCGGGAAGCCGAGGATGCCCGCCGAGATCATGGCGTCGGCGTAGGGCGCGGCCGCGTCGGCCAGGCCCGGAATGGCGTCGACGGGCGTGATGCCTACGAGGAACCACTGGAAGGCGCCGTTCACGGCGAAGATGATGAAGGGCGCGAGCTTCAACGCGCGGGGGATGTTGATGGAGGGGTAGCGAATCTCCTCGCCCATGCCGCAGCAGGTCTCAAACCCCGCGAAGCACCACCAGATCATGGCCACGGCGGCGATGAACCCGAAGGCGTCCATGGAGCCGAGGAAGGTAGGCGCGGTCACGAAGGTGGGCAGGCTCACATTGGGAATCATGGTGATGAACCAGATGGCCGCCACGCTCCAGAAGAAGAACATGAAGCCGTTCTGCAAGCGCCCGGTGGTTTTCACGCCGGCCACGTTGGTGACGATGAACAGCAGAAGGGCCAGGCAGGCAAGCGCCACGTCGGGGATGGGCAGCTCGATGCCGAAAGCGAGAAAGATGGTCTTGAAGTAGTAGGCGAAGGCCAGCGCCTCGCCGCCGGTGACGGCCACGAGCGAGATGATGAAGTTCCAGCCCGCGAGCATGCCTAAGGGCCGGCCGAGCCCCAGGCCCGCGTACTGGTAGGTGCCCCCGGCGTAGGGGAGCGCCGCGCCCATTTCCGCGTACAGCAGCGCCGGGTAGATGGACACGAGCATGGCCACCAGGGTGGCCACGATGACCGCCGGCCCCATGAGGCCCACGATGTTGCCGCCGGTGGTGAACAGTCCCACGCCGATGACGGTGCCCACGGTGATGGTGACGGCCTCGCGCAGGCCGAACTGGCGTCGCAGGGTGGGTTGGGCGGTTGCGGGATCGAGCCCTTCGGGGTTCTCGTAGGGTGCGCTCATGGCGGCTCCTTTGCTTTCGCGGCGGCGGGTTGCGCGGATGCTCCTCGGGGCTGCGGGACGCCAGAACGCCGGGGGTGTGCCGCCGAGCGTTCCGCAGCAGTTGAGATCGCAGTTTTGCCGTGGATGTGCGGCCGCGCAACCCGGCACGGTCGACATGCTGGCAATGCGTCCATCACTATAGTGCTCTATCGTGCTAAAGTAAAGGAAAAAGGTCGGGAATGATGATGGGACTTTCTGCCGCCGATGATTTGATGGGCTCCTGCGGCCGAGCACGAAAGATTTTCGCCTAAAACGGTTTTATCTGAAAATATTTCACGATCGAAATATTTTTTGACCTGGGGTTTAGGCCCAAGGATTCCTTGCGCTTCGGTGGAGGCGCGGCAGGACTACAGGGTAGTGAGCAGCTCCAAGCGCGGCAGGATGTCCTCCTCGATATCGTCGGCAATGTAGGGAGCGGTGCCGTAGCCCTCGTCGCCGAGACGAGCGCCTTCGTTGCGGAGGGCCGGGATGGCCTGTTCGGTGAAGGTGGTCGCTATTCCGCGAAGCACCTTCATGCCGACGCCCAGCTGTTCGGCCAGAACCGCAAAATCCGCGGTCGTCACCCCGTCTATGTCGCTGTGCTCGCCGATGGCCATGCCCATCTCGCGGGAGAATCGGGCGAAGTAGGTTGTGCTCACCAGATCGTAGGCGGGCGCTAACGTGAACGACCTCCAGTCGGGCGCGTAGAGAATAGACATGTTCTTCAGGTGGTTGTCGCAGTTGCCGATCAGGTAATTGAAGAGGATGAGGCTTGCAAAGGCGCGAAGGTCGCGGGCCGGCTCCGCCGAGCGACGGCGAAGGAAATCGGCGATAACCTGTACGCTGCTCGGCTTGAGTTCGCGGTACTTCGCGTGGGGCAGCAGCCCGAATGCCTGGGTGAGGTCCTCTTGGTGCTGCCGCAGCGGCGCAGCCAAGCCGTCGATAGTATCGTTCGAGGTGACCCGACGGTCGTAGCGCTCGACGCAGATGATGGGCTTCAGCGGACTGATGAGGGCGGTTCGCGCCACGTCGAGCCCGCAAGCCGCTGCGCAGGTCATAGAGAGGTGCTCCACCTGCATAAGGTCGATGAGATCCTCCCGAGCGAATTTGACGATGTAGTTCGATGGAGCGCCTCCGACGGGCTGGTACCATCCTTCGGTAATCGGAGCCGACGGGTCGTGAAAGAGGCCGCATTTGCTCTGGGTTCCCGCGAGGGAGAGTCGGGCGGTTTCTAAGGACTCGTCGATCTTGCCCGGTTTCCCGGCCATCTCCTTGATGTGATCGAGAGACACTGTCTCGTAAGAGCGCGTTTCGGCATAGGCAGCGGGGTCGATAATGACGTCGCCCAGGCAATCGAGCCCGCAGACGGCAAGCATGGCGAAATAGTCGTCCTGGGGAATACCTAAGCTGCGGCAGAGATTTTCCAAGGCCGCCCCTTCGGGCAAAAGACCCCGGAAGTAGGGGGTGAGCTCTTCTTCTGCGTAGGGCTCGGCTCGCAGGGGAAGGGAAAGAGAGAGTGGGGCTGCGGCGGGGGAGGCGAGATAGTTTTCGTGGTAGCGGAAGGTGATCTTGCCCTCGGTTCGCGCTAGGGCTCCCATAGGAAGAGGGGCTTCAGGAAAATCGCGGTAAACGATCAATTCCATGGTCATTCTCCTCGTTTCGCGATCATAACGTCGAGTCCCAGGGTGTTGAGCACCTTGAGGGTCTTTTCCAGTTCGGTCGTCGTCTTGCCGTTCTCTAGATTAGAGACGAACGAGAGGCTGACAGCGCACAAATCTGCCAACTCGGTCTGCGTGAGCTTTTGGCGCTTTCGCTCGGCTCGAATGGCCGCGCCGATATCCTTAGCGGTGAAAACGGGGCTCATGGCGTTCCTCTCATTTCTGCGTACGCCGAAATTATGGCAGAGATCGGTCAAATTCATGCGTACGCAGAAAAGTTTGCGAAAATCTCAAAATTCACGCGTACTCAGAAATTTTTCAAGGCCATATCGCTGTGGCATCGTTTCGAGGGCGTGCTTGGTGGAGCGGAGGCTGCATTGGTAACAAAAAGAGCGCCCCTCGTGTAGATTTTTGGACTTATATAGGCAGTTGAACTCGCACCAATGAAGTCTGGGGATGAGTGCGCAAACCCAGTGGTCCATTGCTGAACTGGGAAAACGCTAGGCATGCTACAAGTGAGCGAGTTTTGAGGAAGTCGTCCGCACACTCCCGATGTCTATATAAGTCAAAAAATCTGCATTGAAGGGGTTGTTTTTGTCACCGGTGGTATTTGGCATTGGTTGCTGCCACCAAAAAGGACTTCGAGGTGGCCTTCGGGGGGGGGTATGGTAGGGCGCCGCCCCGGGAGAGGCGGCGCTTGAAGGAACGCTCTTTAAGATTCGTTGCGCGTTTGATGCATCGCGGCCGCGGCCTTGCAAGATGCTCGGGCGAGAGGCTGTACGCTGGATGGAGTGCAACCCTACAGGTCGGCGTACTCCTCGTCGGTGACGGGCCCGCACCACTCGTTGGCGCAGTCGGTGCCCGGGGCTTCGAAGGCCACGTGGCTCATCCAGCTGTCGGCGGAGGCACCGTGCCAGTGCTTCACGTTCGCGGGGATGTACACCACGTCGCCGGCGACGATCTTGCGGGCGAGCTCGCCCCATTCCTGGTACCAGCCCTCGCCGTCGGTGACGAGCAGGATCTGGCCGCCGCCCTCGGTCGCATGGTGGATGTGCCAGTTGTTGCGGCAGCCCGGCTCGAAGGTGACGTTGGCGATGAACTGGGTCTTCTCGGGGTCGGTCAGCGGATTCAGGTAGGATTGGCCCGTGAAGTACTGCGCGTAGGCGTCGTTAGGGGCGCCCAGGCCGAAGATGCCGCCGTGGGCGCCGGGGTTCTCGCAGTCCAGCGGATCGTCGGCGTACACCTTCAGCACCACGCGGAAGGCGGCCCAGGCGTTCGGCCAGCCGGCGTAGAAGGCCACGTGCGTGAGGATGGCGGCCATCTCGGCAGCGGTGACGCCGTTCTTCTTCGCCGTGGCCACGTGGTGCTCGAAGGAGGTGTCGGCCATGCCCTTGGCCACCAGCGTGGTCACGGTCAGGATGGAGCGCGTCTTCAAGCTGAGGTCGTCGCTGCTCCACACCTCGCCGAACAGCACGTCGTCGTTCAAGGCGGCGAACTGGGGAGCGAAGGTGCCGAGCGCATCGCGGCCGGCGGTCTGGACTACTTTGGGCATGGCGGTTCCTTTCTCGATGGGTCGTATCGTGCGCTACAGCTGCTGGTCGAAGGGGGCCATCTGGTCGATGAAGGCGGGCGCCTCTTCGGGCACTGTGTAGTAGGGCGCCTGGGGAATGGCGTCGATGGCGGCCATCTCGGCGCCGGTCAGCTCGAAGTCGAGCACGGCGAGGTTCTGGCGCATATGCTCGGGATTGCAGGTTTTGGGGAAGACCACGTTGCCGTGCTGGATAGACCAGCGCAAGCACACCTGGGCGGGCTCGACGCCGTGGGCCTCGGCGGCGGCCGCGATGGGCGCTAGGTGCAGCAGCTCGACGTCGCCGTGGCCGAGCGGGTACCAGCCCTCGAACACCACGCCCAGGGGCTCCAGTTGCTCTTTCAGCTCCAGCTGGTTGCAGCGGGGGTTCAGCTCCACCTGCAGCACCTGGGGTGCCACCTCGGCTACGGCCAGCACCTCCTGGAACTTGTGAGCCGGGAAGTTGGAAAGCCCGATGGCCCGCACCTTGCCCGCAGCCAAGGCTTCCTCCATCACCTTCCATGCCTCCGTGTAGGGGCCGTAGGGCTGGTGGAGCAGCAGCAGATCAACGTAGTCGGTTCCGAGGCGCTCAAGCGACGCGTCGATGGCGCCCATGCACGTGGCGGTGCCGTAGTCGCGCGGCCACAGCTTCGTGGTAAGGAAGAACTCCTCGCGGGTGATGCCGCTTTCGCGCACTGCCTCGCCTACGGCCACCTCGTTGTAGTAGCCGTTGGCGGTGTCGATGTGGCGGAAGCCGGCCTCTATGGCCTGGGGCAGGTGCTCGGCCACCTCGGCGGAGGACATCTGGAAGACGCCGAAGCCCATGGCGGGAATCGCCACCCCGTTGGAAAGCTTGAAATCGATCATCGCATGCCTTTCTTTTGACGCATAAATCGTTGAAACGCTTTTCATTGTGAAGACGATTGACCGCGTTGTACAATTCCTATTAGTCAAACTACTATGCGTTTGATGCATAGTAATCGGGAAGGAGACAGCCTGTGGAGCTCGAGCAGCTGAGGCAGATGGTCGCCATCGAGGAGGAGGGCACCATGTCGGCCGCCGCCGAGCGGCTTGCTCTTTCCCAGCCGGCGCTCAGCCGTTCCGTTCAGCGCTTGGAGGCCGACCTGGGAGCCGAGCTGTTCGACCGCGGCCGCAACCGCGCGACTATGAACGCCCTGGGGCATGTGGTGGTCGAGCGCGGCCGGGCGGTTCTGGAAGAGGCGCAGAAGCTGCGCGATGCGGTGGACGCGGAGTGCCGCCGTGCCCGGGCCCTGCGCGTGGGCACCTGCGCTCCGGCGCCGCTGTGGAACCTGACGGCGCGTATCGTCGAGCGCTTCCCCGGCGACGTGCTGTCCTCCGAGACCATGACCGAGCGCGAGGTGGAGCAGCGGGTGCTCTCGGGCGCCATCGATTTCGGCATCTCCCGCAAGCCGTTTCTGCTTCCCGTCATCGTCAGCACACAGCTCATGGTGGAGTCGCTGTTCATCGCGGTGCCGCCCGATCATGCGCTGGTGGAGCGCGAGAGCGTCACGTTCGCCGACATCGACGGCACCGACTTCCTCATGCTGGAGGACATCGGCGTCTGGCGCGATGTGCACCGCCGGCACATGCCTCGCTCCCGCCTGTTCCTGCAGAAGGATCGCGAGGTGTACAACCAGATAGCGGCCACAAGTGACCTTCCCATCTTCGTGACGGACATCCCGTCGCTGGCCGGCGCCTTCCCCGATCGCGTGCGTATCCCCATCAGCGACGATGCGGCGAAGGCGACGTTCTACCTGCTCACCCGCGAGGATGCCCCGCCCCGCGTCCGCGAGATAGCCGAATGGGTGGCGCGGGGGTAGGGGGTTGCCGCCGAGGCGCTACTCTCCGAAATAGGCGGCAATCTTTTCCATGCGGGCGCTTTGGGCCACGCCGAAGGGGCAGCGGGCGTCGCAATGGCCGCACTGGACGCAGTCGCCGGCGTGTCGGGAGAGCTCGCGGTAGTGCCGGGCGGCCATCTCGTCACCCATGTTCGCGAGGTCGTAGTACTTGTTGGCGAGTCCGATGGCGATGCCCTCGGGGCACGGTTGGCAGTGGTTGCAGTACACGCAGCGACCCGTGTCGGCCGGCTTGGCGAAGCTGCCGATGACCGAGTAGTCGCGTGCATCGGCGGTGGCGTCGGCAAAGCGCAGGATGTCCTCAAGGTCGGCCAGGCCCCGCACGCCGGGCAGCACGGTGAGCACGCCCGGTTTGTCCAGCGCGTACTGGAGACATTGGATGCGCGTGAGCGCTGCGCCGAAAGGCGAGGCTGCCGCGTCGAGCAGCTGGCCGCCGGCGAAGGGCTTCATGACCGAGATGCCCACCCCGGCCGCCTCGAACTCGCGGTAGAGGGTCGCGCGGTCGCCGGCAGAGCCCTGGCCGTAGGCCGACTCGTCGGTGTAGTCGTACATGGGGTTAAGGGAGAACATGCCCATGTCCATCTTGCCCGTGGCCAGAAAACGCCGCGCGATGGCGGCATTGTGCGTCGAGAAACCCAAATGGCGGATGGTGCCGTCTTCGTGGCGTCGCTCGGCGTATTCCCAAAGAGGCCCGTTCATGACGGCGTCGAAATCGTCGTCCTCGTCGATGCAGTGAATGAACCCGAAGTCGGCGTAGTCGGTGCCAAGGTCCTGCAGACGCTTCTCGAACTGGGCGATGGCCAACTTGGGGTTGCGAATCGCCCAGCCGTACTGGCCGCTTGAGTAGTCCGCGCCCAGGTGCACCTGCAGCATGACCTCGTCGCGGCGACCGCGCAACGCGCGGGCGTAGGGCTCGAAGGCCGCCGCGTCGCTCGGCGCGTAGTCAAGATAGTTCACACCGGCGTCCATCGCCGCGTGCAGGGTGCGCACGATTTCGGACGGGCTTGCGTTGTGGATGCTGCCCATGCCGAGGCCGATGACGCTGATTTGGTCTCCACCATGGGGAAGAGCGCGGTATTCCATGAGGGCTCCTTTGTCGAGAGGTTTGCAGATACCCTAGGTCTTTGAGCTAACTCCAAGTCAAGACTGCATCACGTCAAAGCCGCACCGCGAAAGCGGAAGGACCGAGCCGGTCGCTCAAACCCCTCCTTTTTGCACGAGATATCGAGTTATGAGCGTCTGCTTCTGAAATAAACGAGTTTAGCCCGAAGCGACATTGGCAAAACACCAGGTCAGCGGATTACATGTGATCACGCTCGCATAGATTCATATTCAGCCGGCCTCTCGAGACGCTTATAACTCGCGATTTGCTGCAATTTTCGGGATGTTCGTCGACCGCGAGGGCGAACATGGTGTTCCCGGGCCACCCCATCTGGTGGTAGATGGCGCAATGGGGGGGCCGGGCCCCCTAGGCCGCTGGCATCAGGGCGCGCACGAGGAACTTGCCGGCCAGCACGCCGGCTACGCACAGCACGACGCTTACGACGGCGTAGGCACCCGCGGCCAGGTACTGGCCCCCTTCCAAGAGTTCCAGGGTCTCGAGCGAGAAGGTGGAGAAGGTGGTGAATCCGCCGCAGAGGCCCACCTTCAAGAACAGTACCGCCTCGGGGGAGAGCGCCGCGCGGGCAGGCGCAGCTGCCTCCACTACGGCGCCGATGACGAGGGAACCTGCGAAGTTGATGAGCAGCGTGGTCAGCGGCAGCCCCGGCCACAGGGGCACCAGCCCCAGCCCGTAGCGCGCCACCGCCCCCAAAAATCCGCCTGCGCCCACGTACAGCACGCTCAGCATAATCGGCCTCCTTCGTCTCGCAACTGCCGATCCAGTATAGGCCAATGGGCGCGCGATGGGGCCTTCTGACGCATGACGGGTGTGCGGCGGCGCTTACCTGCATTCGCCCAGGTGCGCTGGGCACCGTTATTGCACGCCAAGCGAGCAAACGACGAGCAGCAGTGCCAGGAAGGCGAAGTTCAGGGTAGCGAAGAGGCCGAGGAAGCGGGCTGTCGAAAGTTCGGGCAGGGTGCGGGCTTGGGGGAAGATCTTCCGGACGCTCGTGAAGTGCTGGAGAGTGATGAGGCTTGCGAGCGAGCCGACGAGAGTGCCGGCGCCGCCGATGTTCACGCCGACGAGGAGCGGCTGCCACGCGCTGGTGAAATGCGAGAGCAGCACGGCGGCGGGCACGTTGCTGATGATTTGGCTGAGGCCCGCGCTGGCGAGAAGGCCGTGGTCGGCCATGAGCGCGCCAAGCCATGCGTTCAGCTCGGGAAGGCGGGCGAGGTTCCCAGCGAATACGAAGAAGCACGCGAACGTGAGCAGCAGGGGGTAGTCGACGGAGGCGAGGGCCCGACGATCCGTCGCGGCGAGAACGGCGATGACGACGAGGGTGGCCGCCCAGGACGGCACGACGCCGAACACGGCGAGAATCGTGAGCAGGAAAAGCGCCAGGTAGGCAACGAGACGCCGGCGGCTTAGGCAGCCGAGTGAGGTTGACTTCCGTGCCACGGCCGCCGGGCTGTCGGGAGAAGCGGCTTTATCGGTTCCCGCGCCCCTGGCGTTGCCCGCGACCGCGCCGGAGGCCGCTGTCCCGTCGCGCTCCGTGCTCGCCTGCGGTTTCTCGCCGCTTTCCTCCTCGGAGCCTGCGCGCGTTAGGGTCAGGGTGCAGGCGATCACGCCCGCCGTGGAGACGGCGAAGGGGAGCGCCATGGTACCGAGGAAGTCCCGAAGGCCCAGGTCGTAGTACGAGTACAAGTACAGGTTCTGAGGGTTCCCGAAGGGCATGATCATGCCGCAGAGGTTCGCCGCGATTCCCTGGAGCGCGAAGACGGCGGGAAGAATCCGCGCCTGGCCTGCCGCCATGAGGGTCGCGGCGGAGAGCGGCAGCATCATGATGAGGGCCATGTCGTTGGTGGCCACCATGGAAAGCGCGGCTGTGGTGAGCACGAGGGCCAGGGCAAGGGCGCTTGGCGTGCGGAAGCGCCCGATAATGGCGCGGGCTCCGTGGTCGAAGGCGCCCATGAGCCGGAAGGCGCTTGCCACGGTCAGTACGCAGAACAGGCATTCCAGGGTTCGCCAGTCGAAGTAGCTCCAGTACGCCTCGTCGGGCGCTACCGCCACCATGGAGGCGGTAGCCGCCAGAGCTGCGGCGACGAGCACCCCGTGCTCGCGGACAAAGAGCCACGCGCGGCGCGAAAAGCCCCTCACATTCCCTCCAACCTGCCTTCCAGTTTCGCTACACTGGACACCATAGCAGATGAGCGACGGGGAGGAGCCCCTATGAGCGGAACAAGGCGCAGTGAGAAGGCGCGCGACGGGGGTCGGGCGCTCTGCCGTGCCGGGCGCGTGGAGCATACGATCGACCCGGTGTACGACGGGCGCTCGGAGGTGCTCGTGCTGGGCACCATGCCGTCGCCCAAATCACGCGAGGAGGGTTTTTTCTACGGGCATCCGCAGAACCGCTTCTGGCGCGTGTTGGCGGCGCTGTTCGACGAGCCGGTGCCCGAGAACAACGCCGAGCGCACCGATCTGCTGCTGCGCCGCCATATCGCGCTGTGGGACGTGCTGGCGTCGTGCGACATCGAGGGGGCGTCTGATGCCTCCATCGCCAACGCACAGCCGAACGATATGGCGCGCATTTTGCAAGCGGCCCCCGTGCGGCGCGTGTTCTGCACGGGATCCACTGCAGCGCGGCTCTACGGGAAGCTCTGCGAGCCGGCCACGGGAATGGCCGCGGAGAAGCTGCCTTCCACGAGTCCCGCCAACGCCGTCTGGTCGCTGCCGCGGCTGGTGGAGGCCTATCGCGCGGTGGCCGAGTCGGTCACGCCCTTCCGGCCGCCCGCGCTCGAAGTGCCCGAGGTGGTGGCGCTGGAGGGGGCCATAGCCGCCGCCGGCACTCCGCTCGATGCGCTTATGCGCCGGGCCGGCCGCTTTCTCGCCTACGAGGCGCGCAAGGCACTGGAAGGGAAGGGCGGCGAGACGGAGAAGGGGAAGGCCGACGGGCCGCTTCCGGCGTGCGGCGGCGGTGTTGCCAAGGGCGCCGCGGGCCGCGCCGTGCGCCGCGAGGGCCCGGCGGTCGTATTCTGCGGCAACGGGAACAACGGCGGCGACGGCTGGGTGGCGGCCGAGTACCTGGACAATTGGGGCATTCCCGTACGGGTGATTACGGCGAAGGCACCCGACGAGCTGACCGCCGAGCCGGCTCGCGGGGCCGCCTTGCGCGCCGCGGCAGCACTCGGCCCGGGCAGTGCCGTGCATGTCGCCCCCGACCTCGCCGCCGTGGAATCGCTTCTCGCGGACGCGCCGCTCGCTCTCGACGCCATTTTGGGCACGGGGTTCTCCCACGATACGGTAAAGCCGCCCTTCGACAGCTGGATTCGCGCCCTGAACGCCGCCCGCGAGCGCGGCACTGCGGTCGTGGCCGCCGATGTGCCGAGCGGCCTTTCGGCCCAGACCGGCGCGGCGGCCGCCGAGTCGGTGCGCGCCGACGTTACGGTTACCATGATCGTTCCCAAGCCGGGCTTGCTCGCTCCCGCCGGCGCGCCGTACTGCGGCCGTGTGCGCGTGGCGCCCCTCGCGTATATCGAGCCACTGCTTGGCTGAGGTTGGTGGATTGCTTTGAAAATCACGGGTAGCGTAGTTTTCGATGGCTGCTGATACGCTTCTTGTAAAGGAGAAGCTGCGTTTTACCAGGTCGCGATAAGGTCGTTTTGCACCGAAGGGCCTTGGAGGCTACGCTACCCGTGATTTTCAAAGCAAATGATGAGGTTTCGATGGCTGCGGTTCGAATTTGTCTTTGCGAGGGGGGGGGTGAGCGATCCAGCGCGTCCCTTGCGCCTCGCCGTGCGGCACGCGCTTACTCGCCCAGCTCGGCCTTCCAATCGAAGTCGGGCGGCGGGCCGGAGGGCTCGCTCTCCGTGCCCGCGCCATCCGAGCGGCCATCCCACTGGAAGGCGTCCATGAGCACGCGGCCCTCCTCGTCGAAGCCCACGCCCTCGGCGACCAGCATCTTGCGCTGCTCGTCGGGGCCGCCGAAGGCAAAGCCCGTGGCCATGCGGCCGTCCTTGAACACCACGCGGTGGCAGGGGACGCAGCCCGGTTCGGTGCCCGGCTCGGGGTTCGCGTGCAGCGCATATCCCACGTAGCGGGCGCCCCGCGGCGCCCCGATGAGTCTTCCCACCTGGCCGTAGGTGGCCACCTTTCCGCGCGGAATGCGTCGCACCACCGCAAAGACCCGGTTGGCGAAATCTCCCATGGCTGTTCCTCCTGTCGAAGGGGCACCGCTCCCTTTCGCAGCGCCGGCCGCCTCGCGGTTCGGCACAAGCAGCGCGGGTGCGAGCCAACGTGACGGCTTCCTGAAGTTTTGCTGTCAGCATAGCGCACTTTGTGGAACAGGCACGGGCGGGATGGTATCGTGCGCGGAGAAAACAACGCGCCCCGCGGCGGCTCTGCGCGGGTGCTCCCTCGCGGGTGCCCCGGCACATCCCGTCGCCCGCCCCATCGCCCTAAGGAGGGCCTATGTTCAAAGCTCGCTCCAAGTACCTGCTGCTCATCGCGGCCGCTGTCTGGCTCATCGCCGGAACGCAAGTGGCGCGCATGGGCCTTGAGGCGTGCATGGGCGGCGCCGCCAACTCGTGGTTGCTCGTCATCGGCATTCCCGCCACGTTCGTCGCCTTCCACGCCATGTTCTCGAAGCTCGTGGCCAAGCATGCCGCGCGCATTCGCGGCTACGGCGAGGAGAAGATGCACGTCCTGAAGTTCTTCGACGTGAAGGGCTACCTCATCATGGCCGTTATGATGGGCGGCGGCATTGCCCTGCGCTCCTTCGGCGTGGTGCCCGGCTGGTTCGTGGCCTTCTTCTACACGGGCCTCGGCGTGGCGCTCGCCCTGGCCGGTATCGGCTTCATCCGCCAGTACATCCATCACGAGGACGGCACCGTGGGTTGCCCGGTTGCCGGTTGCCTGCACCGCGGCTAGGAAAGCGCGCGACGCAGATTGGGGCGCGCCCGTCGAAAGAGCCCAGCTGATTCATTGATGATTCAGCGGCTAAGGATTATCATAGGCGCGTCTGTATAACCAACCGAAAAGGAGCGGGAATGAAACTGAAGGCGAAGATCTTTGCAGTGGCCGTGTGCGCAATGGCGCTGTGTGTGGCGCTCGTCGGCTGCGCGGGAGGGGGTACTAACAGCGGTAGCGACAACGCCGCGAACTTCCAGGGCGACTGGATGCTGTCCGGCGGCCAGAACGACGGCCAGGAGCTGGATGCCGAGTCCATCGAGGCCATGGAGCAGATGGGCCTGTACGTGTACATGCAGCTGAACGAGGGCGGCAACGCTGTCATCAGCCTGTTCGGCACCAACACCAACGGCACCTGGGAGGCCAAGGACGCCAACACCGTGGCCATTACCTTCGAGGGCGACACCGCCGATGCCACCCTGGAGGGCGACGAGCTGGTGCTGGCCGTGGAAGGCAACTCTCTGAAGTTCAAGAAGGGCGAGATTCCCGCCGACGCCCTGGCTGCGGCCGCGGGCACGACCGAGGATGCCGGTCAGGCCGCCGAATAGCCTGCCGCAACTTCGCAGATCCTGCCAAGGCGCCCCACGGGGCGCCTTTTTGTGTTCCGGCCCGCAGGCCCTTACCGCATTTTCTACCGCCATGACGATCGCGCAGTCACGGTGTGTCGCATCTTGCATCAGCACCAGAACACCGACACCTACGCCCTCATCGACCTTCCGTCAGCGGGGTCCCAGGAGCTGTCCTTCACCTACCTATTTTTGCTCATATGCACAAAATTGGTGGCTGAGGAGATACCAGGTCTGTGCTGGGGAATTTCCGCCTAGTGGGCGCTTGCGGTAATATCATGCTAAACTATTATGGTGCATCCTAGGGAAGAATTCCGGCTGGTCTGGGAAGGGGAGCGTACCATGGACGAGATGCTGAGGGTTTGGGCGACGACGTTCGACCGCAGCCCTCTGCCTTTTGGTGTCGCCGAGGTGCTGCTTGACGACGAGGGGCGCCCTTACGATGCGGTCTACCGCTATCTGAACCCCGCCATGGCCTCCATTACCGATCATGCGGTGGAAGACCTCATAGGCGTGGGCATGTACACCATCTGGGGCGGCGATCCGGCGTGGCTCGATCATTTCTACGAGGCGGCCTACGAGGGTAAGTCCGTGGAGTTCGAGACACTTTCCGACATGCTGCGCCAGTTTTTCCGCGCCGAGGTGTTCCCCGTGGCCGAGGGCCTGTTCGCCCTCACCCTGCAGGATGTGACGAGCTGGATTGTGCCGGCCCAGCGCTCGCTCGACAAGGCGGCTGCGGGCCTGTTCTTCTTCGACATGCGCTACCGCCAGATGCTGCTCACCGACTCGGCCCGCGAGCAGAGCGGCGTGGACACCGACTACATCAGCTTGGCGGAGTTCATCGAGCGCACCTTCGGGCTCACCGCCGGCGATGATCTGCGCCGTCAGATGGAAAACTTCCTCGAGAACCAGACGAGCCTCTACCAGGAGGGCCAGCTCGCCGACGGGCGCTGGCTGCGCATCAGCTTGGACCACACGGGCCGCTCCGAGCGCTTCGCCTACGGCTTTCTGGAAGATTTCACCCGCACCAAGCAGGCAGAGCAGCGCAGCGAGCAGTACGTGGAGGTCATCGACAGCCTGGGTGCCGAGAACTTCGCGCTGTACCTGGTCGATCTGGAGACCAACGAGCTGGAGGTGTACCGTCGCGGCGAGAACGACACGGCCGAGCTCGCCTTGGCAAGCGCGCAGGAGGCCGACTATCCGTCCGCCATGCGGCGCTACATCGAAACGTACGTGGTGGAGGAGGACCGCCCCCGCGTGCTCGCCGAGGTGGGGCCCGACGTTTTGTGGAAGCGCCTGGAGGACGGCGAGGCCGATTTCTCGGTGGGCTACCGCCGCCTGTTCGGCGATGAGGAGCAGTACGTGGAGCTGCGCATCATCCGGCTGCCCCATCCCAGCAGCAAGGTGATTCTGGCAGCCCGCAACGTCACCCACGAGATGCGCGAGCAGCTGCTGCAGAAGCTGGCGCTGCAGAACGCGCTCGATTTGGCCGAGCACGCCAGCCGGGCGAAATCCACCTTCCTCACCAACATGTCCCACGACTTCCGCACGCCCATGAATTCCATCTCGGGTTTCGCGGCTATCGCGCTGGATCACCTGAACGACACCGACCGCGTGCGCGATTGCCTGCGCAAGATCACGCTTTCCAGCGATCACCTGCTCAGCCTGGTGAACGACATTCTGGACGTGAGTCGCATCGAGAGCGGGCGCATGTCGTTCAACGAGGACGTGGTGGATTTGGACGAGGTGGCTGCCGAGGTGGCCACCATGTTCAGCGACAAGGCCGAGGCCTGCGGTATCGATCTGACGGTAGATGCGGCCGGGTTGACCCACACCCAAGTGGTCACCGACCCGCTGCGTTTGAATCAGGTGCTGGTGAACACCGTGGGCAACGCGCTGAAGTTCACGCCGGCCGGTGGCCTGGTCACGGTGTCCCTGGCCGAGCGCGAGGGCGCCCCGCGCGGCTTCGGCAGCTATGCCATCACTGTGAGCGACACCGGCTGCGGCATGACCCCGGAGTTCCTCGACCGCATCTTCCTGCCCTTCGAGCGCGACGGGCTGGGCTACGCGAACAAGACCGAGGGCACGGGCCTGGGCATGACCATCACCAAGAGCCTCGTGGACCTCATGGGCGGCGAGATTCAGGTGGAAAGCGTGGTGGGCCGCGGTTCCACCTTCACCATCACGCTGCCGCTGCGCTTGGCCTCGCCGGAGGAGGTTTCCCAGGAAGAGGCGCGAAACGCCGCAATGGAGGAGTGTCGCCGCGATTTCGCGGGTTGCAAGGTGCTCGTGGTAGACGACGACGATCTGTCCCGCGAGATTCTGATGGAAATCCTGAAGGACTACGGCTTCACCGTGGAAGAGGCCCGCGACGGCGATGCGGCCGTGCGCAAGGTGGCTTCGGTGGCGCCGTTCCATTACGATGCCGTGCTCATGGACATGCGCATGCCCCGCATGGACGGCGACGAGGCCACGCGTGAGATCCGTGCGCTTGACCGCCCTGATGCGGCCAGCTTGCCCATCATTGCCGAGACGGCCGACGCCTTCGAGGAAGGCCAGCGCCGCGCCCGCGAAGCCGGCATGACGGCGCTGACCACCAAGCCGCTGAACACCCACGCCCTCATCGCCCTTTTGGACAAGCATATTCCGCAGAAGTAGGGCGAGTCGGGGTGCCCCGGGGCACGGTCAACGAGATGAGGACATTTCGTCCAAGAATTGGCGTTTGTGATGCAGGAAGAGGGGGTATTTGCTGGCTTTCGCCGGCTTTTACCCCGATATGAAGCCGAAACGACGGTTTAAATGCATCGCAAACGCATTTTCAGGTCAGCAGTTGCATCGTAAGCGGAAATAATCGGCATTTTCATGTGTCGAAGGTGACACGGGAGGGTTTTAAGGCGTTTTCGGGACCCTTTTCTTTCCAGAGCTCTCCTTTTGGAGCCCTCCTTGGTGAGCGGTGGCGGCTCCTTGCGGTCGGCGGGCTCAGGGGCCGAAAGCGGGAGGGGACCCGAAGTGCTTCGGATCCCCTCCCTATGCATGTAAGAGCGCGAAGTATGTGCATGCGCGCATGCTAGGCGATGGGCGGGGTGCCTTCCCAGTTGCCGGCGATGGCGTCGATCATGACGCGGGCGCCGAAGGGCAGCTCGCCGCAGCCCACGACCTTGCGGGCGGGCTTGTGGTCGCCGAAGAAGGCGGCGTAGGCCTCGTTCATGGCGTCAAGGTCGGCCATATCGGCCAGATACACGTTCACCTTCACGATGTCGGCCACCTCGTGGTCAACCGACTCCACGATGGCCTTCACATACCGCAAGCACTGCGCGGTCTGCTCGGCCACGCCGCCGGCCACCAGGTTGCCGGACAGATCAAGCGGCAGCTGACCGGAGATGTTGTTGTAGTGCGAGAACGCCACGGTCTGCGTGGAGAAGGGGCACTTGGGGGCCGCATCGGTGTTGCTCGCCTCGATGATGAGGCCGTGACGGTCCTCGATGGCCTGGGGCGGGGTGCCGTCGCCGTGGGACACCACGGCCTCGACGGCCACGTCACAGTGGAAGGGCAGATCCTTCACGGGCACCACGGTGCGGGCCGGCAGGTAGTTCACGGCGCGGGCAATGCCGGAGTCGGGGAAGAAGGTCTTGTACACCTCGTTCACCGCGTCCATGGCGGCCAGGTCCTTCACGAAGATGGTCGCCTTCACGATGTCGTCCAGCGGCACGTCCACGGAGGCGAGGATGGCCTTCACGTTGCGCAGGCACTGGGCGGTCTGCTCGGCCACGCCGCCCAGGATGGGGCGCCCCGTGCCGGGATCCAGCGGGAGCTGCATGGTGATGTTGTTGTAGTGCGAGAACGCCACGGTCTGGGTGGATGCGGCGTCGAAGGGGGCGGCATGGGTGTTGTTGGTGAGCTTCACCAGGTCGCCGGCCTGGGGCACCGACTGCGTGCCCTCGCCGTTGTCCACGAGCGCCTCGATGAACACGAGGGCGCCCTGCGGCAGCGCGTCCACGGCGGCCACAGTGCGGGCGGGCTGGTAGGTGGGGAAGAAGGAGGCCTGCACCTTCTCCACCGCGTTCAGATCCATGATGTCGGCCAGGAAGATGGACACGCGGATGATGTCGTTCATGTCGTGGCCGATGCTCTCCACGATGGCCTTCAGGTTCTTGAAGCACTGCTCGGCCTGCTCGGCGGCGCCGCCTGCCACGATGGCACCCGTCGCCGGGTCGATGGGCAGCTGGGCCGACAGGTTGTTGTAGTGGGAGAACGCCACGGTCTGCGAATACAGATCGCTCATCGGCGCCGCATCGGTGTTGCGGGCCACTACCACGTTCGGATCGCTCATTGGTACCCCTTTCAAAGGTAGAATTTGCAGCGATTTGTGCAAGTGCATTAAACTTTACCAACACAGTCGCTGTCAATGCCGTAAGGCAAATATTCAGTATAGAGGTGCGCTGTTGACCGTAGGTCAACAGCTTGAATACAGCGAAACCACAGGTCATTGACAAAAAATAGTGCATATGAACAAAAATATTCGTTTTGTGGGGAGGCCATTCCGGAAACTGGGTTCGCGCGGTGAACGCGGGGAATCGGGTGCGGGGCGGCATGCGCGATGTCGCAGAGTCGGGCTCGAGGGCGATTGCCGTCGTGGGCGAACGGGGAGAGCCGGTTGGAGAGGCTACTTCCCGGTGCCGCACAGGCGCGCGATAACCGCCAAGAGCTCCTTGGTGTTGATGGGCTTGGCCACGTGCGCGCTCATGCCGGCCTCGAAGGCGCGCTGCTTGTCCTCGGCGAAGGCGTTGGCCGTCAGCGCGATGATGGGCACCGAGGCCGCATGCGTGCCCGGCAGGTCGCGGATGGCCCGTGCCGCATCGTAGCCGCCCATGACGGGCATCTGGGCGTCCATCAGCACGGCGTCGTAGGTGCCGGGGGCGGCCTGGGCCATCGCGTCCACGGCCTTCTGCCCGTTGTCGACCCAGTCGATGCGAATGCCCGCATCGCCCAGAATGCCCACGACGATAAGGGCGTTCAGTTCGTTGTCCTCGGCAAGCAGGATGTGCAGGCCCTCCAGATCGGCCGCACCCTCCTCTTCGGCAGCCTCGGCCGCGGCATCGTCCCTTTCGGCCAGGGTCAGGGGCAGCGTGACGGTAAAGGTGCTGCCGCGGCCCGGTTCGCTTTCCACGGTAATTGAGCCGCCCATCATCTCCACGAGGTTCTTCGTGATGGCAAGTCCGAGCCCGGTGCCCTGGATGTTGCTCAAGGTGGTGTTGCGCTCGCGGGTAAAGGCATCGAATATCTCGGGCAGGTAGTCGGCCCCCATGCCCACGCCCGTGTCGGCCACGATGAAGCGGTAGGCACCTTCCTCCTCGGCGGCGGTGATGCGCACCCCGCCTTCCTTGGTGTACTTGATGGCGTTGCTCACGATGTTGATGAGCACCTGGTTCAGCCGCAGCGCGTCGGTGACCACCCAGGAATGCTCGATGCCCCGGTCGTCCAGGTCGAGCGTCAGACCCTTGGCCTGCGCTTGGTCGCGCACCATGTCCGCCAGCTCGCGCAGCACCGCGCGCAGGTCGCAGGGCTCCTCCTGCAGCTGCAGCTTGCCGTGCTCGATCTTCGACATGTCCAGGATGTCGTTGATGAGCGACAGCAAATGGTTGCTGGACGACGAGATCTTCTCCAGACAGTCCTGCACGCGGGCTCGGTCGTCCAGGTGCGTTTCGGCCAGGTTCGTGAAGCCGATGATGGCGTTCATGGGGGTGCGTATGTCGTGGGACATGTTCGACAGGAACTCCGTTTTGGCGCGGCTGGCAAGTTCCGCCTTGTCGCGGGCCGCAGCGAGGGCGCGGTTCGCCTCGCCGAGGCGCCGGTTCGCCTCTTCCTGCTGGGCGATGAGGGCCACATCGGCTCGGGCTTGGGAGATGAACGACATGATGGCCGCCGCCATGGCCACGACGACCACCGCCACCACCAGGAAATAGCCGAAGGTGGTTATGAGGAAGTTGCCCTCGCCCACGCTGAGGGTGTCGGTGGGCACGAACAGCATGAGCGACGCATCGCGGAGAGCCGTGGCGCAGACGAAGTAGTCCTGACCGCCGGCGGTGCGGAACTCCAGGCATTCCGTGCCCTGGTCGGCCACGGCCGTGCGCAGTGTGCCGGCATTGCCACCGGCGACGAAATCATAGGTGTCGGTGGTGTCCAGCACGTTGGGCGTCCCGATGAACTTGCGTCCGAAGGTGTGCTGGTAGATGCGTTGGCCCTCGGGGGTGACCAGGTAGGTGAGGCACTCGTCGCCGAAGCCGGCCACGTCCAGCATCTCCTGGATGGTGGCCATGTTCGAGGCAATGGCCAGGTGCGTGACCGCTCGGCCCTCGTCGCCCACGGGCACGGGGGCGGGTAGCCGGCAGATCATGAACAGGTAAGTGTTGATGGTGTCGTAGGGCAGGCCGCCGATGGCGAAGGTGACGTTCTCGGCGTTGGCGTAGGCGCCCTTGGCCACCCAGCGCCCCGTCATGCCCGCGGCGGTGCAGTACGACCCGTCGTCGTCGAAGGCCACGAAGATGCTGCCCCGGTGGTCGGCCGCCTTCTCCAGCTGCGCCAGTCGCTCGATCAAGGCGTCCTCGCTGGTCAGCGGTGTCTCGGCCAGGGCGGCTCCCGCAATGGAGGCGCTTTCCAGTCCCACGTCCATTACGGTGCGCAGCTGGTCGGCCACCTTCATGGTAATCTCGGTGAGATGGGCGTCGCGCTCGTCGAAGAGCTGTTCTTCCACCGTGTGGTAGTAAAAGCAGGTGGCCGCCACCACGAAGGCGAGCCCCGACAATGCGGCGATAATCGCCCGCGGCCCCAAGATGCGTTTCGCCAGCCCCGTCACCGGTTGTTCACCTCGTTGGCGGAGCCGTTGGCGGCCAAGGTCGCATCGGCCTCGGCGAACTGGCGGTTCAGCTGGTCCTCGGCCTCTTGCGCCGCCTCTTCCACGGGCGTTTTCTCTTGCAGAATGCGGCGGAACATGACCTCGATGGCGTCGCTGGACACCAAAATGCCCGCGTGCAGGTTCGGGCCCTCCTCGAAGCCGAGGGCGTTGCCGGTCAGCATGGCGTTTTGGATGACGCGCTCCTCATCGGCGAACTGGCGGCGCAGCGGGTTGCTCTGGTAGTCCTCGGTAGACGAGATGCCGCGAATGGAGGGCAGCATGCCCACGGGCGCCGAATCCAGGAACGCCCCGTAGTTCTCGTCCTCGTAGAGGAATTCCAGGAACGCTTGGGCCAGGGCCGGGTTTTGCGTTTGGCGGTACAGCACCAACGGGATGTGGGTGACCACGCTGGAGGGGGCGGCGCCGTCGGCGTCCATGGCGGGCAGCGGTGCGCACGAGATGTCGTCCAGCAGCTCGGGCGAGGTGCCGGCCACGCCGGATACGTGGAAGCCCGAGTTGAAGTCGAAGGCGGTCTGGCCGGCGTAGAAGCGCGCGGCCTGCTCGGTCACGCTGTCGTCGATGGCATCGGCCGGCGAGCAGTCGCGGTACAGCTCGGCCCAGTAGGCGATGCCCGCCAAGGCCTCGGGGCTGGTGAGGTTGGCCTGCAGGTTGTCGTCCAGCAGGCTGCCCCCGGCGGCGCGCACGTACATGTGCAGGTTGATGACGGCGGTGAAATCGTCGGGGGACAGCGCCATGGCGCAGCCGTAGATGCCTTGCCCGGGATCGGTGAGGGTTCGGGCCGCCGTGGCCAGCTCGTCCCAGGTGCGCGGCACGGAAAGGCCGGCCGCCGCCAGAAGGTCGGTGCGGTACCACAGCACGTAGGCGTGGGAGTAGTAGGGCACGCCGTAGGTGTCCCCGTTGTGAGCGAGCTCGGCCAGCACGTTGTCGGCGAAGCGCTCGCGTCCGATGGCCTCGATGACGGCGTCGGCGGGCTGCAGAAGCCCTGCGGCCACCAGCTCCTCGGTCTCGTACATGTTGCAGGCGGTGCTGATGTCGGGCAAGTCGCCGTTCGCGGCGCCGGCGCGCCAGCGTTTCTTGAAATCGGTCCAGGGCATGATCTCGATGGTGATGTTCGTACCGGGGTTCTCCTCCTCGAACCGGGCCGCGGCCTCCTCGATGGCCGCAGCGCGGTCGGCCTGGACGAAGCTGTGCCAGAAGACGAGCTCGCCGGAGAGCGCACCGTTCCCGCCAGAGGCCTCCGGCTCGGCCGAGGCGCAGGCGACGGCGCCCGTCATCCCCAGCACGAGGGCCGCGGCGGCCAGCGCGATGCCGACACGCTGGATGCGGCGCCGTTTCGCCGTCTTCTGTTCCATAGCGTTCTTCTCCTGTCGTTATCCCCTTTCTCTATGGTAATGCAAAGAATCGGGTGGCACTTTGTCAACAGAGCGAGGTACGATAACATTTTCGCGTTGAGAGGGGTCGTCGTCCATGTTGAAGCTGCATGTGCTCGCCAGCGGGAGCCGCGGCAACGCTGCCATTGTGGAGAACGCGCGCACGGGCGAAGGTGTGCTGGTGGACTGCGGCATCTGCAAGCGCGATTTCTTTTCGCGCGCTGCCGAGGCCGGCTTCGACGTGGCGGGACTGCGCGCCGTTGTCGTCACCCACGACCACGGCGACCACGTGAAGGGGCTTGGCGTTGTCATGCGCGGCCTGGCGAAGGCCGGCGTGTGCCCGGCGGTGCACGCGAGCGATGCGGTCTTCGCGGCCTCAGCACCCCTGCGCGATGCCGTGGCCAGCGTCGGTGCCGCGTTCGCGTCCTTTCGCGCGGGGGACGTGCTGACGCTTGCCGGGATGGTCGTGCACCCCTTCCGCACCTCCCACGATGCCGCCGACTCCTACGGCTTCCGCTTCGACGAGCTTGCCGGCGAGACGTCGGATTCCCTCGGGTACGTGACCGACACGGGCGTTGTGACCGAGGAGGCCTGGGAGGCGCTGGTCGGTGTGAGGCTTTTGGCCCTGGAGAGCAACCACGACGCGCGCATGCTGGAGACGGGCCCGTACCCCTACGTCGTCAAGCAGCGCATCGCCTCCGAGTGCGGGCATCTTTCCAACGAGCAGGCGCGCGAGGCCCTGGCGCGGCTCGCCCACGAGGGGCTGGAGCGGGTGGTGGCCATGCACGTGTCCCAGGAGAACAACACCTACCGCCTGCCCCGCGAGACGTTCCAGGCGGTCATTGCCGAGCGCGGCCTTTCCACGGCGGTTTCCGTTGCCTACCAGGACCGCCTCGTCACCATCGAGTAAGGGAAGGCGCTGTTTTGTGGGGGCGCGGTGGGGGCGTCTCGCCCTCGTTGACTTTATCTGGCAGTTGAATAAACTAGATGCGTCATCGGAGGACTGGTCATCGTAATGGCACGGGCGGCGAGCCGTCTCAGTCGATTGGAAGATGCCGAGTGAGCTCGGAGCCTGCAGGTTAGGGCGAACGAGGTTTCGGCCCGTCGACGAGAAGGATGCGCTATGTCCGACACGATTCAGATTCCCCCTCACATTTCAGCGAGGAGACGTTGGGCGTCGCTTGCTGTGCTGCTCTTCGCGCAACTGGTCGTGTCCATGGATATGACCATCCTGAACATCGCGCTGCCCCACATGGTGGCGGAGATTCAACCGACTTCCGACCAGCAGCTGTGGATCATCGATGCCTATTCTTTGGTGCTGGCAGGCCTGCTTGTGCCTTCGAGCTCTCTTTCGGACCGGTTGGGCCGGAAGAAGACCTTCCTTCTAGGCGCAGCGATCTTCGGTGTCGCTTCGGCGCCCATCATGTTCGCTTCTTCGGCCGGCGCCGTCATCGCCATTCGCGCAGTGCTGGGCATCGGCGGCGCCTTTATCATGCCGACGACGATATCTATGATCCGCTCGGTATTCACTGACTCAAAAGAGAGGGCTACGGCCCTGGCGGCCTGGTCGGCTCTGGGAAGTCTTGGCATGGTGCTAGGACCGCTTATCGGAGGCTTTCTTCTCGAGCATTTCAGCTGGCATGCGGCATTTCTCGTCAATGTCCCGCTCATGGGTCTTGTCGTGTTTGTCGGTCTGCTCATTCTTCCTGAAATCAAAGTGAGGCGAGCCGGTGCGTGGGATGCGCCGGCAGCCTTGCTGGCGCTTTTGGCCATGGTGCTCATGATGTGGGGCATCAAGCATCTGGCCGCAGAGCTTTCGTTTTTCAACTCCGAGGGTCTTGCTGCTCTGGTTGCGGGCATCGGCCTTATGGTGCTTTTCGTTGTGCGGTGCCTGCATTCTGAGACGCCGTTGCTCGACTTAAGGTTGTTTTCGCTCAGGCCGTTTCGCGGGGGTGTGATCACGGCCCTCTGCTCCATGTTTGGTATGGCGGCCCAGTTGTTTCTGCTGTCGCAATGGCTGCAACTGGTGAATGGCTCGGGGCCTCTCGAATCCGGCATGTTGCTCATCCCCCAGGCGGTGGCAAGCATCGTGGCCGGCATGGCGGCTCCTGCGTTGGCGATGCGTTTGGGGGCCAAGCCGGTCTTGCTGGGTGGTCTGGGAATAGGTGCGGTGGGAATGCTCATGCTGTTGCCCTTCATCGATGACCTCACCCTTGCCCCTATTATCGTCTCCACGGTTCTCGCGGGCTTGTGCACGGGCTCCCTTTCAGTGGGCTCTGCCGTCATCATGTGCGCTACGCCGCGCGAGAAGGCTTCGAGCGCGGCAGCGTGCGAGGAAGTTGCCTACGATATGGGCAATGTCTTGGGTGTTGCCGTCATCGGATCGGTGGCCTCCATCGTGTATGTGCTGGGGCTTGACCCGGCTGCACTTGCGGCCTCGGGGCTTGACGCTGCCTCTATCTCGGCGGCGGGCGAGTCGTTCCCGGCTGCCGTGGCTATCGCTCAGCAGGCTGGTGCGACAGAACTGCTCGCCGAGGCTGTCCGGGCTTTCGACCACTCTGTCGTCGTGGCTTCGGCCATAGGCGGCATCGTCATCGCGCTGGCCTGTGTAGCCATTGCGCGCCTCATTCCGAACGGCCTTTCCATTACCGAAGAGATAGAAGAGTAGGAAGGACCCCATCGGTCGTAGGTAGGAACCCGGCATTGTCTGTCCAGTACGGCGCTGAGGGGTATTTGCATGAGGCGGCCCTTGTCGGCGCGCCTCCTTCAGGCTGCTGCTATCGCTGTGCATCAAAAAGAGATTCACTGGGTGTTCACGACCATTGGGATGCCGTGGAAACGAAGCGCTACCACCGCAACCTCGGCGCCTCGGAGGGCATCGAGCTTTTGCGCTGCTAAGAATGGGTGCCGACTGTGGCGTCGGCGCAGCCGAAGGGGGTTTTATGAAAATCAGCATAAGTCATGCCACGGTGTCTCATGGGGCGGACATCGTGCTTTCCGATGCATCGTTCGCTGTGAAGGGGAACGAAAAGATAGCTGTGGTTGGACGTAACGGCTGCGGGAAGACGACGCTGCTCAATCTCATTGTCGGAAGCGAGACGGCGGAGCCTGCAGGAGCGGTGTCGCGTCGCAGCGGACTTACCGTCGGTTTCTTGCGGCAAGTGGCCTTCAACGATGACAGCGTTACCTTGGAAGACGAGGTGAGGAAAGCCTTTCCCGCCATCAACGAGCTGCGCGAACGTATCGACCGCCTGCAGGTGCGCATGGAGTCCGACCCGGACGAGAAGGTCATTCAGAAGTACGTGGACGCTCTTGAATTGTTCGCCCACCAAGGGGGCTACGAGTACGAGGCGGATTACGAATCGGTGCTTCGTCACCTCGGGTTCACGCGCGATGACGCGAAGCGGCCTCTTTCGTCTTTTTCCGGCGGGCAGCGCACCCGCATTGCCTTCGCCCAGGTGCTGCTGAATAAGCCCGACGTGTTGCTGCTCGACGAGCCGACCAACCATTTGGACATTCCCACGATACAGTGGCTCGAGAGCTATCTAAAGTCGTACGAGAGCGCTGTGGTCGTGGTCTCCCACGACCGGGAATTCCTCGACAATGTGGCCGAGGTCGTCTACGAGATCGAGTACGGGCGCATGGAGCGCTACGCGGGCAACTACACCGCCTTCGTGGCAGAGAAGGAGCGCACCTGGGATAAGCGCCAGCGAGCCTACGAGGCCCAGCAGGAAGAGATTGCCCGCCTTGAGCAGACGATCGAGTCATTCAAGGGGCATCCCACCAAGGCAGCCATGGCCCGGGCCAAACGCAGCCAGCTCGATCGCATGGTGAGGCTTGAGCCCCCGCGCAAGTACGATCTGAAAACCTTCAATCCCCTCTTCGAGCCGGCGCGGCGAGGATTCGCCGAGGCGCTTGAGGCCCGCGATCTGGCGCTCGGGCGCGAGGGAGGCGAACTGGGCCGGTTGAGCTTCTCTATTGAGCGCGGGCGCAAAGTGGGCGTCATCGGCCCGAACGGCTGTGGGAAATCGACGCTTTTGGAAACACTTGCGGGCCGAGTAGCCCCCCTGGCGGGCAGTTTCGCTTTCGGCGGCAGTACCGATTTAGCGTACTTCGAGCAGCAAATTGCCGCGCCCTCGGGCGACCAGACGGTGTTGGAGAGCTTCTGGAGCGAGTTTCCCGGACTTACCAACAACGAGGCGCGTGGAGCCCTCGGCTCGTTTCTCTTGGGCGGCGACGACGTTAACAAGGCGATCTCGCGCCTGTCGGGCGGCGAGCGGGCGCGTCTCGAGCTGTGCCGCATGATGGCCCGTCGTCCGAACTTCCTTTTGCTGGACGAGCCCACCAACCATATGGACATCCCTGGCAAAGAGGCGCTGGCGCGGGTACTGCGGGGCTATGCGGGCACCGTGCTGTTCGTTTCCCATGACCGCGCGTTTCTCCGTGCTGTAGCCGATGCGCTCATCGTGTTCGATCCCGTTGAGGGGGCCTACTATTTCCCCTACGGCTACGACGAGTACGCCGAGGTCGCCTGAGCGGTTGCGCTCCCGCTAGCTTTCGTGGTTCTGGGCGAGGGTGAGCAGCTCCTGCTTGGAATGGACATCGCATTTCGCGTAGATGCGCGAGATGTGCGTCCTCACGGTATTGGGGCTCAGGCACAGCTCCTCGGCGATGAAAGTGGACGAACGCCCGCGGGTGAGCAGTTCCAGCACGTCGGTCTCGCGCGCGGTAAGGCCGTGCTCAGCGGCGATGGCCTCGGCCGTGGCGCGAACGTCGGGCGTGGCGGGGGAGGCGGCCGGATGCCTGGCGGTGCCGTCGGCGGCATCCGGGTCGGCGGGGTGCGCCAGGCTGAGGGGCTGTCCCCAGAAAAACCGGTCCATGTTCCGTTCCGTGGCGAGCCACACCACGGCGATGACCACGAGGCAGCACAGGGCGAGTCCCAGCACGGTCACCGTGCCGAACAGGGGACTCAGAGTGGTCTCGGCCAGCCCCAGCAGCGACCCTGTGGCCACGGACGCCTCGTAAGCTACCAGGTAACCGGCGATGATGCGGGCGGGGCGGAACGCGGCATAGGAGGCGAAGTCGACCATGGCGACGAGCGGGATGATCATAAGCAGGTTCAGGGCCACCAGCGACACGTTCCACGACACCATGATGGCTCCGGCGCCCATGAACACCACGAAGGCGAGAATGGCCGCTGTGCCCATGGCCTTGGCGGCTGTGGCATACACGAGGTCGGGGATGGCGAACAGCAACGCGACAACGATCAGCGCCGCGGCCGATTGGGTGACGATCCATCCCGTTGCGCCTCCGAAGGGGCCGCTGCCGATGTAGCTGAACGAGGGATCGACGGAGAGCGGCGAGAGCGCCGTGCAGCCTATGGTGAGAATGGCAAACGCCACTGCGACCGGGAGAAGGGACCGGGGCGCGATGGCGATGCACACCGGTGCTGCGACGCGGGGAGAGCCGGAACGCGAGCCGAGAATCCAGAAGATGGCGGCGAGGGGGCCCAGCAGGAGAACGAGCACATCGGCTGAGGCTGGCAGCAGCATGGGCAGCAGCATGACGAAGAATCGGGCGAGAAAAGCCCCCGTTACGATGAACTTGATGGCGTTGAGTGGGAAGTGCGCCATGCGCAGCAGCAGGAGGGGCTTGAAAAGGGCAGGTCCCGCCGCGGCCAACAGGAATCCGGCAAAGGCGACGGCAAAGGGCATGGAGTCCCCTATGGACACTATGGCGATGGTGGCCCCGGCCAGCATGCTGCAGGCGGCAGTGACGGCGATGGCGGTGGCCGGCGTGCGGTCGGCAAGAGAGGGGGCGAAAAGCAGCGGCAGAAAGACGAGCACTTGCACGAGGCAGTACAGCGGGTACATCACTGCAGAGAGCGCCGTGCCGGTGAGCATGAGACCCGAGCAGATCATCTCCTCGTACAAAAAAAGGCAGCCAAGTGCGCCCCCGGCGAGGGCACAGCTTTTCCAGGGGTGAGCTGTGCTGTGCGTGTTCGCCATATCAGGCCCCTCCCTGGCCGACTTGTGCTTGAAAACATGATAGCGCAACTTTTTTCGACAGGGCACTTTTTCGGTAGGTGATGATCAGGTGTTTTGCAAATATACAGCGTTTTGCATGACCCGAAAATACAGCGTTTCGGGGCTTGGGGGAGCGCATGGGACGCGGCAGACTTGTCCTTGTCCGACAAAGGTCGGATGCGCCGCGAGCTGGTCAGGGGACTGCCTCGCGGAGGAGGACACCACGTAACCAAATAGGAGGGATCATGTCCAACACCGAACTGACCCGACGCAGCTTCCTCGCGGGAGCGGGCGTCATCGCCGCCTCTGTGGGCGCCGCGAGCCTTGCCGGCTGCGCGCCGCAGAAGCAGGAGTCGCTGAGCGAGACTGGTGCGACTGCCGCCGCCGACGGCTCTCCCGCCTGGCTCGGCGCCGAGCCCGAGGTTGATGAGAGCTCGCTTGCGGAAACTGTCGATTGCGACGTGCTTGTGGTTGGCGCCGGCACCGCCGGGTGCTTCGCCGTGTGCTCTGCTGCCGAGGAGGGTGCCAAGACGGTGCTCATCGAGAAGTACGCCGAGGGCAACTCCAGTGGCATCCGCGATGACATCGGCGCCGTGGGTACCAAGATCCAGGCCGAGGTGAACTCGACGCTTGATGTGGAGCTGCTGGCCCGCTGCTTCCAGCACACCTCCGGCTTCCGCCAGAACCAGCGCGTGGCCAATGTATGGTTCAACGAGTCCGGTGAGACCTACGACTGGTACACTGACCGCGTGACTGAGGCCGGCTTCAAGGCGAGCATCCGCCAGGCGAAGCCTTCCGACGACGACCAGTACACCCCCTATGGCATTCCGTCCTTCGACACCTGCCATTACGTTCAGTGGAAAGAGGGCGTGACGCCGATCGAGAACGTCGGTCCCATGAACAACCGGGGTTGCGAGACGCTTATCAACTACGCTCGCGGCCTTGGCGCCGATTGTCGTTTCGAGACCACGATGACCAAGCTCATCAAGGAGGACGGCCGCGTGGTGGGCGCCTACGCCGAGACCGCCGAGGGCCCCATCCGCATCAACGCCGCCAAGGGCGTCATCCTGTGCACGGGCGGCTATTCCATGAACCCGGATATGATGTCGGCCCTGCAGCCTGAGATCGTGCGCGTAGCTCCCGCCATCAAGGAGTCCATGCCCGGCGCCACTGGCGACGGCATTAAGGCGGGCCTGTGGGCCGGCGGCGTGCTCGACCTGGCCCATGCCTGCAGCTGCGCTCCCGAGCAGATCATTCCCGAAGGTGTGGCCTACGAGGACATCGATCCTGCGACGCTCGGCTTCTCTATGTGCGGCATGCTGCCCTTCCTGCGCGTGAACACCGAAGGCAAGCGCTTCTGCAACGAGGACGACCTGTTCGACTCCACGAGCCACGAGCTGGCCTACCAGAAGGATCCGTACTTCATCACGCTGTACGACAGCAACTGGGCCGACTACGCGCAGAAGTTCAACGTATACCATGCCTACCGCTTCACGCCCTACGACAACGGCGCGCTGCAGCTGTTCGGCGACACGGAGTTCGTGCAGGCCTCCATCGACGAGATGGTTGAGTCGGGTACCGTGATCAAGGCCGACACCCTCGACGAGCTGGCCGAGCGCCTGGATATCCCCGCCGACACCTTCAAGGTCGAGGTGGCCCGCTACAACGAGCTGGTGGCCGCTGGCAAGGACACCGACTTCTACAAGCCGGCGTTCCGCTTGACTCCTTTCGACACCCCGCCGTTCTACGCCGAGCGCAACCTTCAGGACGTGTACCACACCATGGACGGCCTGATCATCGACGAGGACATGCGCGTGCTCGACGAGGCCAATGAGCCTATCGAGGGTCTCTACGCTGCCGGCGACGTGTCCAGCTGCTTTCTCGGCGCCACCTACTTGGGCGTGGCTGCCGGCATTGCCTCGGGCCGCTCCATCACCTTCGGCCGCCACGCCGGCCGCGTAGCCGCCCAATCCTAGAGCCTTCGACGACGGACGGAATACCTCCCTCCCCTTGTTTCCGCCGTCGTAAGAGGCCGATGCGCTCCCGACTCCCTCCCGGTCGGGGGCGCGTTTTGCTTCCTGGGACGCTAAGGCGGCTATCGTGGAGAAGGGCAAACAGCTGGTCGGCATGACGCGCCTTTCCAGCGCCTATCAAGACCGCCTCGTCACTATCGGGTGACATGGCTCAGGCATGCCTGCGTTTCATGATATGATGCAAGAGCCGATAACCGAAGAAGGAGGTGGCCATGGCGAGTGCTACGACGGTGTTGAGCACGGATGACATTCGCGCCATGGTGCTTCCGTTGCTGGCCAAGTACGATATGCGTTCGGCGAGTCTTTTCGGCTCGTATGCGCGAGGCGAGGCCGATGGCGATTCGGACATCGATCTCATTATCGAGGGAAACCCCGGTTTTCGCCCTCTGAATATTTTCGGGGTTGCGGAGGATCTTCATCGGCTTTCGGGAAAGAGGGTCGATGTTTTCGAGATGTCTGAGCTGGATGCTGGCCCCTTTCGCGATACTGTGCTTCGGGAGGCCGTTGCGCTATGAGAGATGACGCATATCGCCTTGCGCGTATTTCCGAGGTTGGCCGCCAGTTGCTGTCCGTCGTCGATGAAAGGTCGATTGACGAAGAGGCCGTGCTGAGGGACTTCGAGGTTCAGTGGCTCATCACAACACCGCTCTACAATATTGGCGAACAGGCAAACTGCGTTTCGCGCGCATACGCCGATGCTCACCCCGAAGTGCCTTGGGCGCAAATCGCCGGCCTGCGCCATCGCCTTGTGCATGATTACGAGGGTGTCAATTGGAAGATGATCGCAGCCGTGCTGTTCGACGAACTCCCAGAGGTCGTTGAGCAGATTGAAGGGCTATTGGGCGAGGGTGAAATGCATTGCGATACGTCGGAGGCGGAAGGGGTCGATGAAAATCGCCGAGGGCACGCTGTCCCATGATTTGATCCTCTAAGGTTAAGCGCTTTCCCTAAGGCTTTCTAACAGAAGCTGTAATTCCGCTCAAGGGGGCGGACTCCTATGCTGGATGCAGGGCGCGAAGGAGCGCCACCAACCCAATTCCACGGGAGGGAGGGGAAGGCAATGAGCAAAGATTTCAGCCGACGTAGCACGGTGAACGACGTGTGTCACACCATGGACGGCCTGATCATCGACGAGGACATGCGCGTGCTCGACGAGGCCAACGAGCCTATCCCCGGTCTGTTCGCTGCCGGCGACGTGTCCAGCTGCTTCCTCGGCGCCACCTACTTGGGCGTGGCTGCCGGCATTGCCTCGGGCCGCTCCATCACCTTCGGCCGCCACGCGGGTCGGGTGGCGGCGCAGTCCTAAGGCGCAAGGACGTCTCGCCCCTGGTCTTCCCAGCATTTCCCGTTGTCGGGCATCGGCTCCCCTCCCTCCCCGCCGATGTCTGCCTGCCTTTAAGCCAATAAGCCCCGCTGTCTCCCTCGGCGGGGTTTCTTGGCTTAAGGGTTCAACCTTAAACCATCTTCCAAACCATGTAATTCCGCAACAGGATGCCACTGACTATGATGAGCGAAGAGCAACAAAAGAGTTGCCCGTTAAGCAAAGGTATTGAGGAGGGTAACGGAATGATCGAGAACAACCAGGTCTCCCGTCGCACGTTTATGAAAACAGCTTCAGCTGGCATGCTGGGCCTGGCCGCTTTGGGCATGGCCGCCGGCTGCGCGCCGACGGGCCAGGGTATGGCCGACACCAACGGCGGTTCCGGTACGGGGGCGCCCGAGTCGTGGGACGGCGAGTACGACTTCGTGGTGGTGGGCTCCGGCACTGCCTTGGTCGGCGCGCTGACCGCCGCCTCCCAGGGCGCTAAGGTGGCCATCGTGGAGAAGGGCAAGCAGCTGGGTGGCACCACGCGCCTTTCTGGCGCCGGCGCCTGGGTGCCCAAGAACCAGAAGCAGGTGGCCATGGGTCTTGGCGAGGATCTCTCCGACGAGGAGATCATGGGCTACATGGAGGCCTGCGACGTCTACAACGGATCGACCCGCGAGACCAAGCAGGACTACCTGGACCACGCTGCCGCCGTGTTCGAGTGGTGCGAGGAGAACCTCGGCATGGTGCTGGATTCCGGTCTGGTGGGCGACTACACGTCCCTTCCCGGATCGAAGCGCGCCGGCCGCTCCATCTCGCCCGTGGACGCCAACGGCGAGATGATCGTCGGCGAGCAGCTGTTCGGTGACATCCTCATTCCCCAGGTGGAGCAGAACGGTGTTGACACCTACCTCAACACCGAGGCCACCGAGCTCGTGCTGGGCGACGGCGGCGCGGTCGTCGGCGTGAAGGCCAAGGACGGCTCGTCCGATCTGTTCCTGAAGGCCGACAAGGGCGTGCTTTTGGGCGCCGGCGGCTTCGAGCACAACGATCCCATGCGCGAGGCCTTCATGAGCGTGCCGCTGTACGGCTCTCTCAGCGTGGCCGAGAACACCGGCGACGGCCACCGCATGGGCGTGGCTGCCGGTGCGGCGCTGGCTAACATGGAGGCCTACTGGGGCTGTCCCTTCTACGTGCTCGGCGACGGTGCCGAAATGGTGGAGACGGCCACCGATTGGGGTGACTACGCCGGTCTGCCCGGGGCCATCATGGTGAACGCCGCCGGCAAGCGCTTCACTGACGAGAGCTCCGGCTACCCCTGGATGGGCATGTCCTTCGGCGCCTTTGACGCGAAGACCTGCTCGGTGCCGAACCTGCCGGCCTACCTGGTATTCGACGCCGACCATGTGGCGTCTTTCGGCTGGCCGGCCAACGAGGAGAGCCAGCCGGAGTGGCTCGGCGAGTACGCCACGCTGGAGGAGCTGGCCGCCGGTTGCGGCATCGATGCTGCCGGCCTTGCCGCCGAGGTGGAGCGCTACAACGGCTTCTGCGACACCGGCGTCGACGAGGACTTCGCCCGCGGTAAGAGCAACTACACCTCGCTTCTGGAGTTCTCGCTGCCCGAGACGCCCGAGACGCCGAACATCTGGCTCGGCAAGATCGCCACGGCGCCGTTCTACGCTGTGCGCGTCGGACCCGGCACCATCGGCACCTGCGGCGGGTTGGACGTGAACACCGACGCCCAGGTGCTCGACTACGAGGGCAACCCCATCGAGGGCCTGTACAGCTGCGGCAACAACGCCTCCAACATCTTTGGCTCGGCCTATCCGGGCGCCACGGCCACTACGGGCCAGGGTTACTATCGCGGCTTCAAGGCGGCCAACCACGCGCTGAACTTGGGACTGCTCGGCTAGAGGCGTGCGGTTTCGCGCGGGAAAAGTAGGGTAGACTTAACGGGACGGCCGGGGCTTCCGGCCGTCCCGCACGTTCGCGTCCGAGGGCGCGGGGCAGGAGGGGCTGTGAACGACCAGCAGCTGAAAAGCTTCATCGTTGCCGCGGAAGAGGGCAGCCTCTCAAAGGCGGCTGCGCGCTCCTACGTTTCGGTGCCCTCGTTTTCCCAGCGCATTCAAACACTCGAGCGTGAGTTGGGCTTTGCCCTGTTCGCGAGAAGCGCCCAGGGCGTGACGCTCACCCCAGCTGGCGAGTCGTTTCTGCAGACGGCGCGCACGATCGTAAGCGTGTACGAGGACGGCTTGGCTCGGGCAGTGTCGCTGGCCCGCAATCGCGTGCGCGTGGGGCATCTGTCCAACGAGCCGTTCCCCTCGTTCTTTCCGGCGCTCATCAGCTACTTCACCCGCAGCTTCCCCGATATCGAGGTGGTGTTTCGCTTCGCGTCGGAGTCCACCTGGGTGGAGGGGGTGCGCGACGGCCTGTCCGACGTGTGCTTCGCCACGCCGCCGAGCGCCGATGCGGCTTTCGAGAACCTGCGCTTCGCCCATCTGTTCAACGACCCGGTGTACCTGTGCGTGTCGCCGGCGAGTCTCGTAGCCGACTGCACGGAGGTGGGCCACGAGGCGCTTGACGGCGTGACGGTCTACATCCAGTCGGACTACCGCGGGTTGCCCTCCTTTGAGGCGCTTTTCGCCCTGGCCGAGGAGGGAGCGGCGGTGGTGGAGGCCGATTTCAGCAAGGAACTCATCATGCGTGTGGTCATGGAGGGGCACGGGGTCATTCCGCTGCCGGGCCAGTACTACGCCAGCTGCTGCCCGCCGCTTGTGCCCGTACGTCTGAATGGCGACACCATCGATCAGGGCGTCATCTACCGCGCTGACGCTCCCCGGCCGGTCCTCGACTTCGTCGCCTGCGCCGAGCGCTTCTTTCGCGAGGAGGGTGCGGCCTTTCTGGCCGATGCCTGGACGCGTTGATCGGCCGTCCTGCCGATGGCGGTGGCAGGTGGTATGTCTCTGCTCGTTGACGGTTTGCCGATCTGGCGCCTCGTCGGCGTTTCCGTGCCCTATGCTGAGCGGGTTTGCGGAATGCGGCGCATCGGTTCTCGTGGAAACACACCGGGCGCGCCATGCGGGAAGGGGTGTCTTGTGGCAGAGGGCGTGGTGGCGGAAGAGGTGGCGGCACAGGGGGCTTCGACTTCTCGTCGGCGTGTGCGGCCGCTGAAAGTGGTCGGCATCGTGGTGCTTGCGGCGGCGGCCCTGGTGGCGGCGGTGGTGATCGGGCTGAATATCTACGTGCGCACGGCGTTCGCCCCGTTTTTCGCCGAAGCCGAGCCGGCGTTCGCCATCCCGGGGGTGCAGGAGGGTTTCATCTGCCAGGATTTGGATCACCTGGAGGCCGATGACTGCTGGCTGTTCAGCGGCTATGTGACTGGCGACGGTTCCTCGCCGCTGTACCGGCGCGATGCGGACGGCACGGTGGCGTGCTTGCAAGTGGAGAATCCCGATGGCACGCCCTATGTAGGCCACGGTTCGGCCATTACCAGCGCCGGGGCCTATGCCTACCTGGCCTGCGAGGGCGGTTACCTGGTGCTGGATGCCGAGGAGGTGGGGTCGGTGCCCGACGGCGGCACGGTGAGCGCCATATCGCGGGTGGACGTGGATTTCTCGCCCGCTTTCATGAACATCGAGGGCGACCAGATGCTGCTGGGGAACTTCTATTATCCCGGCGACTACGAGACGCCGGCGGCCCACCGCATCACCACACCCGATGGCGCCGAGAACCCGGCGGTCGTCTACGCCTTTCCGCTAGACCCCAATGCCCCCTTCGGCGTGGCATCCCAGCCGGCGCGGGTATATTCCATTCCCGGCATGATCCAGGGGGTGTGCACGACCGACGACGGACGGCTGGTGCTGTCGCAGTCCTACGGTATTGCGACATCACATCTGCTGGCTTACGATACGGCGCTGGTGGTTCAGGATGGCGTGTTCTCGGTAGGGGGAAGGGAAGTGCCGCTGTATTGCCTTGACGGCCGCAGTTTGGTTGAGGATGTGCAGGCGCCGCCCATGACCGAGGGCATCGAGTCGTACGAGGGCCGGGTGTACGTGTCGGAGGAATCGGCCAGCAACAAGTACCTGTTCGGGAAGCTGTACGGGGCCGGCATGGTGTACGCCCTGAGCATGAACGGCGAATGATCGCCGCGGTCGACGGCTTGCTGTTGCAAGGGCTCCCGGGAGATCGGCAACGGCGATGGGGAGGTGGCCCGTAACTTCATTATAGAACGTCACTGCTTCGAAGCGCGGCGCGGGGCGGAAAGAGCGCAGAAGGGACGCACCGATATCGCGGAAACGCCATGGTTGCAGCATGGGTGGCGGCCCGTCGGCGTGCTATACTCGATAGTCGCATTTTCCGAGAACGCGGCGCCCAGGCGTCGCAAACCTGAAGGAGTCCCCGTGATTAAAGAGATCGTGACCGACGAGGAGATTCTGTCGAAGCCGTGCGATGCGGCCACGGCCGAGGACGCGGCCATTGCCGAGGATCTGGTGGACACGCTGCTGGCCGACGACGAGGCGGTGTGCCTGGCTGCCAACCAGATCGGCGAGACGAAGCGCATCGTGGCCTATCTGAACGAGGCCGGCAAGCCCGTGGTGCTGTTCAATCCCGCGCTGGTGCAGAAGCTGCGTCCCTACACCGCCGTGGAAGCGTGTCTGTCGCGCGAGGAAGCCTCGGGCGTGGTGCGCTACGAGTGGATTCGCGTGAGCTACGACGCGCTGGTGGACGGCAAGCTGGTGCCGCGCAAGAAGAAGATGGAAGGCAACGCCGCCCAGGCCGTGCAGCACATGATCGATCACTGCGAGGGCATCCTTGTCTAGGGAGGCGCAGCAGCCCGTCGATCGCGCGGGCGTCTTGGATTCGGCAGCTTGCGCGGGCGGGCTGAAGCCCGCCCCTACGGCAGGGGGAGTCCCGACGGCAGGGGGAGCCTCGACCGCAGGGGGAGCCCCGACGGCGGGGGAGGTTTCCGTAGGGGACGGCTTCAGCCGTCCCGCTGACCAGGGCGGGGAAGCCGCCGACCCCATCTTCGCTGCCGAGCAGGCGCACCTGACGGAAACCTACGGCAAGTTGGAGAAGATCGGCCGCGATGCCGTGGCCGCCATGGAGGCGGTGGCCGCCCAAGCTGCCGAGGACAAGAAGAACATGGCCGACGAGCTGGCCGTGAACTTCGCCACCTGGGACGACATCCTGGAAACCCATGCCGACATCGTGGCCATGAACAACATCATCGAGGCCCACGACATGGCCAACTCCGTGCAGGCCGAGCGGCTGCGCGCGGTGGAGGTGCTCTTGCGCGAGCCCTACTTCGCGAAGATCGAGCTTCAGTTCAAGCCGAGCGCGCCGACTAAGGAACTCTACATCGGGTCGGCCGGCGTGTCGGATGAGAACTATCGCCGCCTGGTGGTGGACTGGCGCAGCCCAGTGGCCGAGGTGTACTACAGCCAGGCCATGGGGCCGGTAAGCTACGAGGCCGACGGGCGCGTCATTCGCGCCGACCTGAGGCTGCGCCGCCAGTTCGAGATTAGCCGCGATACGCTGCACGGCTATTTCGACTCGGACGTGGCCATCGAGGACAAGCTGCTTCTGGCTTCGCTTTCGCGTGGCCGCTCCGCCCATATGCAGGCCATCACGGCCACCATCCAGAAGGAGCAGAACCAGGTGGTGCGCCATGCCGACGTGCCGGTGCTGCAGGTGGCCGGCGTGGCGGGATCGGGGAAGACCTCGGTGCTCATGCAGCGCATCGCGTACCTGTTCTACCAGCACCGCGGCACCCTCGACCCCACGCAGGTGTTCCTCATCTCGCCGAACCCGGTGTTCGGGCGCTACATCGACCGCGTGCTGCCCGATTTGGGCGAGCGCAACCCCGAGATCCTCACCTGGGCCGAGTTCCTGGCGCCGCTTCTGCCCGCCGGCCGCGGCGCGGGCGAGGGCGACGTGTCCTACGAGCGCCTGCAGGCCATCGATGCGGCGCTGGCTGGCTTTGCCTTCGAGCGCTCCGACTTCCGCGATATCGCGGCCGCCGGCACGCGTCTGGTGGGAGGCGATGCCGTGGCGAAGGTGGCGGCGAAGTTCGACCATCTGCCCGCCGGGCCGCACCGCGTGACTCTTATGAACGAGGAGCTGAGCGCGCGCTTGGAGGCGCGCTTGAAGGGCATCGCCGCTGACGAGGACACCCACGACGAGATAGCCGATCTGCCCATCGAGGAGCAGCTGCGCCTGTTCGGCGAGACCTTCGAGCCGCAATCCGATGAGGAGGCCCGTGCGCTCGCCCTCACCTACGTGCGCGAGAAGTACGCCGACGCCCTGCGCCAGGTGCGCGCCATGGACTGGCTCGACGTGGACGAGATCGCCCGACGCCTCATGGGCCGCGACGGGCTCACCTCGGTGGAGTGGGTGTATCTGAAGATGGCGCTCACGGGCCTTTCGAACCCCGATGCAAAGTACGTGATGATCGACGAGGTGCAGGATTACTCGGCCGGCCAGCTGGCTGTGATGGCCCGCTACTTCCGCCGCGCGAACTTCCTGCTTCTGGGCGACCCGAACCAGGCCATCGCCGAGGGCACGGCACCCTGGGGCGAGATTCGCGCCGTGTTCGAGGCCGAGCGCGGCGCGGTGAGCGCGTGCCGCCTCATGACGAGCTACCGCTCCACGCCGGCCATTACCGACCTGTTCGCGTCGCTGCTGCCGCCGGGCGAGGCCATGGAGGTGTCCTCGGTGCAGCGCGAGGCGCCCGCCCCCGAGATCGTCGTGGCCGCTGATGCCGACGAGTGGGCCTGCGCCCTGCGCCGCGTGGTGGATGATGCGGCCGGTACCGACAAGCTCACGGCGGTCATCGTGCCCTACAAGAGCGAGGCGCGGCGTATGGCGAAGGTGCTGGGGGAGGGCGCCGTGGTGCTCGGCGAGCACGACAGCCTGCCCGACGGCGGTGTGGTGGTGCTGCCGCTCGCGCTGGCGAAGGGGCTGGAGTTCGACAGCGTGGTGATCGCCGACGCCTCGCCGCGCGTGTTCCCCGTCACCGACCTGGCGCGCCGCCGCCTGTACACCGCCATCTCCCGCGCCACCCGCCACGTCACCATCCTGGCCAACGGCGAGCTGACGGAACTGCTGGCGCACTAGGGTTGTCCGGCGGCTCCGACCGGCGGGGAGATGCAACAACGAGAAGAGGAGCTATGGCGAAGGAGCAATCGTTGACGATGCGGAGCTTGCATTACTACTGGCTGGCCACGCGCCGCCATTTGGGTCTGTTCGTTGCGCTCGTCGCCTCGACGATCGGGTTCTGCGGCTTCCTCACCTATGGCAACCCCTACGTGATGAGCCTCATCGTGGACCGCATCAGCGCGGCCCCGGTGGCCGCCGACGAGGTGTTCGCGGTGTTCGGGCCCTACATTGCGGCGCTCATCGGCATCAACTTGGCGGGCCAGGCCTGTTCCAAGTTGCAGGACTACACGCTGTGGAAACTCCAGATCGCCGTGAACTACGACTTGGCCACCACGGCCTTCGACTGCCTGTGCAACCAATCGCTGGCGTTCCATTCCAACCGCTTCGGCGGCACGCTCGTCAGCCAGACCTCGAAGTTCATGGCTGGCTACACCCAGCTGATCAGCACCATGAACTTCCCGTTCTTGCCCATTCTCTGCTCCATCACCTTCACCTGCCTCATCCTGTTCCCCGCGGTGCCGGCCTACGCGACCGTGCTTCTGATCATGCTCGCGGTGTACGCGACCGTGAGTTACCTTATGTACAAGCGCATCCTGCACCTGAACGAGAAGGCCGCCAGCGCCCAGAACCAGCTCTCGGGCGAGCTGTCGGACGCGGTGGCCAACATTCTGGCCGTGAAGACCTACGGGCGCGAGGACTACGAGCGGGGGCTGTTCGACACGGCGAATCGGGAAGTGGTGGCGCGCGACTCCAAGCGCATGCGGGCCTCTCTCGCCCGAGGCATCACCACGGCGGCCATCACCGTGGTCATCATGAGCGTGGTGACGGTGTTCATCTCGGGCGGCAACGCCTGGTTCGGCATCACGCCGGGCACGGTCATCCTCATGTTCACCTACACGAACACGGTGACCAACCAGTTCAACTTCATCAACACGGGCCTGCAGCGCATCAACCAGGCCTTGGGCGACGCGAGCGGCATGACGGCGGTGCTCGACGAGCCGCGACTGGTGGCAGATGCGCCGGGAGCCCGTCCGCTCGATGTGGAGCTCGGCGACATCGACTTCAAAGGCATCAACTTCTGGTACACCGACGGTAACGTGAAAACCCAGGTGTTCGACGACTTCAACCTGCACATTCCCGCCGGCCAGCGCGTGGGGCTCGTGGGCATGAGCGGGGCGGGGAAGACCACGCTCACGAAGCTTCTGCTGCGCCTGGCCGACATTCAGGAGGGCGAGATTCTGGTGGACGGGCAGAACGTGGCCGACGTAACCCAGCAGAGTCTGCGCCGGAGCATCGCCTACGTGCCCCAGGAGGCGCTGCTGTTCCACCGCTCCATTGCCGAGAACATCGCCTACGGGCGGCCCGACGCCACCATGGATGAGATCCGCGAGGCGGCTCGCGCGGCCAATGCGCTCGAGTTCATCGAGGCGCTGCCACAGGGTTTCGACACCGTGACCGGCGAGCGCGGTGTGAAGCTGTCGGGTGGTCAGCGCCAGCGCATCGCCATCGCCCGCGCCATGCTGGCCGACTGCCCCATCCTGGTGTTGGACGAGGCCACGAGTGCGTTGGACTCGGAAAGCGAGGCGGCGGTGCAGGAGGCGCTCGCGCGTCTGATGGAGGGCCGTACGGCCATCGTGGTGGCGCACCGCCTGTCCACGGTGGCGAGCCTCGACCGCATCGTGGTGCTGTCCCGGGGCCGCATCGCGGAGGACGGTCCCCATGCCGAGCTGGTGGCCAAAGGCGGCGACTACGCCCGCCTCTGGAACCGCCAAACCGGCGCCTATGGGGAGGAGTAGGACGTTTCGCTGCCGTGGTTTTCCTCAAGGCACTCAGCTAGCTTGACTCCGAACTTTCCCACCTTGTGGGTGAAGTTCGGAGCCAAAAATTGAAAAATGCCTCAATACGCGGTAATATGGCTCCGAACTTTCCCACTTTATGGGTGAAGTTCGGAGCCATATGATTGGGAGGTGAGCTATGACCGTCATCGAACGCCCTCGCTACTTGGAGAAGCTCGTTGCGAAACAGCACAACGGCCGCGTGAAAATCATCACCGGTATTCGCCGCTGCGGAAAATCCTTCCTCCTGTCGAACCTGTACCGAGCGCACCTTTTGGCAAGCGGCGTGAGAAATGATCGGATTGTCGACATCGCCCTCGATCGCAAAGAGTTCGAGGATCTGCGCAACCCCGAGAAGCTGTACCAGTACATCGTGGAGCGCACGGCCTCTCCTGAGATGCACTATGTGTTCATCGACGAGATTCAGCTGAGCTACCGGGTAAGGCGTCCCGACGTGGACGAGAGCATGGTTCCCAAGGAGGATCGCGACCTTCTCTATACGACTTTCTACGACGTGCTCAACGACCTTATTGCGCGAGATAACTTGGATGTCTATGTAACGGGCAGCAATTCTCGCATGCTCTCCTCCGATATCGTGACCAACTTCCGCGATCGTGGCAGCGAGATTCGCATGTGGCCGCTGAGCTTTGCGGAATATTGCGGCTACAGCGGGCTCGAGAAGGCCGACGCCTGGAATCGCTACGTGGTGTATGGCGGAATGCCCGTCGCGGCGCTTGAGCCCGACGAGTGGGAGCGAGAGGCGTATTTGAAGGGACTGTTCAATACCGTCTATAGGGCCGATATCGTCGAGCGCTTCGATATCGAGAACCTCGGGGCCCTCGATCAGCTGGTGAAAGAGCTGGCGTCTGCCGTGGGATCGCTCACCAATCCGACCAAGCTGACAAATACCCTGAATACCGTGGCTCATGTGGGCATTTCAGACAAAACCGTTAAGCGCTATTTGGATGCTCTCGAGGATGCCTTTATTTTCTCGAAGGCCGAGCGCTACGACGTCAAAGGCAAGCGCTATTTCGACTATCCCATGAAGTTCTACGCGACTGACGTGGGGCTTCGCAATGCCCTCCTCAATTTTCGGCAAATCGAGGAAACGCACCTCATGGAAAACATCATCTTCAACGAGCTTGCGCTGCGTGGTTATTCGGTCGACGTTGGTGCCGTGCGCGTTGTGGAGACGAAGGACGGGAGGCGTACCGACACGATGCGCGAGATTGACTTCGTGGTGAATCGCGGTCACGAGAGGGCGTATATCCAGTCGGCCTTCCGTCTGGATGGCGAGGCGAAGAAGCGACAGGAAATCACTCCGCTTTTGAAGAGCGACGACTTCTTCAGGAAATACGTGATAGTAGGCGGTTCGCAGCAGCCGTGGACTGATGAGCAGGGCATAACCTATATGGGCGTCATCCCGTTTCTGCTGCAACCGGAGCTGCTTCAATAGGATCGGGCCCGCCGGGGAGGGGGATGCGGGCCCGATCTGGGAAGGGCGCTGCGGCCCTGCGGTATAGCTTTGAGTGTTGCTAGAGAGTTGCCAGGTGCTCTCCGAGGTTCTTGCCGAACGTCACGCATCGGCCCAGGCTGATGCCCGGCACGGGGGCCTCGATGTAGTCGACGCCGAACAAGCCGGCGGCAACATTGCCGACTCCGTACAGGCCCGGGATGGGATTGGCGTTCTCGTCGAGGATCTGGTGGTTGACGTCCACGTTGAGGCCGCCGACCGTCACGCACATTTCGCTGAGCATGCGCAATGCGTAGAAAGGCGGCTCTGCGATGGTGGTCATAAGCTCGCGGCGTTTTCCGAAGTCGAGGTCGTTGCCCGCTTCGGCGAGCTCGTTGTAGCGTGCAATGGTTTCCTTGAGCGATTCCAGGGGAAGCTCGGTTTTCTCGGCGAGCTCTTCCAGCGTGTCGGCCATAACCAGCGAGCCCGACTCGAGCTCGTACTGCAGCCAGGCCTCCTCGTTTTCGACGCTCCAGGGGGTCCCGAGCTCGCGGAAGTCTTGGTCCCAGCTCATTCCGCCGGACACCTCAAGGCTCGCGGGAATCTCGGTGCGCCATTTCGCATCGAAAATGGACCAAGAGGTTCCGTTCGGCTGCTGAAGCTGATTGATGCACATGTTGACCGAGTCGCAGTCTTCGTTGCAGTAGCGCTTGGCGAGGTTGTTGACGTGCAGGTAGAAGTACGGGTAAGTCATCGGCAGAAGCATAAGGGGCTGAGGTCCCATCTGGAAGACGCCGCCGGCCCAAAGGCCCATGCGATGTCCCAGGCCCGTGCCGAGCGAGACGTTGCTGTAGTCGAGGGGGTTGCTGTAGGAGGCGAAGTCGAACTCGGTGAGCTCTTCCATCATCTCCTCGTTGGCGCCGAAATCGCCCGTCGCCAAAACGACGCCCTTCGATGCCTTGTAGCGCACATAGCTTCCATCGCCCTTCGACGCGATGACGCCGGTGACGCTTCCGCCCTCTTTCTCGAGCTGCTCTGCCTTTGTATTGGTCAGATACTGGCCCGACGCCTCGACTTCCTTGCGCAGGCATGTGATGATGTCGTTGCCGCCGAACTGGCCCTTGGAAGGGTCGTACAACGGCCCGTCGGGGAACTCGATGGGCCGGATGTAGTTGTAATAGGTGTCGCTCTCGCTCTTCATGGCGGCCAGCACGGGTCGGCAGCCCCAGTTGACGGCTTTCTCGACGACCCAGTCCAGCGCCGGGCCGCTTTCGCGAACGAAGTTCAGGATGATATCCGGACGCACGCGATTGGCCGACATGTGGGTCCAGTCGCGAACCATCTGGTAGATTTCCTCATCCGACAGCTCCAATCCGGCTTCTTTTGCCAGGGTGGAGTTGATGCCGCCGAAGTCGAAGCCCATCATGCGGGGCTCCTCGTTCTGCTCGAGCACGATGACGTTCAAGCCGTTTTCGATGGCTGCGGCACCCGTGCTGACTCCGGAAATGCCGCCACCGATGATGACGACGTCCGCTTCGACCGTGTCGGTAATGAGGCTCTCGTCAATGGGCTCGGGAGCTGTGCGCCAAGAGCTTTTGGTGCCGGCCTCGCCGGTTGCGGAGAGTGCGTCGGGATCGGAGCTTTGCTTGGGGGCGCAGCCGGCGAGCAAAGCAGTTCCTCCTGCCAATCCTGCAACTGCCATGTGCAGGAAGTTGCGGCGGTTAAGTTGGGGACCCCCCGACGGAATATAGCCGTGTTTTTCCATTCCCTTTTCCTTTCGTGAGCTACCGTTGCTCTTTTGGAGAGTTGAGGTTTTCGCCAAAAGACGGGATGACTGTAAAGGCGCATCGGGGGGCTTGAAACCAAGAGAAATGAGTGAAATATGGGAAAAACTCTCTCATGCAAAATGAGTGAAATCCCGTTTCCCCCGTTCAGAGGCTCGGGCGTAGCTGCGCTTCGGCAGGGGTAGCTCTATAATGGGGGAGTTTCCAATGAGGTACAATGGGATGGCTGAAGAGGCGAATGAGGGAGGGCATGACGTGAGAGGCGATAGGGAGAGTCGCGTCTTTGCGGCGATGTTCGCGATTGGATTGGGGTTGTGCTGGGCCTCTCAGGAAATGGTGGTCCTCTGCGTATCGCGAAGTCTTGGGACCCCGGATATTCCTACTTCGACGTACCTGACGCTCCGGCCCCTCGTGGTGGCCGTGGGGCTTCTGTTCGCGATGATCGGTCCACGCGGAAACATGTTTCTGCGAAGAGGGGCCCTCTATGCCGTTGCGAGCGTCGGCTTGATCGGGGTGTTCGTATTCGCGCTGTTTATCCAGGTGCCCTTTCTTATGCTGGCGGGATTCTCTCTGTTCGTAGTCGCCGCGGCCATCGTTATGATTTGCTGGCTGAAGGTGCTCTCCGGCAGCTCGGAGAATGCCGGACGACGGGCAATTGTGGTGACGGCGGCGATCTCAACAGCCGGAACGTTGCTGTGGACGCTTGACGGAACGGTGCTTGTCCTGCTTGCGGCAATCATGTTCTCGGCGAGTGCCAGTATCCTCATTGCTGCCTCGGCGCAGCCGCCTGCTGCCGATTCCAGCGATGCTGCCGACGCGAAACCGCTCGAATTGGTGCCTTGGCGCTGGGCTGCCGTGGTGGGCGCGGGGGTTCTCATGACGAGTTTCGGCTTCCTTCAATTCACGGTGTACCATTACTCCCACATCGACAACACGCCCCACGAGTTCTTCGCCCACGCGCTCGCGCTGCTCATGCTTTTGCTCGTCCTGTACGCTGCCCGCGACAGGGAGCCGGCTATTGGGTCGAAGCTCGCCGTCACAGCGATGTTGTTCGCCTTTGTGTTCATGTCCGTTTACCGGGATTTTGCCTGGTTCCCGACAGTATTGGTCGAGGCGGCCGAGGGTATGTTCGAATTGGTGATTTGCTATGCCCTGATGGACTTTGTGCGTCGGAACGGCCTGTCGGCGTGGCGCGTTTTCGGATGGAACACGGTGTTCACGGGAGCTGCCCAGGCGCTTGGGTCGGGGCTCTCGGTCGTCGAGCACCTCTTCTTTTCGTCGGATGCGTACTCGGTGCTCGGGCTCTTGCTCGTCTCGCTGCTCATCGTAACCGCAATCTGGCTTTTGAACGATAAGACGATAGCAGGCTTTTTATGGGGAGACGCTCCCGTTTCCGGCAAGAACGCGGCGGCGGGGGAGCGGTCGTTTGACGAGAAGGCCGCGGCAGTGTCCGAGGCTTATAGGCTAACCGCGAGGGAATGCGAGGTCATGCTGCTCTTTGCGAAGGGGCGCAGCTCGTCATTTATCGCTGAGTCTTTTTGCGTGAGCACCAACACGGTCAGATCTCACATCGTGCACCTGTATGCAAAATGCGATGTCCATTCCCGACAGGAGCTGATATCGCTCATCGATAATTGGCAACCCGAAAGCTGACGACCTCGCATGCCGCGATGGGGTGAAGCTTGGCGCCGCGCATACCGTCTCGTGCGGCGATTGGCAATCTATCCGCCGCATATTTTGCGGTGAATAAGGAATGGGGGGATGGCGGGACCGCTGAAGTGCGGGGCCTACAGCTTCACCATTGCGTCGGCGGCCCGTTCTCGGCCGCGGTATCAGTGGGTGCGGCCTGGCATGATGCGCCGTGCCGACCGTCAGGCGGAGCGCGGTATTTTCTCATGCCCGGCCATCGTGTTTTCGTGACAAGCCGATGCGAAGGGCTCGTGTGCGCCCTGCGAAAAGGCGGGTTGTGGTAACCTCAAGTGTTCGCAATTTGCACGAGAAGACAGGAGGCGCCATGGGCTTGGGCGGAATCAAGCTGGCCGATTACGCCGATCCGCGGGCAGTGTCGCGCGGGGTGGGCATCGCGGCCAGCGCGAAGTCCATCACCGCGCGCACCGTGCGCCGCACCGACGACGTCACGGTTATCGCGGCGCGGGTCGCCTCGGCTTCGGGCATTGCCGACTACTTCGATACCTCGGTGATGTTCGGCGATTACGAGTCGCGTATCGTGGACTACGAGTGCACGTGTCCGGCCATCGCTCGGTTCGATGGCCTCTGCAAGCACTGCGTCGCCCTGGTGACGGCCTACTTCGCCCAGCCGCGCAGCTTCCAAGACGTGAGCGCCGCCCGGCCCGCCGCTCCCGCAGCCCGCCGGACGAGCGAGGCTTTGGCCCGCTGCCTGGCGGAGGGGAAGGGGGCTCTCGCTGGAGGAGCGGGCGCCGTTGCGACGGCCGGTGCGGGGGTGCCGCTCGGCCTGGGGGTGGCGCCGGGCTCGGTTCGCCTGGCGGTGCATCTCGCCTACGACGGGCACGTCTGGGCGTTGCGATTGGACGCGGAGGGCCCGCGCGGCACCTACGTGGTGCGCGATGTGGAGGCTTTCGCCCACCGCGTGCAGCGCGGAGAGCATTACGCCTACGGCAAGAAGCTCGCCTTCGCGCACGACCTGACGGCCTTCGATGAGCCGTCGCGCGCCGTGGCGCGGAAGATGGCTGAGTTCTTTCCCGACGAGCGTCTATTCGGCGGCTCCACCTTCCGCTTCACGAGCGCTGGGAAGCGCGAGGTGCGGCTGCGTGAGGCGGAGGTGGCTTCGCTGCTGGATGCCATGGGCGCGGGCTCCTTCACGCTGGAGCGCCGCGCCGGCGGGATTAGTGCCGTGGCCGGGCGCGGGGGCGCGGGCGAGCTGGCGGGGGAGGTGTCTGCCGGGCGGGCCGATGCCGCGTCCAAGGGGGACGTCGCGACTGCGGCGCCGTCCCTCTGGCGCATCGACGACGACGTTCCGGCGCTCTCCCTTGACTTTCAGCCGGCTGATGGCGGCTACGACGTGCGGCTTTCCCAAGATGTGCTGGTGGTGCGCGGGCTGGAGCGCACCTTCGTGCTGGCCGACGGCGCGGCCGCCCGGGTGGCGGGTGCCGAGGCACGGGCCTTCGCGCTGCTGCATGAGGCGGCGCTCGACGGCGGCGGGGCCTTCGTTGCCGAGGGCGACGCGGCCGCCTTCTGCCGGCGCATCCTTCCCGTGCTGGAGGAGGCCGTGGATGTGCGGCTGCCCGCGGAATGGGAGGCCCTGCGCCCGGTAGCCGGCACGCTCGCCTTCTACTTCGACAAGACGGGGAAGAAGGAAGCCGCGCTCATCCGTCTCACGGTGAAGGTGTTCTACGGCGAGCGCGAGGTGGTGCTCGCGAGCCCGGCCGACTCGCCCGAGGAGCCCGAGCTGCGCCCCGCCTCGCAGCAGCCCTTCCGCGATCAGGCGCTGGAAGATGCCGGCATCACGCTGGCAGCGCAGTTCTTCGACGGCTCCATGACCCTGCCCCTGCGCCAGGCGGAACTGGCGGGCGAACTGCTCTACGGCGGCCTTGCGCAGTTCCGCGCTGCCGGCGACGTGTTCACCACTCCGGCCTTCGACCGCCTCATCGTGGATACTCCCCCGCGGGTGCAGCTGGGGCTCTCGCTGGCCGCGAACCTCATCCAGATGGACGTGCGCGAGAGCGATCTTTCCCGCGACGAGCTGGCGGCGATGCTCGGCGCCTACCGCCGCCGCAAGCGCTTCCACCGCATGAGCGACGGGCGCATCGCGGCCCTTGAGGCGGGCGATGTGGCGAAGCTCGCCGAGATGACGCGCGATTTGGGCGTGTCGGTGGACGATTTGCTCGACGGAGGGGCGGAGGTGCCCACCTACCAGGCGTTCTATCTGGATCGAGAATATGCCGACGCCGTGCGCGACACGGCTCTTTCCGACTACCTGCGCCGCTTGGACGAGCCGCCGGCGGCGTCTCCGGTGCCTGCGGGGCTCGGCGCGGTGCTGCGCCCCTACCAAGTGGAGGGCTTCCGCTGGCTCTCGCGGCTGGCCGATCTGGGCTTCGGGGGTATCCTGGCCGACGAGATGGGTCTCGGCAAGACGCTCCAGACCATCGCCCTGGTGAAGAGCCTGCGCGATGCGGGGAAGCTGGCCGGTCCCGCGCTTATTGCCTGCCCCGCCTCGCTCGTGTTCAACTGGACCGACGAGTTCGCCCGCTTCGCGCCCGATGTGGCGGTGGCCCCGCTGGAGGGCGCCCGGAACCAGCGCGAGCTGCTGGCGGCCCGCGCCGGTGTCGGGGCGCACGGGGAAGGGCGCGTCTTCGGCGTCGCCGCGCTGGCCGGGTTGGACGAGGAGGCCGATCTGGATGCGCCCGTGCCCGAGGTGATCGTGGCCTCCTACGACCGCGTGCGCATCGACGCTCCCTTCCTGCGCCCGGTGGCCTGGGGCATGGTGGTGCTCGACGAGGCCCAGCGCATCAAGAACCACGCCACTAAGACGACCCGCGCCGTGAAGCGGCTGCGCGCGCCGTTGCGCTTCGCGCTCACGGGCACGCCCGTCGAGAACCGCCTCTCGGAGCTGTGGAGCATCTTCGACTTCCTCATGCCGGGGCTGCTCGGCAGCTACGAGCGCTTCCGCGAGCGCTACGAGCTGGGCATCCTGGGCGAGGACGAGGAGGCCGCGTCCCGTCTGCGGGCGCTGGTGGAGCCGTTCCTCCTGCGCCGGCGGAAGGCCGACGTGCTCACCGACCTGCCCGCCAAGTGCGAGAACGTGCGCTATGTGCCCTTGGGTCCCGAGCAGCGGCGCCTCTACGATGGGGCCGAGCAGCGGCTGCGCGAGGATCTGAACGCCCAGAAGCGCCAGAATTCCTCGCGGGCGAACCGCCGCGGGCACCTCGCCGAGGCCGAGAAGAGCTCGGTGGAAGTGCTCGCGGAGCTCACGCGCCTGCGCCAGATCGCGCTGGACCCGGCGCTCGTGTTCGAGAACTACAAGGGCGGCGCCGAGAAGCTGGGCGCCATCATGGAGTTGGTGGAGGAAGCGGTGGATGTCGGTCGCAAGGTGCTCGTGTTCTCGCAGTTCACAAGCTATCTGGACGTGCTGGCCGCCGAGCTGGACCGGCGGGGGCTTGCGTACTTCTCCATTACGGGGGCCACTCCCAAGCAGCAGCGGGTGCGCCTCGTGAACGAGTTCAACGCCGATGAGACGCCGGTGTTCCTCGTGTCGCTGAAGGCCGGCGGTACGGGCCTCAACCTCACCGGCGCCTCGGTGGTCATCCACGCCGACCCGTGGTGGAACGCCGCGGCCACCGACCAGGCCACCGACCGCGCCCACCGCATCGGCCAGCGCCGCGAGGTTGACGTGTACAAGGTGGTGGCGAAGGGCACCATCGAGGAGCGCATCGTGGCGCTGCAGCAGGCCAAACGCGACCTGGCCGATTCCGTGGTGGCGGCCAGCGGCGGCGAGGCTTTGGCGGGTCTCACTCGCGACCGCTTGGCCGAGCTTCTGGGTTGCGACGAGTAGCGGCCTCGGGTCGTCGCGCCGTGCGGCTTGCAGCTTGCGGCTTGGCGGCCCCTCTGCCGCGTCGTGTGGTCCGCGAGGTCGGCGTTCGGTTCGCGGGTTGGCGTCTGGCCGCCGCGTTGCCTCTTTCTGCCCACGAAAAAGGGAGGGCGTCCTGCCCTCCCCCTCGGGTACCGCACGCTGCCGAATGGGCACCTACTTGCGTTCGTCTTTCTCCACCATGGCGTTCATGGCGGCGCGCTCCTTGTCGGCGAGCTTCTCCTCGGCCACGTCTAACGCACGCTTGTCGTGCTTGGCGTTGGCGATGGTAAGCACGGTGCCCGACAGCGCGAACAGCGCGATGGCGTTGGGGATGACCATCAGCTGGTTGAACATGTCGGCCAGCTCCCACACCAGGTCGTTGGAGAGCAGCGAGCCCAGGAAGATAAACGCCAGCGCGATGATGGTGAAGGGCAGTACGGCCTTTTTGCCGAAGAGCCACTCCACGTTCAGCTTCGCGAACAGGTTCCACGACAGAATGGTGGAGAAGGCGAAGAACAGCAGGCAGATGGCCACGAACCAGGCGCCCACGTTCGCGCCGAAGAACTGCCCGAAGGCCAGCTGGGCGATGTTGGTCTTGGTGATGGTCTCGGCGGTCAGCGCGGCGTAGTCACCGGTGGCCAGCATGCCATCGCCCACGTACAGCACCGACAGCACCACGAGCGCGGTCATGGTGACCACCACGATGGTGTCCACGAACACGCCGATCATGGCTACCACGCCCTGCTCGTGGGGGTTCTTCACCTCGGCGAGCGCATGGGCGTGCGGGGTGGAGCCCATGCCGGCCTCGTTGGAGAACAGGCCGCGCTTGGCGCCCTGGCTGATAGCGGCGATGATGCCGAAGGTGGCGCCGCCCACGGTAGCGGCCGGGTTGAAGGCGCACTCGAAGATGAGCGCGAAGGTGGCCGGGATGTTCGCCGCGTTCATGATGAGCACGATAAGCGAGCCGAGCACGTACAAGATGGCCATGACGGGCACGATCTTCTCGGTAACGGCGGCCAAACGGGACACGCCGCCGATGAACACGATGCCGGCCAGGATGACCACGGCCAGGCCGATAACCCAGGTGGGAATGCCGAAGGCGGTGTTCATGGTCTCGGCGATGGAGTTGCTCTGCACCATGCAGCCCATGAAGCCGAGCGCCAAGATAATGGCCACGGCGAAGAAGCCGGCGAGGAACTTGCCGCCCTTGCCCGTGAACGCTGTGGTGATGTAGTACACCGGGCCGCCGTGCACGGTGCCGTCCTCGTCGACGACGCGGGTTTTCTGCGCCATGACAGCCTCGGCGTAGTTGGTGGCCATGCCCAAAAGCGCGATGATCCACATCCAGAAGATGGCGCCCGGGCCGCCGATGATGATGGCGCCGCACGCGCCCACGATGTTGCCCGTGCCCACCTGGGCCGCGATGGCGGTGGACAGCGCCTGGAACGACGTCATGCCGCCGCCCTGGTTGCCGCCGCGCAGGCTGAAGTCGCCGAACACGCGGCGCCAGCCCTCACCGAAGCAGCGGAACTGGATGGCCTTCGTGCGCACGGTGAACCAGATACCCATGCCCAGCAGCAGGATGATCAGCACGTAGTTTGATAGATAGTTGTTGATAGTGGTAACGATACCAAGCAATGCCTCTTCCACGGCGTTCCCTTCTTCTCGTGAGAAAGCTCTGGGGAACCCATGGGTGACAGCCGTTGAAGCCGCCTCGCCGCTCTGTCCGTTTGCCTGAGAGATTCGGCCCGCTCCGCTTCGCGAAGCTATCCGCTTGCGCGGGGCCTTGCACCTTCGGCACTCACTTAAGAGTTCTCCAGAGTTTTCTCCGCCTCCGGTTTGCCACTCGCGCTCGCGCTGTACCTCTCGGCTTGCGGTCGCTCGGGCATCCCGAAGACATCACAGAAATGTTGACTCGGCCACTATACGCTCTGGCGCTGTGTCAATCAACAACTTTTTTGGTCAACGTTGCATGTCGTGCTCGTAGCGCCCGCGAAAGGCGGCTAGCACCGCAACGGGAGTATAGACGCGAGCTTCCCCTGTTGCCCTCGGTCTTCGAAGGTGCCGGTTTTTGCATAAGATCGCGATTTATCAGCGTCAAACGAGGAGTGCGTGTCTCTCGTTTTATCGAAAAACGTTCATTTGAGTAGGTTTTCTGGCGAGCAGACGCTTATAAATCGCGATCTCGTGCAAAAACGAACCTCCTCGCGTACCGAGGCTGGTTTTTCCGTCCCGCCGGAGGGCGAGGTCGGCTCCGCTTCGGCGGGGGCCTTTCGCGTTGCAGAAGCATTCGACGAGGGGGGTGGCGTGGCGCCGCTAGGGCGCGGCCGCCGCTGTTTTCGCGGGCGCTATGCGGTCAAGTCCTCCACGAATCCGACGCGGTAGTTCTTGAAGATGACCTCGCCCTCTTCCTGGGTGGCATCCAAATCCACATCGGCCTCGATGCGGAAGTCGCCGGCGTCGTCCTCGTCCAGGAAGATCTGGCGCACGTGCCAGAGGTGCTCCTCCTGCTCGGGGCTCTCGTCAATGACCAGGTAGGCGGCGGACCGCGCGTCGCCGTCGATGCGGATCTCGTTGTGCTCGGCGAAGTAGTCGTCCAACGCCGCGTTCCACGCGCGCTCGCCGTGCCCCCAGTTCTCGTCCAGGTTGCCCAGCTCGCGGGTGCGGTCGAGCGCGGCCAGGCGCACGCGGGCGAACAGCGCATTGCGCACCATGACCTCCATACCGTGGCGGTCGGCCACCACGGCGTCGGGTGCCTGCGGGGGCGCGCCGGCCTCGGGCAGCTCTCCGGCGCTCTCCCATGCGTCCACCAGCGAGGAGTCGGTGGTGCGCACCATGAAGCCGAGCCAGGCGATGATGTCGCGCAGCCGGTCGTCCAGGGTGTCGGGCGGCAGGGTGCGCACGAGCACGCGGAAGGCGTCGGACAGGTAGCGCAAGAGCGTGCCCTCCGACTTCGCGATGCCGTAGCGGCCGATGTAGGTCTTGAAGTCGCTCGCCGTCTCCACCATGTCGCGCAGCACGCTCTTGGGCAGAAGCTCGTAGTCGCGCGCCCACGGCACGCCCTGGCAGTACAGCTCGAAGGCGTGGGCGAGCAGCTCTTCCAAAGGCTTCGGGTAGGTGATCTCGGCCAAACGCTCGATGCGCTCCTCGTATTCCACGCCGTCGGCCTTCATGGCGGCCATGGCGGCATCGCGTGCTTTGCGCTCCTGGGCGCGCAGCACCTTGGCCGGATTCTCCAAGGTGGCCTCTACGAGCGAGATGACGTCCAGCGCGTAGGTGTCGCTCTCTGGGTCCAGCAAATCCAGTGCCGCCAGCAAAAACGGCGAGAGCGGCTGGTCCAGGGCGAAATCCTCGGGCAGCTCCACCGTAAGTTCGTAGCTCGGCTCGCCCGCCTCGTTTTCCCCGTGCACCACCACGCCGGCCTCCAAAAGCGTGTGGAAGATCTCGTCGGCTCGCGCGTTCAGCTTGATCTTCTCCTCGGGGCTCTGGGCCGAGTCGGCGATGAGCTGATGCACGTTGGCCCAGGCGTCGCCCCCGCGGCTCACCACCGACAGCACCATGGAGTGGGTGATGCGCATGCGGGGCGTGAGCTTCTCGGGCGGCTTCTCAATGAGGTGTTCGAAGGTCTGCTTGTTCCAACTGACGAAGCCCTCGGGCGGTTGCTTCTTCTTCACGCGGCGCTGCTTCTTTGGGTCGTCGCCGGCCTTAGCCAAGGCCTTGTGGTTCTCGATCTCGTGCTCGGGGGCGAGCGCCACCACCATGCCCTCGGTATCGAAGCCGGCGCGTCCGGCCCGGCCCACGATCTGATGGAACTCGCGGGAGCGCAGACGGCGCATCTTGGTGCCGTCGAACTTCGTGAGCTGGGTGAGCACCACGGTGTGGATGGGCACGTTGATGCCCACGCCGAGCGTGTCGGTGCCGCAGATGACGGGAAGCAGCCCTTGCTGGGCCAGGCGCTCCACGAGCAGGCGGTAGCGCGGCAGCATGCCCGCGTGGTGCACGCCCACGCCCGAGGCCAGAAGCCGCTGGAGGATCTTGCCGAAGGGCGTGGTGAACTTCGTGCCCTTCATGGCCTGCTTCACGGCCTCGCGCTGTTCTTTGTCAGCCACGCCGTAGCTGGCGAGCGCGCGGGCGTTCTTCAGCGCCTCGTCCTGGGAGAAGTGCACGATGTACATCGGCGCCTCGCCGGCCCGCAGGCCCAGCTCTACCGTGGCCTCCAGGGTCTCGAAGGTGTAGTCGTAGGAAAGCGGCACGGGGCGCGGGGCGTTCACGATGCGGTCCACGGCACGTCCGGTGCGCTCCTCCAGGGCGGCGGCGATGTCGCTCACGTCGCCCAGGGTGGCGCTCATCAGCAAAAACTGCGCGTTCGGCAGCGTGAGCAGCGGCACCTGCCAGGCCCAGCCGCGGTCGGGATCGGCGTAGAAGTGGAACTCGTCCATCACCACGCAGCCCACCTTCGACGCCGGCCCCTCGCGCAGCGCCTGGTTCGCGAGAATCTCCGCCGTGCAGCAGATGACCGGCGCCTCGGTGTTGATGGTGCTGTCGCCGGTGATCATGCCCACGTTCTCTCGGCCGAGCACGTCTACCATGTCGAAGAACTTCTCGGACACGAGCGCCTTGATGGGCGCGGTGTAGTAGGCCGTGCGTCCCGTGGCCACGGCCATGAAGCACAGTCCCAGCGCCACCATGGACTTGCCCGAGCCGGTCGGCGTGCCCAAGATGACCGAGTCGCCCACAGCCAGGTCCATGAGCGCGTCCTCCTGGTGGGGCCACAGCTCCATGCCGCGGGATTCCACCCATTCCAGAAACACCTCAAGGGCCGCATCGGGGGTGAGCACATCGCCCTCGCCGGTTTCCGCCCAGGGGAGCAGCCACCCGAGCGAACCGGGCTCGAAGGGGTCGACCGGCGTGGCAGGTGCGCCGCCCGCATCGCGCGCGGCCTCGGCGGCGATGTCGTCGGGGGTCTCGTAGGTGCCTTCTTCGATAGGGGCGGTGGCGGGGTTTTCGTCGGTGCCGTGCTGGTCGCTCATGGAGGTTCCTTTGCGAGTGGGAGGGGCGGCGCGCCCGGAGGATGGGCCATCGGGCGCGGCTATCGTTCACCATCCATTATAAGTAAGCTCCGCGCGGGGAAGATGACGCATCGGCAGCGGTTTTTCTGGTGTACTATAGGCCCCTGCTGTTTGAGACGAAGAAAATGGAGTGCGAAGTGAAAAAGGGAAATGTGGCGGCGCTGCTGCCAATCGGGGTGTTCCTCGTGCTGTATCTGGGGCTCGGCATGCTGTTCGAGTACGGCATGGGCATTTCCATGGGGTTCTACAACATCCCCATCGTGGTGATCTTTCTGGTGGCGCTTCTGGTGGCGTGCTTCCAGAACCGGAAGCTGCCTTTCGACGACAAGCTCGTCGTCATGGGTCGGGGCATCGGCGACAAGACCATCGTCACCATGATCCTCATTTTCATGGCTGCCGGCGTGTTCGTGGGCACCGTGGGCCGCGACTCGGCCGAGTCGGTGGCCTACCTTATGCTGTCCATCATCCCCGCGGAGTTCTCGGTGGCGGTGCTGTTCGTGGTCAGCTGCTTCGTGTCCATCTCTATGGGTACGTCGGTGGGCACCATCACGCTCATCACGCCCATCGCCGTGGCCGTGGCGGCGGCCTCGGGATTCTCCATGCCGCTGTGCGTGGCCTCGGTTATGGGCGGCGCCATGTTCGGCGACAACCTGTCGTTCATCTCTGACACCACCATCGCGTCGTGCCAGGGCCAGGGCTGCCGCATGAAGGACAAGTTCCGCGAGAACTTCAAGATCGCCCTGCCCGCCGCCATCGTGACGCTCGTGGTCATTCTGGCCCTGTCGCTCGGCTCCGATATCTCGGGCACCGTTCATAACGAGTACAACCTCATCGAGCTGGTGCCTTACCTTATTGTGCTGTTCGGCGGCATCTTGGGCATCAACGTGTTCGTCGTGCTGCTCCTGGGCATTCTGTCCGGCTCTATCATCGTGGTGGCCGCCGGTGCCGTGCCGGCGGTGGATCTGCTGGGCAACATGGGCACGGGCGCGTCCGGCATGTTCGAGACCACCATGGTGGCCGTGCTCGTGAGCGCCATCTGCGCGCTCATCCGCGAGAACGGCGGCTTCGTGGCGCTTTTGCACGGCATCAAGCGCGTGTTCAAGGGGCGCAAGGGCGGCCAGCTGGGCATGGGCCTGCTCGTGGGCGCCATGGACATCGCCACGGCCAACAACACCGTGGCCATCGTGATGGCGAACCCCATCGCGCACGAGATGGCCGAGACCTACGACATCTCGCGTCGCAAGACGGCTTCAATCTTGGACACGTTCTCCTGCGTGTTCCAGGGCGTCATCCCCTACGGTGCCCAGATGCTCGTGGCTATTTCGGCCTGCGCCGAGCTGGGGTACTCCGTGTCGGCCTTCCAGATCATGCCGTTTCTGTTCTACCCGTTCTTCCTGTTGCTCAGCTCGCTCGTGTTCATTTTCCTGGTGCCCGACAACCGTGGCTACGAACCCGATCACGCGGCTTACGAGGAAGTGGTCGAGGAGACGATCGAGAAAGCCTAAGAAGAGGGGTGATCGAGAAGCTCTCGGTCAAGGTGGGCGAAACGTGCTGGCGCGATGGGATCGTTTCCCGATGCTGGGTAATCGCGCCGCCGCGTTGGCCTTGTTTTCGAGCGCTGGATAAGCGTCCGCAGGAGAGATGGTCCTGCGGACGCTTTTTGTCTTGGCCAGGTTGGCGGAAAGCTAGGTTGGCCAAGAAAGCGAGGATGTCTATGCCTTTTCACCTCCTCGAGCGTTTTTTTGGTCAAATAAAGTGGGATGTATAGTTTTGGAAAAGGTAAAGCTGGTGCATGAGGGTTGTTTTGCGGCCATTTTCGCTAGGATGTCTATATTTGAGGCTCGTTTCGGCTTTCGAATCACTATAAATCCCTCGTTTTTGGGCCATAAAGAGTCTGGGGAGCGTAAGCGGTATATAGATCCTATAATTTGCGACCACCAAACGCGTTGAGATGCCCCGCATTCGGATGCTCGGCGACTGGATCTGGGGCGGCGGGTGTTCCGGCGACGGGTGTTCCGGCGACAGGTGATCCAGAGGCAGGTGATCCAGCGGCGGGGTGCTTTGCCGGGTAAAAAGCGGGGCTCCTTACCCGGCAAAGCACCCCGCTACCATTTCTCCAGGGGGTAGCAGCGCATCAGGGAAACGTCGGAGGGCGTGACGCGGAAATCGGCCTGCCACAGCTCCACGCCGGCATCGCGGCAGGCATCCACGGTGGCGAGCACATCGGCGTAGGTGGTGCCATGGTAGAAGCGGAAGCCGTCGTTCTCGTAGTAGAGGCAGTACAGCACCGCGGCGCGTTCGTTGCGCGCAAGCGACGCGGCCAGCTCGCGCAAATGTCGCAGCGACCGCTCGGTGGAGCTGAAGGGCGCCTCGGGCAGGCGCGGCACGTAGGCGGGCACGGCGGTCTGCACCTGCACGAGCGGGGTCTTCACTTCCAAAAACAAGTTGTCGTTCACGAGGAAATCGAGCCGCGATGCGCCGAGGGGCACTTCGCGGCGCACTTCGGCCACCGGCCCCGTAACATCATCCAGGGCGCCTTCCCGCAGGAAGTGCTCTACATAGCGGTTCGAGGCGTTCTGGTTGATGCCGATCCACTGCTTGGCCGCGTCATCGGGCTGCTGCAGCGAGAAGGCCTCCACGGTGAGCGGCATCTTGCGCTTGGGATTGCGGGAGTCGGACACCAGGCAGGGTCGCCCCGCTAGATCAAGGCCGCCGATGCGCGATACCGCCGGGCAGTGGCAGCGCACGGGCGCGTCGTCGCCGAGGTCGACGTCCATGATGAAGCGGTTCGGCCGCGCGAGGATAACGCCCTCGCGCAGGGGTTCGGAAAAGCGAAAGGGCGCGCCGATTGCCATGGCCGCATTCGCCCGGCTACTTCGCGGCGGCGTAGCGCTCGCCGGCGGCGGCCAGGGCAGTGAAGAGGCCGCGGCAGTGCTCAAGGTATTCCGGATGCCACTGCACGCCCAGGTAGAACGGCCAATCGGGGTCTTCGATGGCCTCCACCACGCGATCGTCGCTGCGGGCGGACACCAGCAGGCCGGGGGCCACATGGTCGACGCCCTGGTGGTGCATGGAATTCACCTCGAAGGGCCCCGGACGTCCCAGAATAGACGCCAGCAGGCTGCCCTGGGCAACGGTGACGGTATCGGTGGTGCGCTCGTAGGGCGGCTCCTGGCGATGGCCACGCTCGGTGACACCGCAGTTGTACAGGTCGCGGTACAAGCTGCCGCCCAATGCCACGTTCATAACCTGCATGCCGCGGCAGATGCCCAGGCAGGGCACCCCGCGCTCGTGGGCCTGCTGGGCCAGCTCCAGCTCGAAGCCGTCGCGTTCCACGTTCACGGCCAACAGGTCGGACAGGCATGGCACGGCGGGCCGGTCGGGGTTGGTCAGCACGTTGCGGCCGTCCAGCGCGCATACCTCGTCGGGGCCGGGAGGGCCTCCCATGGCCTGGCGGAAGGCCGCATCCGACGCGTTGTGCCCGCAGAAGGGCACCGCCTCGCCGGTGGAGCGGCAGCGCGACGACGAACCGCAGCCGAGGGCCGCCACGTCGTCCATGTCCAGCGCGTCGCGGTTCTGGTGCGGGTCGGGCACATAGTAGCGCGGGTGAATGTCGCCGCCGCCGGTGATGAGCACCGCGTCCAGCCCGTCGATCACCTGGCGGGCCAGGGCGCGGTTCGCCTCGGCACCGCCCGCTACCGGCGTTAGCAGCACGGGAACGGCGCCCGTGGCGGCCACGCGGTTGATGTACTCCACGTTCACGCGCTGGAAGCCGTCTGCCTCGTTCAGGGTTGTGGTGATGCCGACGATCACGGGTGCTGCTCGCTTTCGGTTGGGGGATGGGCGGTGATGGGCCGTCGGTAAGGCGCCCGCGGCTTCGCGCGGCGTCGCCCAACGGCCTGGGAATATCTAGAAAATACCATGCCACCTTGGCCGCGGCAACGCCGTTCTTTGGCACGAACCTTGCTAGAAGGGGGCGAAGGGCCGCTTCATGCCCGCGAAAGGCGTACGGGCATCGTCGCCGCTGCTGCGGGCCGGAAGGCGGCCGCGCAGTGCCCTGCAAGTTTGGCACGCATGTTGCTTGCAGGGCCTAACAGGGAATCTCGTCGCTTCGGCGGCGCGGCTAAGGGGTGCGTCTGCGGGCGCAGCCATGAGACAAGGAGGTAGCCTATGAAGTCATCAGAGCGTCCCAAGTTCGGAAACTTGCAGAACCTGAAGGTTTTGAACGCCGGCGCGGTTATCGCGGCGCCGTTCGTGTGCGAGCTGTTCGCCGAGCAGGGGGCCGACGTCATCGAGCTGGAAAGCACCATGGCTCCCGATATGTACCGCATGTACGGCGACGCCTGGTCGGTGGACCGCCGCAACCAGCGCATGATGACCCTGAACATCCCCTCGCCCGAGGGCAAGGAGATTCTGCTGCAGATGGTGAAGTGGGCCGACGTGCTGGTGGAATCGTCCAAGGGTGGCACCTGGGCCAAGTGGGGCCTCACCGACGAGGTGCTGTGGGAGGCTAACCCGGCGCTGGTCATCCTGCACATCTCCGGCTTCGGCAACTGGGGCGATCCCGACTACGTGCGCAAGGCGTCCTTCGACCCCATCGGCCAGGCGTTCTCGGGCTATTCCAACCTGAACGGCTTCCCGGGTTGCCCGCCGAACGTGACCAAGCCCTTCACCGGCGACTTCGCCACGGCCCTCATGGGTGCCTGGGCGACGCTTGCCGCCGTCATTCGCGCCCGCGAGACCGGCGAGGGCGAGTCTATCGACTGCACCCAGTTCGAGTCGCTCGTGCGCATTCAGGGCGCCACGCTTTCCGACGGCATCAACCACGGTATCCAGCCCATGCGTATCGGCAACGAGGACCTGGTGGGCGCCTGCGCTGGCTCCCAGAAGTGCAAGGACGGCTACGTGCAGGTGGCCGTGGGCGGCGCCGGCCCGGTGCGCAAGCTGGTGGAGTTCTTCGGCTTCGCCGACGACGAGGACTTCCAGCCGCTGGGATCCTACGCCTCCATCACCCGCGCGCCCGGCTGCAAGAGCTTGGACGAGCCCCTGCCACCCCGCGCCGCGAAGTTCCGCGCCGCGCTGGACTCCTGGTGCGAGGAGCACACGGTGGAGGAAGTGAACCGCACGTTCTCTGAGATGGGCATTCCGGTGAGCCCGCACATGACCTACGCCATGATGCTGGAGGATCCGCACTATCAGGCCCGCGAGGTGTTCATCGACGTGCACGACGAGATCACCGGCAAGGACGTGAAGCAGGTGAACATGATGCCGAAGTTCTCGAAGCATCCTGGCCAGATTATTCGCGGCGGTGCCAAGTACAACACCGACACCAATGACATTCTGGAGGAGTTCGGCTATTCACCTGAGGAAATCGAGCTGCTCTACGAGAAGGGTGTGCTGAAGAAGGGCGAGTAACTTGCCCGCACTGGGAGGGTTGCGGGGCTCACCGCTCCGCTTCCTCCCCCTGTAAGGGGTAATTAGCAAAAACGGTAGCCGCGTTCCGTTGCAGAGGGACGTTGCGGCACGGTTTTTGCTAGTGATACGACGCCCGGTTTGCAGATCGGGCGTAACGAGATAAGGAGAAAGAATGGGAACTACAACTAAGGGCAGCAATTACGCCTGGGCAATTGCGATTTCCTGTATCGCATTCTATGCCGTACCGCTGGGCTTTGCCGCCAATCATTCAGGTCTGTTCCTGACCCCGGTCATCGATGAGTTTGGTTGGAGCCAGACGGATGCCTCGCTGTACATGTCCATTCAGCCTTGGGTACAGGCTATTGTGACGATTTTCGCCGGCAAAATCATCGCCAAGTACAATCCGCGCTGGATCATGACCGCCGCCATGCTGGTCTTCAGCCTGTCGTGGATTGCCTGCGCGTTCTTCGACGCGCCCTGGCAGTGGAACATCTTCGGCGTGCTGTACGGCGCTTCTGCTGCGTTCTGGATGTATATTGGAACGCCGACCATGGTCAATCGCTGGTTTGCCAAGAGCAACGGCACGGTCATCGGCACCATCGGCGTGTTCGTGTCGCTGTTCGGCGCCATCATGAGCCCTGTCGTGCAGGGTTGGATTTCCGGTATGGGCTGGCATACCGCCCGTATCATCACCGGCGTGATCGTTCTGGTCATTGGCGCCGGTGTCACGCTGGCTTTGCTGCGCGAGTCCCCTGAGAAGATGGGCGTGAAGCCCTGGGGCTACGATGCCGCCGAGGCCGATCGTGCTAAGTCTGCCGAAGCCAACGTCACCGAGGTTAAGGAGACTTCCGGCCTCATGCGCAGCGAGGCCCTGAAGCAGCCCGCCCTGTGGCTCCTCGTGCTGATGGCCGGCATGTTCGTCATCTCCGCCTCGTTCGTGCAGCAGCTTTCCCGCTATGCCTCGACGGTGGACGCCCTGGGTCCGGAGGTGGGCGCCATGGCCGTGTCGGTGGCCATGATCACCTCGATGATCGGCAAGTTTGGCCTGGGCTGGATTTCCGACCACTTCGGTGCCAAGGCCGCCGGTATCGTGGCGGGCGTTTTGGGCGGCGCCGGCGCGGCGGTGGCCCTTATTTCCGGTGACAGCGCGATGATCTTCTATGTGGGCGTCGCCCTGTTCGGCATCGGCTACTCCGCCTTGAACGTTGTTCCGCCGCTGACCTGCCAGCAGGCCTTCGGCGACAAGGACTACTCCTCGGTGTTCGCCGTGGTCGCCACGGGCCTGAACGTGTTCTCGGGCTTCTCGGCCCTGATCTACGCTCAGATCTTCGACATTACGGGTTCCTACGCCGGTGCCTTCTGGATGAACATCGTGTTCTATGTGCTGATCATCATCCTGGCCCTGGTCATCGTGCCCATGGGCCGTCGCGCCTGGGCCAACAAGTAGGCGACGCGAACGCGCGTCTGCTTCGGTGGGCCGAGGCTGCAAACTCGGCCCACGCCATGTTCGGGCCGCGGGTAACCGCTCGACAAACGAACAAAGGGAAAGGCGTCCTGCGGGGCGCCTTTCTTCTACAATGAGGCTATGGAAGAAATCACGCACATAGCCGGGGACGTGCTGGAGCACTCCGTTGCCGACACGCTCTACCTCATCCCGTTTCTGTTCGTCACCTATCTGGCCATGGAGTGGCTGGAGCACAAGACCGGCGGCAAGACCCAGGAGGCCATCCGGCATGCCGGGGCGGCCGGGCCCATCGTGGGCGCGTTTCTGGGCGTGGTGCCCCAGTGCGGCTTCTCGGCCGCGGCGGCCACGCTGTACGCCGGCCGCGTCATCACCTTGGGCACGCTCTTCGCCGTGTTCCTGTCCACCTCCGACGAGATGCTGCCGATTTTCCTGGCCGAGGCCGTGCCGGGCAACACCATCTTGTCCATCATGGGCGCGAAGGTGGTCATCGGCATGGTCATGGGATTTATCGTGGACGCCGTGCTGCGCCTGGCGCGCCGCGATAGGGAGCGCCTGCGCATTCACGAGCTGTGCGAGCGGGACCGGTGCGGTTGCAACCACGACTGCCATGCCTGCGAGGTCGCGCCCGAGCGCGCCTACGAGCATCACGACGACGTGGAGCACACCCACAGCCACGGCCACGGGTGGCGGGGCATTCTGAAAAGCGCCACGAAGCATACGGTGCAGGTGACCCTGTTCATCTTCCTCATCACCATTATGCTGAACGTGGTGCTGGAAACGGTGGGGGAAGACGCGCTTGCCCGCCTCCTCGGCGAGAATCCGAATTTCTCCGTCTTCGCCACGGCGCTCGTGGGCCTCATTCCGAACTGTGCGGCCAGCGTGGTCATCGCCCAGCTGTACGTGGAGGGCGTGCTGGGCGGCGGCGCCATGCTCGCGGGCCTGCTCGTGAGCGCCGGCGTGGGCCTGCTCGTGCTCGTGCGCGCCAACCGCCATTGGAAGCAGAACCTGGCCATCATCGTCGCGCTGTATGCCACGGGCGTTTTCTGGGGCCTTATCTGCAACGGGCTTGGCATCGTGTTCTGAGGTCGTATTCGCTTTTGCCCGAGGCGCGGCGCCCGGCCCGTGGCGGGAGGAGCGTGCCATCTGCTAAGATGGGCCGTGGCGCCTCCGCAGCGGACGGCGCGCGATGTGCAGGCCCCGCAGGAGGAGAGCTCATGGTGGAATTGGGAGACGAGAAGGTTATCTACGCGTTCAGTGCCGATGCCGAGCCGGCGATGACGGTGCCGTCGGGCACCACGGTGCGTGTGCGCACGAAGGACTGCTTCGGCAACCAGGTGCAATCGGCCGACGACGAGCTGGACGAAATCGATTGGGATCGCATCAATCCCGCCACCGGCCCCATCTTCGTGGAGGAGGCGCAGCCGGGCGGTGCCCTGAAAGTGACGATCGAGGCTATCGAGCTGGATGCCCAGACGGCCTCGTGCACCGGCAAGGACGAGGGCGTGTGCGGGGACCGGCTCGACGCCTGGTCCACTAAGATCTGCGCCATCGAGGACGATCATCTGGTGTGGGACGACGGCCTGTCCATTCCGCTGGCTCCCATGATCGGCGTCATCGGCGTGGCCCCGGCCGGCGCGCCGGTGAATTGCGGCACGCCGGGTTCCCACGGCGGCAATATGGACAACACCGCCATCGGCGCCGGTGCCACGCTGTACTTCCCCGTGGCCGTGCCGGGCGCCTTGTTCGGCTTGGGCGATATGCACGCCGTCATGGGCGACGGCGAGGTGTCGGTGTCGGGTGCCGAGGTGGCTGGCTGGGCCACCGTCACCCTTACGGCGATGCCCGATCTGGCGGTGCCGAACCCGCTCATCGAGACGGCCACGCACTTCGGCATCATCGTGTCGGGCGATTCCCTGGACGCGGCGGCCGATGCGGCGGTGCACCAGATGGTCGACGTGCTGCACGAGGGCACGGGCCGGGGTGCCGACGAGCTGGTGATGCTGCTGTCGCTGACGGCCGATGTGCAGGTGTGCCAGATGGTGGACCCCCAGAAAACGGTGCGCTTCATGGTGCCGAAATACGTGTTGGAGGGCATCGGCTTCACGCTGCCGGCCTAAAGGGCCCGGCCGCGCCGGCCGCGATGGCGTCGGTGCCCGGCTTCGGCTTCGCAATGCGCGGCGTCCCCCAAGGGGCGCCGTTTTTGTGCGCTCAACCGAAACGCCGCCATTTTGCCCCATCGGGGCGAAAACCGCGTTCGCGCGCTGCCGCCGTGTTTCTGGGCGGCGCATAATGCCCCTATCGTAGTGCCGCGACCTCGCAGAGCGCCTCGCGCATCCTGCCGCGTCGCGACACAGCGATTGCAGAGAGGAAGGCCGCGGGCACTCTGGGCGCGCCGGTCGCGCACAGCGCATCGCGCCGGGGGTCGCGGTCCCAAGGGAAAGGAGATGGGTATGGGAAAGCCCGTCCAAGAGCCGACCATCGGCCTCGGTGAGGACATCGAGGCGTTCGGCTACAAGCAGGAGCTGCGCCGCGGGTTGCAACTCCACGACGTCGTTTTGTACGGCGTTCTGTTCATGGTGCTCATTGCGCCGCAGTCTATCTGGGGCTCGCTGCAGGTCGATTCCGGCGGCCTCACCCCGCTGGTGTACATCATCGGCTTCGTGGCCATCAGCTTCACGGCCCTCAGCTACGCGGCCATGTCCAACAAGTTCCCCATTGCCGGGTCGGTGTACTCCTATGTGCAGCGCGCCATCAACCCCCACGTGGGCTTCATGTCCGGCTGGCTCATTCTGCTGGATTACATCCTGGTCCCCTCGCTTTTGCTGGTCATGGTGGCCAACTGGGGCACGACGCTGGTGCCCGGATCGCCCTGGTGGCTGTGGGTGCTGGTGTTCGTCGCCTTCAACACCTTCGTGAACGTTCGCGGCATCACCATGTCGAAGGGCGTTGACTGGGTCATCTTCGCCGTGGAGATCGTGGCGCTCATCGTGTTCATCGCCGTGGGCTGTATGTACGTTTCCGGCGGTGGCGGCTACGGCGAGTTCTCCACCGAGCCGTTCTACAAGCCCGGCGAGGTAGATCTGCACTTCGTGGCCACGGCCGTGTCGCTGGCCTGCCTGTCCTTCCTCGGCTTCGACGGCATGTCCACGCTTGCCGAGGAAACCCGCCAGCCCGAGAAGAACATCGGCAAGGGTATCCTCATCGCGCTCTGCATCATGATCGTCGTGTTCGTGGCGCAGACCTACGTGGCCGCCCTCATCCTGCCCGACTGGGCGAACACCGACCCCGACATGGGCTTCTTCGATGCGTGCTACGCCGCCGGCGGCCTGCTGCTGCAGAACTTCATGCTCGTTATCAACATCGTGGCTATCGGCATTGCCAACATCATGAACGCGCAGATCGCCTCTTCGCGCCTGCTGTTCTCCATGGGCCGCGACGGCGTGCTGCCCCGTGTGCTCGGCAAGGTGCACCCCAAGTACCAGACTCCCTGGATCGCCGCCATCTTCCTCGGCGCGTTCTCGCTGGTGCTCACGCTGACGGCCGGCCAGTTCGGCGGCATGACGGTGCTCGCCCCCATGGTCAATTTCGGCGCCCTGGCCTCGTTCATCGTGCTGAACTTCGGCGTGTTCTGGTACTTCTGGTGCCGCGAGAAGCAGCGGGGTCCCAAGGCCGTTCTGCGCTACCTCATCTGCCCCTGGATCGGCATTCTCATTCTGATCTACGTGTTCACGGGCTTCGATATGCTCACCTACGGCGTGGGCGTCAGTTGGTTCATCGTGGGCCTTATCATTGCCGCGGTCATTTCCAAGGGCTTCAAGGAAGTGCCCGAGGCCTTCAAGAACCTGGAGGTGTAGGGCTCCGGCGCCGTTTTGTCGCGGCGCGCAGCGGAATCGATGGAGGGTCGTCCAAAGGGGCGACCCTCTTTTTGTGGGAACGCGGGTGGCCGTCGGCCGGGCAAGTGGGTATAGTGGTGCCGAATGAAAACGAGACGAGAGGAGACGTTCATGGCCGCACTTTCCGCCGGCATGACGCGCGAGCAGGCCTACGAGCTGCTGGCCGCCCACAACCAGGACCCCTTCCATCTGGAGCACGGCGAGACCGTGGAGCAGACCATGCGCTACTTCGCCCGCGAGTACGACGCCGAGAACGAGGAGTTCTGGGGCATCGTGGGCCTGCTGCACGATCTGGACTGGGAGGAGCACGACGACGAGCCGGAATTGCACACCATCTACGCGGCGCCGCTTATCGAGGCGGCCGGCGGCACGCCCGAGCTCATCCGCGCCATTCAGTCGCACACGTCGGACTTCAACCCCGAGCTGCCGAAGCCTGAGCTGCAGATGGAGAAGATCCTGTTCGCCACCGAGGAGCTGACGGGACTTATCGGCGCGGCTGTGGTCATGCGCCCGAGCAAGTCGGTCATGGACTTCAACGTGAAGTCGCTGAAGAAGAAGTACAAGGACAAGCGCTTCGCCGCCGGCGTGAGCCGCGAGGTGATCGCCTCGGGTGCCGAGATGCTCGGCTGGGAGCTGGACGAACTGTTCGCCCGCACCATCGAGGCCATGCAGTCCTTCGCCCCCGACCGCGACACCTTCGTCGCGGAGTAGGGGAGCGCCGTTGCCGCTGCCGGGGCTGGGGCTGGGGCAGCGGCGGGTCGGCGCATCGCAACGGTGCACTGGGTTGAGGGGCCGTTTTCGCTTTCGGGCGGAGCGGCCCCTTGGCGTTCTTTTCAACAACTTTGCAAAGAAACCGTGGGGGTTGCATGGCGGGGCTACAATGATCGGTGGACTTGACAGTCCGCCGAGCAGATTCGCCGACAGAAAGGATGCCCCCATGTGGTGCAAGAAGATCCTCGTGGCCTACGACGGAAGCGCGCCATCGCACCGCGCCCTCGAGGTGATGCGCGAGATAGCCGATCAGAACCCTGCGGTTGAGGTGGTGCTCGTGCACGTCATGCGCCTGTTCTCGTCGGGCTCGGCTGCGGCGGGCATGGACACCGTCATGGTGGAGGATGCCATGGCCGTGCGCGGCGAGCTTGAGGCCATCGCCGCCGATATGGCCAATCCCACCGAGGTGAAGGTGCTGAAGGGCACGTCCCCGGCCGATCTCATCGTGAACTGCGCGAAGGACGAGGGCTGCGACCTCATCATCATGGGCAGCCGCGGCCAGGGCGGGGTGAAGGGATTCCTCGGCTCGGTCAGCTACGCGGTCACCAAGGAATCGCCCATGACCGTCCTTATCGCGAAAGAAGGCGACTGCCGCTAATGGCCTCATCTGCTGCCGCGACCCGTACGGCCGCAACCTCTCCCGCTTCCGCCGGTACGCGCTCGGGCCGTCCTGCAGCTCGGGTGCAGGCGAAGCCCGCTGCCCCCGCGTGCGCCAAGCCCGCGCCCCAGCCCTTGTGGACGCGCAATTTCGTGGCGGGCACGTTTCTGAACTTCTTCATCGCGGGTAACTACTTCATGCTCATGGTGGTGATGACCGCCTACGCGCTTGCGGTGTATGAGGCCCCGGCTGCGGTGGCCGCCTTCTGCGCGAGCGCATTTATCGTGGGCACGCTGTTCTCGCGCTTCACCGCCGCGCCGCTCATGGAGCGTTTCGGGCGCATGCCCCTGCTCATCGTCGGCTGCATTGCGGAGGTGGCCCTCACGGCGCTCTACCTGCTGAACGAACCTATCGGCGCGCTCATCGGCGTGCGCCTGGTTCACGGGTTCGCCTACGGCGTGTGCTCCACCACCGTCGCTACGGTGATCACCAGCGTGGTGCCGCCCGAGCGCAAGGGCGAGGGCATCGGCTACTTCATGCTGTCCATCACCCTGGGCAGCGCCATCGGCCCGTTCGCCGGCATTTTCCTGGCGAACAACTTCGGCTACCCGGTGGTGTTCACGGTGGCGAGCGTGCTGGTGGCCGCGTCCATTCCCGCGGCGCTGCTTCTGCGTCCCGGGACGGCTACGAAGGTGAAGGGCTCGTCGTCGCGTGCCGTGGCCGAGGTTGAGGCGGCCGACGACGCCGCAGCTGCCGTCCTGGCCGCTGCACCCGTGGAGGAGGCACGCGAGGATGCCGCTGCCGTTGCCGATGGGCCTCGCGCCGTCAGCACGCCGGCTGCTGCCGCCGACGACGCGGTCTGTCCCGTGTGCGCCGGCACCGATACCGACTGCCCGGCCTGCAGCCGCGTGCCCTCTACTCATTTGGAAGAGGTGGTCACCGCGAAGGTGGAGCACTCGCCGCTCGCGCGCTTCGTGGAGGCTGGCGTGCTGCCCATCGCCGTGGTGTGCGGCCTTCTGTTCTTCGGCTATTCCAGCCTGCTCACGTTCCTCACGCCCTACGCCACCGAAATCGGCCTGGCCCGCGCGGCCAGCGTGTTCTTCGTGGTGTACGCCCTGGCCATGTTCATCACGCGCCCCTTCACCGGCCGCGCCTTCGACCGCGTGGGGCCGCATCCGGTCATGGTGCCGGCTTTCGCGTCGTTCGTTGCCGGCATGGTGGTGCTCGCCTTCGCCGCCAACGACTGGATGATCTTGGGCGCGGCGGCGCTGCTCGGCTTCGGCGTGGGTACGGTGCAGTCGTGCGGCCTGGCCATGGCCGTGCGCGTGACGAGCGATGCGCGGCTTTCGGTGGCCAACGCCACCTTCTACATGCTGCTCGACGTGGGCGTGGGCATCGGCCCCATCCTGCTGGGCCTTGTGGCCCCGCTCATCGGGTACGCGAACCTGTACCTGGCCATGGCCGTGGTAGGCGCCGCAGCCCTGGCGCTGTTCCTGGTGGTCGCCAAAACCGAGAAGGGTGTTCGGTAAATTCCCTGGTCAACTATGGGGTGAGAGAGGGGGTGAGCCTATATCGCACCCGCGTTTCGCCCCTTTCACCCACGACAAAAGCTTCTTTCGCCTTCACAATGCGTTCACGAGAGACGCGAGCCCGCGCTTGACGGCGGCGCCCGCGTTCGGGAGACATCGTTGAAGGAGGAGTGAAGATGGAGAAGGCGAAAAGCTTCGCGCCGAGTCGCCGCGACTTCCTGAAGGCCGGCGGCATCGCCCTTTTGGGATCGGCTGCGGCGGCGGGCGCTTTTGCCGCGGTTCCCCCCGTGCGCGCCTTTGCCGAGGAAGAGGGCGCCGCGACGGTTGAAGCGGGCATCGCGAACTTCGATACCGACCTGTACGCCCAGGTGTTCCCCACCAAGGTGCGCTACGTGCCCGTGGTGGACGCGCCGACGGACATGGACCGTCAGGGCAAGGTGGCCTTCGAGCTGCGCGAGATTGGCGAGGACGAGATCGTGCGCACCGAGGAGACCGACGTGCTGGTGGCCGGTTGCGGCATTACCGGCGTGTGCGCCGCGCTGTCGGCATCCGATGACGGCGCCACCCGCGTGCTCTGCCTCGAGAAGATGAGCGAGGGCCGCGGCATGTTCGAGGGCATGGGCGTCACGGGCGGTGCCGCCATGGCCGCGGCGGACTATGTGTGCGACAAGCCGCTGATGATGGACCGCATGCGCCACGCCGCCTACTACCGCGTGCCCATCGATCCCATCAAGCTGTGGGCCGATCGCTCGCCGGAAGCCGCCGACTGGCTTCAGGCCAAGTTCGATGAGGGCGAAGGTGAAATCACCGAGGGCTTCAAGATCAACAACGAGAACGCCCACCACTTCGACGTGCCGCAGACTGAGGTGACCTTCACGTCGCCCCAGTGGTCCGAGCAGACCATCAAGAACGCCGGCGGCGCGGGCATCTACATTGTGAAGGATCTGGCGAACACGCTTTCCAAGCGCGCCAACGCCGAGGTGCGCTACCGCAGCGCCGTGGTGAAGCTGGAGCGCGAGGAGGGCGGCCGGGTGACCGGCGCCATCTGCAAAGACGGCGAAGGCTACTTCCGCGTGAACGCGGCCAAGGGCGTGGTGCTCGCCACGGGCGGCTTCGATGCCAACCCGGCTATGCTGAAGGCCTGGTGCCGTCCCGAGGACATCGCCAACGCCGCCTCGTGGTGCCCCAATTACGGCACCACCGGCGACGGCCAGCTGATGGGCCTGGCCGTGGGCGGCCAGATGGATCCGCTGCCGGCGGCTGTTATGAACTTCGATTTCGGCAGCCCCGAGTCCTTCTATTCCTCTAACCTGGGCATTACGGGCCTGGTGGCCGGCGGCCTGATGATCAACGAGGAGGGCCGTCGCTTCGCCTCCGAGTCGCTGCCGTTCCAGGCGCGTTCCAACGCCATTACCGCCCAGCGCCATTACGGCGAGAACTGCTGGCGCGTGGCCAGCTCCGCCCAGGTGCCGGCTCCCGCGGTGCTGGAGGCCCTGGAGCCGTTCAAGGAGAAGGGCTGGGCGTTCGAGGCCGACAGCCTGGAAGAGCTGGCAGCCTTGATGGAGGTGCCCGCCGACACCCTGGTGGCCGAGGTGGCGCGCTTCAACACCTTCGTCGACAACAAGCTGGACGAGGACTTCAACCGCCCCATGGAAAAGGCCGTGAAGATCGAGGGTGAGAAGTACTACGCCGTGAAGCACCAGTCCTCCATTCTGGCTACGGTATCCGGCCTGGTGGTGGATTACGAGTGCCGCGTGCTCGACTACGACAACGAGGTTATTCCGGGTCTGTACGCCGCCGGCGGGGCCTCGGGCGGGTTCTTCCACACGAACTATCCGCGCCATATCTTCGGCCCGTCCATCGGCCGTTGCGTTACATTCGGTTTCGTTTCCGGCCAGAGTGCCGCTCAGGGGGTGTAGGCAATGAGGAAGTCACTGCGTTTGAAGGGCGTCGCCGCGGCGGCGGTTGCGATCGCGTTCGGTCTGTGCCTGGCTGCGGGTTGCGCGCCCGCCGGCGGTGCCTCTGATGGCGCCCTCGCCGACACGGGCGATCTGGCGGCGGCGTATCCCGTGCATGGGAGCAATGCCGAGGACGGGGCCGGTCTGGCCGGCTACCACGCGGCTCTGGGCCAGGATTGCGCGTCGTGCCATCAGGGGAACCTGGCCGACCAGCTGGCGGCTGCCGGCATCGAGGGCGAGCCGGACTGCTCGAGCACGTTCTACAACGACACCGCCACCTGCCTCAGCTCCGACTGCCATGTCTCGTGGGACGCGCTGGCCGAGCGTACGGCAGATCTGGGCGACTACAATCCCCACGATTCCATTCACGGCACCATCGAGGATTGCAACGAGTGCCACAAGGGCCATGCCGAGCAGGTCGATATCTGCGGGCAGTGCCACCCCAACGGCGGCCAGGAGATGACCGTCTAGGACGAGGCAGCAAAGACGCCGTTTCAAGGGAGCGACTGCGGTCGCTCCCTTTGCGTGTGGCTGGCTATTCGGCGTGGCGGTTGCTATACTGCCTGGTAAACGGGGAGCGAGGAAGGGATTTCATGGCAGATAAGCAGCGTCCGGCACCGGGATGCGGGCAGGAGGCGTCCTACGATTTCGAGCAGGAGGCCTCGGCGGCGCGCATCTTCCCGGTGCGCTTCCTGGGCATGGGGCTGTTCATTGCGTGGCTGAGCTGCACCCATATCTCCCTCATCTTCCCCGGCCCGGGTTGCGACTTAGATGCCCGCACCGCCTTCGACATGGGCATGCGCGTCGGCGACATCGGCACGTTCATCGTCTTGGCCCTAGGAGCGCGCAGGATAGGCGTTCTGTCGAATCATGCCCGGGCGTGCTTTGCGCTGGCCACGCTTACGGCGGTGCTGACGGCATTGATCGGGCTGGGGGCCCTGCCCGGGGAATGGCCCTATGCGGCCGTGTTCTCCCTTGCGGTTCCCGCGGCTGTGGGCGGTGCCCTGCTGTTCTGCCTGTGGGGCCAGGTGTACTGCTCCATGGGCATGACCCAGGCCATCGTAGACGGAGCCCTTTCGTGCATCACGGCGCTGCTCGTTTCCTGCCTGATCGCCATGCTTCGTCCTCCGTTTGCCGTGATGGCCACGGCGCTTTGCCCGCTGGCGTCTATGGTGGCCGCGGCCCTTTCCCTGAGGGTGCTGCCCTCGGAATCGCCCGCCGATGCGGCCCAGCGTTATCCCATGCCGCTGAAGTTGCTCGCCATCATGGCCATAGGCAGCTTTATCATGGGCACGTCGAGCCTGTTCATGGCCAACGCCGACTACATGGGCTCCATCCACCGCATCCTCGCTACCGGCGCCTTCGGGGTGGTGGTGCTGGGGCTGGCGTGGCTGCGTCGCGACAAGCTGGACGCGCGCACCCTGGCTCTGGCCGCCCTGGGGCTGGCGGTGGCATCGTTGGTGCTGGTGCCGTTCGGTGCCGGGTTTCTGGGCAATGCGATTTCGTTCACTGCCAAATTCGCCTTCGTGTTCTTCACGTTTTTCGTGTTGTTGGTGCTGGTGGGCATTGTGCGCCGCTACGAGGTGCCCAGCCTGCGCCTGTTCGCCGTGACGCGCGCATGCACCGAGCTCCCCCTGCTGGCCGGCTTGCTGCTTATGCGCTTCGTGCAGGCCACGGCGCTGCACGACAGCCAGCTGGTGCGCGTGGTGGTGGCGCTGGCGGGTTTGGTGCTGGTGCTCGTGTGCGTGCTCATTTGGAAGAGCGAGACGGCGGTGAACGCCGACTGGGGAGCCCAGGGCGTGGGCATCGGTACCGACGAGCACGAGCCGGGCCCCCACGAGCTGTTTCTGGCGCGCTGCGACGCTTTGGCCGAGCGCTACGGCCTTACCGCGCGAGAGTCCGAGCTGCTCACCTTGGCGCTGCAGGGCAAGACGCGATCGCAGATCGAGCAAGAGCTGTATCTGTCGGCCAACACGGTGAAGACGCACCTGCGCCATGCGTACGGTAAGCTGGGCGTCCATTCGAAGGCCGAGGCCGCCGAGCTTCTCGAGACCGCTCTATAGGGGCGGGCCGTGGCGGGACTCGAGTGTGCCTGATGCGCGGGGTTCAGGCGCGAAGGAGCGGGCGTGCGGTTTCGGTTCGAGCCCAGGCGGATTTCCGCGCCTTTTTCGCGAAAAAAAGAGCGGAAGCTGCCAAGAGGGGCAGCTTCCGCTGGGGAGGGTCGGATTGCCGAAGTCGGCGGACGTTGGTCGATGCTGCGGACGCCCCCCGTCGCTGTCCGACGGCCGCGGTCCGCTCGCGTGCGCTTAAGCCTGCTTGAGGTAGTCCACCATGGCGCGGGCGGCCACGCGGCCCGAGGCCTGGGACAGGCCCGAGCACGATCCGCCCACCGCGTAGTAGGGCGAGCAGAACAGGCTGCCGTTCTCAACGCCGGCTACGTACAGGCCGGGAATGGGGTCGGAATTCGCGTCCAGGGCGCAGCAGTTCTCATCGGTGCGCGGACCGCCGAAGGTGTTGAAGGCGCTCGGGTTGTACTCGAAGGCGTAATAGGCCGCCGAGCCGTCCTCGATGGGCTGTAGGAAGGCGGGGTCCTTCAGGAAGAGCGTGTCGGCGCCGGCCGCCACCATCTGGTCGTACTCGGCCACGGTCTCGGGCAGGGCGGTAAGGCCCGTCAGCTCGGCCAGTTCGGCCAGGGTCGCCGCCTTGAAGCACCAGCCCTCTTCCTGGGCCTCGGCCAGGTTCGCGTCGAAGTCGGCCAAGGGCGCGTTGAACATTGTGGCCGCGGACGTCCACACCGCCGGTGCGCCGATGTTCTGGTAGTAGGGCGCGTCCTTCATGGCGTTCACCGTGTTCTCGCTGAAGATGGCGTAGTAGCACTTCTCGTGCAGGGTGGCCTCGCCGCCGCCGTTCATGGGCTCTTGGGCCAGCATGTACTCGTTCATGAAGCGTTTGCCCGCCGGGTCGGTCAGCAGGCCGCCGTAGAAGGCCAGCTGCATGAAGGGGTTGGCGTCGAACACCGAGATGGTGCTCTTCTCGTTCATGCCGTAGATGTCGTTCATGCCCAGGCCGCGGATGCGCTCGGCCACACCGCCGGCCTCCAGCACAATACGCTCGCCATCGCCGGTGTTGTTGAGCGAGCCCATGCTGACCACCTTGCACCCGCCGTACTCGGCGGCCATCTTTTCCTCGTTGGCCAAATAGCCGCCGGTGCACACGAGCACGGCCTTGGCATTCACGTTGATGACGTCCTTGCCGCTCTCGCACTGCACGCCCACGGCGCGGCCGTCCTCCATGAGAATGTGAGTGGCCGGGGCGTCGTAGAGGAACTCCACCCCAAGTGCCGTGAGGCCCTCTTCGAAGTTCACGCCCTTGTTCTTGCCGGTGAATCCGTGCACGTTCAGGAAGCCGAAGTTGTAGCGGTCGCCCAGCACCATGGTCTCGACGCCCATCTCGTCGAAGATGTCGATGTTGCTGGGAAGCAGGCTGACGCACTCGCGCAGCAGGCGGGCGTTCACCGTCCAGTGGGCGTAGTTGATCATGCGCTCGTACATGTCGTCCACGGTGTAGGTCTCGCCGGCTTCCTTCAGCGCGGCCGTTTCCACCGAGGCGGTGCCGGTGATCTCGTTGAAGTTGGAATCGGTGGCGTTGCCGCTCTTAGTGACCACCAGCACGCTGCCGGCGCCGGCCTTGGCGGCCTCGTAGGCGGCGAAACAGCCGGCCGCGCCCGAGCCGACGATGACGATGTCGGCGTCGCGGGTGGCCGTGGGCTCCTTCGGCGCGGGCGCCTCGCCGGTGTCGGCCAGTTTCTCGTCGTCTTTGGCGGCCGGCGCGCACCCGACCAGGCCGGCGGCCCCGGCGGTGCCGAGCAGGGCGGCGGCCGAACCTGCCAGGAAGTTGCGGCGCGTCAGCTTCAAGGTGGTGATGTTCTCGTTCATGGGGTCCTCCTTTTCCCTCTTTCGGATGGCCCCAGTCTAGGCGCGCCGGCGGCGTTTTGGGAAATATCTCTTTGCTCGATACCTAGAAGCGTTTCTTATAAATGCTGGTCGCTAATGAAATCGAGGAACTTTTCCAGAGCTGGGTTGTCGTTGTCGGCCCTATACACCCACCCGATCTCCAGCGATGCGTCGTAGCCCTGCACTGCGCGGGCGACATAGCCCTGGTCGAGCGATGCGATGACGGTCTCGGGCACCGCCTCGATGCCCAGGCCCAGGGTCATCATCATCCAGGCAATGCCCTGGTCCTCGGCGCGCGAAAGCATGACCTCGGGGTGCTCGGCCAGGTAGGGGTAGGTAGCCAGCGCCAGCTCGTCGCCGGGTGTGTCGGCGATGATGTGCGGATAGGCAAGCAGGTCTTCTACATCCAGAAAGCGCCGCGCCGCCAGGGGGTGCGACTCGCTCATGATGATGTGCAGCGGCTCGCGAGCGGCACCGGCGACGGCCAGCCCCTCGCGATCGGCGAAAGCGCAGGGCGGCGCGGGCGCCACATCGTAAGCGCCGGCGCGCAGATGCTCCTCCTGCATGCGGGAAAGCGCGCGGTGCAGCCCGATGCGAATCTCGGGATAGGTGGTGCAAAAGCGGCGGATAACCTGGAAGAGCCCCATCTGACCCGAGCTGGCCACGCCGATGTCCAGCGACCCGGCTTGCCCGCGGGCAATGGAGGAGGCGTGCCGATCGGCGCGCTCCAGGGCATCCAGGATGCCGGACACGTCGCGATAGTACTGGCGTCCGGCCGCCGTCAGCTGCACGCCTTTGGTGCTACGCAGGAACAAGGAGAATCCCAGCTCCTTTTCAAGGGCCTGGATCTGCTGGCTGATGGCCGGCTGCGCCACATGGCATCGCTCGGCCGCCTGGGTGAAGCTGCCCGTATCGGCTACTGCGATAAAGTACTCGAGCTGCGAAGTGCGCATGAGACGTCCTTTCCCGAAAGTTCCCGTCAGCATACCCGAACGCGCGTGTTTTGCCCATGCTCGGGGCGATGCGGAGAGGTCTTTTGGCCTCCCCGCAGCATTTCCCCCGTTTGGGTGATGGAAAACGACCAGGTCAGTTGGATACATTGGAGACGGCCGCAAAAGGCGGCCGGTGAAATTTGTCCTGTGGAATGCAAGGGAGGGAACGATGTATTTCGATCCGAACGAGGGCGTGGGCGCTGTGGCGCGGGGCGCGATGTCCCGCCGTAATTTCCTGGCGGGAGCAGCCGTGGCGGCTACCGGTGCTGCCATGGCGGGGCTGGCTGGCTGCGCGCCGAGCGCCGAGGATGGCAAGGTCGGTGCCGCGGGCGACACGGCGGATGGCACGGCCGCAGCGGGCGGTGCCATGGACGCCGACTCCTATTTCGCCAAGTGGAGTTTCGAGATTCCCGACGAGGCTATTGCCGACGACCAGATTGCCGAGACCATTGAGGCGGATATTGTGGTGGTGGGAGCCGGCACGGGCGGCCTGACGGTGGCCAACGCCGCCGCCGAGGAAGGCGCGAAGGTGGTGCTCATCTCGGCGAGCAGCAAACCCATCAGCCGCGGCGGCTCGAACCACGCCGTGTACTCCAAGTATATGGAGGCCATGGGCATTCCGCGCAACGATGCCATGTTCTTCGAGAAGGAGCTGCAGGCTAACGGCGCCCGCGTTGATACGCGCAAGTGGTACAAGTACTACAACAACTCCGAGGCCGTGATGAACTGGCTCATCGACATCATGGAGGCGGCAGGCTACACCACCGGCATCGAAACCCCGCTGCCCACCTTCAACAACGAGGAAGACTCCATTTACTACGTGATCGGCGCCCATGGCTGGTACGACGACGAGCATCCCGGCATGGGCATGAACCAGCCGCTGGTCGTAAACGAGCTGGCCCGTCGCTTCGAGGAGCTTTCGGGCACCACCATCTACTACAAGAACATCGCTCGCCAGCTGGTGCGCGGCGACGTGCCCAATGGCACCGAGGGCCGTGTGACGGCGGTTATCGCCGAGCGCGAGGACGGCACCTACGCGAAGTACGTAGGGTCGAAGGCCGTGGTGCTGGCCACGGGCGACTTCTCCACGAATCGTCAAATGATGGCCAAATATGCGCCCCAGGCGGTGGCCTACATCACGCCCGACCAGTTCGACGCGCCCGTCGATTACGACAAGGAGCTGTTCTACGGCGGCCTGTATCCGGGTGACGGCCAGAAGATGGGCCTGTGGTGCGGCGCGGCGTGGCAGAAGGCGTGGCCGGCCTGCCCCAATGGCGGCGGCGTGAAGGCCGGTCCCATGGACGGTGTCATTCCGTTCACGGGCTGCGCAGTGAACCGCGAGGGCAAGCGCTACTGCAACGAGTACGGTGCGCTGGGCAACATGCCCTTCACTACGCAGATGGGCTGCCCGGGCGGCGTGTCTTATGCCATCTGGGATATGAACTATGCCGAGCAGTACGGCTTGCCGTGGATCAACGGCAGCGTGCCCTACGGTCAGGACGCCTCCATGACGCCCGAGGAAGTGGTGGCATCGTGGGAGCCCATGGTGGAAAACGGGATGTTCGTGAAGGCCGACACGCTGGAGGACCTTGTTGCGCAGCTGGGTTTGCCCGAGACCACGTTGGACGAGATCGCCGCGTACAATGCCGACTGCGAGGCCGGGGTGGACACCCAGTTCCACAAGAATCCCAAGCTGATGACGCCCGTGGCGAAGGCCCCCTTCTACGGGGCGGCTTCGGACACCAGCTTCTTCCTTACCATTCTGGGCGGCCTGCGCACCGATGACGAGATGCGCGTGTGCGACGAGGACGACAACCCCATCGAGGGCCTGTACAATGTGGGCTCCATGATCGGTGACATGTTCTACGCCCAGTACACTTACATGATCCCCGGATTCACCTACGGTGCCAATCTGACACTCAGCTACCTGGCGGGCAAGTTCATCGTTGAGAACGAGTAAAGCCGAGCGGGTACAATAGCGGCTCGTGGAAACGGGCGATAAACGATAGGCGCAGCGTGCTTTCCCTCCCGGTACGCTGCGCCCTTCGGCATGGAGGCGCGAGGAGGTGGGAATATGGCGGGGAAGCCCGAGCGTTCGGGAAAGACGCTGCTGCGCTCTGCCGAGCACTTGGCGACGGTGGTGCGCGGCGGCTGCGATGTCGTGTGGTCGCTGGTGCTGTTCAACGGCTGGGTGTTCGCCATGAGCTGGAGCGGCGTGTTCCGCGCGCCCTTTAGCGAAGATGCTTCGTCTTTGGTGCTCCATGGGCTGTGGCTCACGTCGCTTCTGGTGTGCACCGCCACCTTGCTGGTGTTTTTGGGGTTGCCGGGGCGGTGGCGCACGTTGCGGCGGGCTGGCGTGCACTTGGGAACGGGCTGCATGGCCGCCAGCGCGGTGTTAGCGGCACTCTCCCACGGTTTCGCGCCGTGGGGCGCGGCGCTTTTTGTCGCAAGTGCTTTGGCCTCGGGAGTGGGCACGGGCATTATGTCGGCTTATTGGGGCCGGGTGATCACGCGCTACGACGTCAGTACGGTCATGCAGTTCGTGGCGGTGGGGCTTGCCGGCGCCGCTCTGGTGACGCTGGCTGTGGCGTTGGTGCCTCCTGTTGCGGCCCATGGGCTGATGGTGGTTTTGCCGCTGCTTCTGGCACGCTCCTTCGTCCGGGCGGTGGGCGCCGAGGGATTCGACGGCGAGGCGGTCGGCCCTGCAGTGAAGCCCGCGGATCGGGCGGCAGCTGCCGAGAGGGGAAGGGCCGTAGGTGGCGAGGCCGGCGAAAAGACGACTGTCAAACCACCGGTGTCGAAGCATCTCACGCTGTTCTTGGCCTTGGCGGTGGTGTTGGGCGTATCGGCGGGCCTGTTGCGCGAGCTTATGGACGCCGATGTGACACTGGTTCAGAGGGCCGTGGTGTTTGGGGCGGCTACTTTGGGGGCGGCCGTTATGTTGCTGGGCTCTCGTGTGCCCAGCGAGGGCGAGTCTTTCGCCTTGTTCTATCGTGCCATTGCCTTTATTGCGGGGGCGTTCATCATTCTTACCGTCGTGGTGCAGCAGGCAGCGTACCAGTCGGCGTTGGCCTTGGGCCTGCATACCATGGGATTCATGTACTTCTATGGGTTGATGTGGGTGTTCTGCGTTCTGTACGCTCAGCAGGCCGCCGATCCCATGCGGGTGTTCGTCGCCGGCTTCTTCGCCAACCAGGCAGGTCAGATTGTTGGCGCCTGGGCTGGCGGCGGCGTGCAGGCGTTTCTGGGGTCGGCATCGTTTATGGCGACAGCGTCCAATGCCATGATCTATGTGCTGCTGTTTGCGGTTATCGTGCTGATGGCAAAGCTGAGCGCGCCAGTGGCAATGGGCATGCAAGAAGAGGACAAGCCTCCGACTTCTCTGGCCAGCGAGGCGGGTATGGCACTCGGCTGCGCGCGGGCGACGGAGCGTTTCGGGCTCACGCCGCGCGAAGCGGAGATTCTCCCTTGCCTGGTACGTGGCTACGATCGGGGCTATATTGCCGAGATGCTGGTCGTGTCGCCGGAAACGGTGAAGAGTCACACGCGCCACATTTACGAGAAGTTGGGGGTGCACACGCGCGTGGAGCTGTTCAACGCCGTGGCGGCATGCTTGGGGGAGTAGCGCCTGTATGCTTTGGCCTCACGGTTCGAATCCCCATCTCGCACGAATCTGATAGGCGGGCATTGTTGGAAGGGGGAGAAAAATGGCTGGGGTACTAGGATTCCCGCGTCCGCTTTGCGGACGCTCATAGCCCTTGCGCAAGCGCTGCGGGCCAAAATGCTAAGAACAGTCCACAGGACTGTTTTCTTAACGCATTTTCACCTCGCGGTTCGAATCTCCGTCTCGCACGAATCTGAAATGCACACGTTGCTGAAAGGGAGAAGAAAATGGCTGGGGTACTAGGATTCGAACCTAGGTAGCTGGTACCAAAAACCAGAGTCCTGCCGTTGGACGATACCCCAGTGCCAGGCGAAGTGAAAAAAGTGGTGGGCCCTGCGGGGATCGAACCCGCGACCTTGGGATTAAAAGTCCCCTGCTCTACCAACTGAGCTAAAGGCCCTTCTCTTCACGCAAGCGTATAGTTTACCGCTCGCGTCCTGTGCGGTCAATGTGAAATCGAGCGAGGGGATTCTGGGCGGGAAACGTAGCGGCTGCGCGGGTGGGGGGGGCGGTGACCGATCGATGGCGTTGCACTGTTGTTTCCGTGGGGAGAAGTCGCAACTGGTAAACTTAAGCGCGAACATCAGAGATGGCGGGGCCGAGGTCGCCGCCATGCGGGCGGTGCGTACCGCCCGTCGCACCCTTGGGGAGGCAATCATGCTGCATGCCCGTCACGATTCGGTCCGCCCGCATCTGCTAGAGGGCGGCTTCGGCCTAGAGAAGGAGTCGCTGCGCATCGACGGTGGCGGCTTTCTCGCCCACACTCCTGCCGATTTCGCCGACGACGTGCACATTGTGCGTGATTTCTCCGAGAACCAGGTAGAGGTGAACACACCGGTGTGCCCCACTCCCGCCGAGGCGGTGCAGTCGCTGGAGCACTACAACGGCCTCGTGCAGCAGGCCATCGCGAACTTGCCCGAGCGCGAGCTTCTGTGGCCCTTCTCCAATCCGCCTTATATCCTGGGGGAGAAGGACATTCCCATCGCGCAGTACTTCGGCGCCGATGCGGATAAAACAGCCTACCGCGAGTACCTCTCCGACCGCTACGGCCGCTACAAGATGGCCTTCTCGGGCATCCACGTCAACTACTCCCTCGGCGAGGAGCTCCTGCGCGCCGACTTCGCCCTGACGGGTGGCGACGACTTCAACGCCTACCGCGACAATCTGTACGTACGCCTGGCCGAGAACTGCGTCACTTGGGGCTGGATCCTCACGGCGGTGATGGCCGCGAGCCCCGTGATGGATTCATCGTTTGTGGAGAAAGGCAAGATCGGTGGCGACCTGTTCCAGGGTCTGGCGACGGTGCGCTGCTCGGAATTGGGCTACTGGAACTTCTTCGCGCCCATTCTGGATTACGCAGACGCCACTGCCTATGCCGACTCCATCCAGCGCTACATCGACAACGGCATGATTCGCTATCCCTCCGAGCTGTACTATCCCATCCGCCTGAAGAACTTCGGGCCCTACAGTTTGGAGGGCCTGAAGGAGGGCATCAGCCATATCGAGCTGCGCATGGTGGACTTGAACCCGCTCGTGCGTGCCGGCATCGACGAGCGCGATGTGCTGTTCAGCCAGCTGTTCTTGGTGTGGGCCGCCTCCACGGAGGGGCCGCGTTTGGCCGCGAAGGATCAGGTGCAGGCCGTGCAGAACTTCAAGAACGCGGCGCACTACGACCTGAAGACGGTGAAGATCGTGATGCCCGATGGCAGCGCGCACTCGGTGGTGAAGGCGGCGAAGAAGATCATCGATGCCATGGAGGAGTTCTACGACGACTTCGGCGAGTCGGTGCGGGAGTGCCTGGCCTTTCAGCGCCGCAAGTTCGACGAGCCCGAGACGCGCTATGCGTGGAAGATCCGCGAGGTGTTCGGCCAGGGCTTCGTCGCCCGCGGCCTGCAGCTCGCCCGCCAGCGCCAACGCGAGTACGTGGGGGAGTAGGGAAGCGATTCGGCCGTCTCGTGTGACCTTTTTGCGACGTGCGTATGAAGGGCGGCGGGGCTTACCCAGATCAGATGTCCTCCACGCCCAGGACGACGAGGACGCAGGCCAGCACCTCGGCGAGCGTATTGTCGTCGATGGCTCCGATGATCTCGGCCGCGTTTTCCTGCTCCCTCACATTGAGGTCCATGGCTCGAATGGCCTCGCACTGCACGAATCCGTGCACGTCGTTCCCCTCGGCGATAGGCACATGGAGCGGATAGCCGTTGTCTCGAGAGGTTATGGGCGCAAGAAGCGTAAGCGCGGACATACGGTTCACGTGCCAAGGGCTCAGCACCACCGCATAGTGTCTTCCCGCAGGCTCGTGACGACGAGACGGGTCGAAGTTGAGGCTGACGATGTCTCCTTGTTCGGCAATCATGGCTACGACCATGCTTCCAACTCGGCACCCAGCATGTCATCCGTCGGCCATGGAGCGGCCGCGTTTTGCCGAGCGGGCTTGTATCCCTCGAAAAGCGAATCAAAGGTGATGCCGCGTTTGGGTTGTACGCGCCGATGCTCGCGCTTGATGGGCGTGATCTCGATAATTCCGCGCTCTGTCGTTCCGATGCGCACGCTGTCGCCTGCGGAAAGGCCTACGGAGCGAAGAAGGCTCTTGGGTATGCGCACCGCCTCGGAGTTCCCCCACGATGCTATGTTTGTTGCAACCGACATGGAACGCTCCTTTCGTATATACATAAGTATATCCCATAATGCTGCTGTTGGGCAAGCGGAAGGAACCGTTTCCATTCGAAATGATCCCAGCACGTTAATCTGATTGCTGCAGAATACTGAAACGATAATGTATTCTTGTTTCTCCGGGAAGAGGATCCTGGGGGGGCTATCCTAGCAGGCTGTCTGCAAGTTGAGGCAATTGCGAAAAGGTGTGGCCGCTCAGCAAGGAGCTGGGCGGCCACACGGGGAGGCTTTCGGGCGGCGGTTGAGCGGTGACTGCCAGGGTGTCGCGCTACTCGTTCTCGGCGATGTGTTTGCCGGTGAGATAGCCGAAGGTCAGGCATGTGGCTCCCAGGTTCACGCCGCACAGTTGGAAGGTGTAGATGCCGGCGTAGAAGTCGCCCACCATGGTGCCCACATTGTAAAGGCCCGGTAGCGGCTCGTCGTTCTCGTCGCATACCTGCATGTGCTCGTTAGTCCTCAGGCCGCCGAGCACCGTCATCGCGTCGGGGGTGTCCTTGCTCGCAGCGAAGAAGGGACCCTGCTCGATAGGAGCAAGATATTCGGCGCCCTTGTGGAAGTCGGCATCGTTCCCGGCGGCACACAGTTCGTTGTAGTGTTTGATGGTATCGAGAGTCTCAATGGGCAAGTCCGCCATGGAGATGAGCTCCTCTAGGCTATCGGCGCGTATGTAGGCGCCGTTGTTGGCCTGCTCGTTCCACTGGGCTACCACCTCGTCGGGGGCGAGCGTGGGGGTAATGCCGTAGGCCGCTCCGAAGGGGTGCCAAGTGTCGCCCAGGAAGGCGGCATAGTTGCTGTCCCAGATGGCCGTGATCGTATGGTCGGGCTGCTGGAGTGCCGGCATGCCGCCGAGAGCGCTCGTGGCGGCCTCATTCATGTAGCGCTGGCCGTTCTTGTTCACCAGAAGACCCAGGAAGTTCTCCTGCAGCTGTCGCCAGGGGCCGCAGCAGATGTTGCCGCCCATGCAGCAGTTGGGGTCGATGTTCTGCCATGCTGCGCCGACCCACAGGCCCATGCGCTGGCCGTCGCCGCGGTACAGGCCTCCCATGTTGATGGTTATGTCGTAGTCGATATTCTCCTCGTCGATGCCTTCAAAGAAGGGGGCGGCCCAAGTGCAGTACTTCTCCATCATCTCGCGGTTGGCCGAAAAGTCGCCGGTGGCGAGCACGACGGCCTTTGCGGCCGCGTATTTAACGTAGGAGCCGTCGGCGGCTTGGGCGATGACGGCTTCAACGCGGCCCTCGGTGCCGTTGGCCTTTCCGCCGCGCACCAGCTGCTTGGCCACGGTGTTATAGGTGATGGTGCCTCCGGCCTTCTCAATTTCCCGGGCCAAGGTGTCCACGACCAGTGGCTGTCCGCCGCCGGCTATGGGCTCTTCGGACGTGCACCAGCTGTGGCTGCCCAAAGGCTGGTAGAAGGGACTCGTAGCCGGGAAGCCTGCGTTTTGCTCGAGCACGGTCATGTAGCCGGCGCTTTCCATGATGTCGATGAGCCAGTTCATCGATTCCTCGCTATGCTCGTAGTAACGAGCCCACTTCTGCTGGTCGGGCATATACGAGGCCTGGATCAGCTCGTTGGTCACTACGTCGTAGGGGATCTTCTCCACGCCGGCGGCTTCCATGGCCTTGCTGTAGATGCCGCAATTGGAGCCGCCACGGGCGACGGGCGCGCTGCTGGCGGAGAATAGCTGTACGGAAAGGCCATTCTCAAGGGCGGAAAGTGCCGTCACTAGACCGGAGGTGCCAGCCCCTACCACCACCACGTCGGCATCTACGGTATTTGCGATGGCGTCATCGGCGATGGCCTCGGGTGGCGTAAGGAACAACGGCTCCCCGGCGGTTGTCGCGCTGTCGTTGGAGCTGCTTTCGCCGGAGGCTGCCGTTTCAGTGTTGCTTGGCGCACAACCTGCGAGGCCGGCAGCAAGTCCGATGCTTCCCAGGGCTCCGGCGGTTTTGAAAAAGCTACGGCGGGTGATCTCTGCCATGAGGGTGTTCCTCCTCGATCTATTGGGTAAATAGGCGGGTAAATATGCTGCTAAGCTGAATTGATCTTGCGGTTATGAAGAACCCAGCGCCTCTAGGCGTCGCAGCGGGCAATGGCGGCCTGACCGGCGCACCGTCCGGAATTGATGTTGTTCGCCATGCAGGATGCAGGCATCATGACGGTGTAGGTGTCGCCGTACAAATTGCAGCCGTCGGTACCCACCGCCCAAAGGCCGGCAATGGGGTTGTCGTCGGCATCACAGACTTCGAATTTGCGGTTGGTCTTGATGCCTCCTATGGTGGAGAAGTAGAACAGTCCGTGCTCGAAAGCCCAGTAGGGACCCGACTCCATGGCCACCATCATTTCGGTCTCTTTGCCGAAATCGCTGTCGCGGCCGGCGGTGCACAACTCGTTGTAGCGAGCGAGCTGCGCGGCGAGCATGGGGCCGTCTACGCCGATTTGATCTGCGAGGTCTTCGATGGTGTCGGCCCGATAGACACCCTTTTCGCTGTCCTGCAATGCCTCGTCCGCTGCTTTGGAGAGGCTGTCGGCGATAGGCGGAACCGTGGCGTCGATGAGGGCCATCGTCTCAGTATTGGCAATGGTGAAAGAGCGCTTCTGACCCAGGATGCAGTTTGCGGCGAAGGCGGCATTGCCGGCGATGGCGTTCTCGTTGGTGAAGCGCTCGCCGTTCTGGTTGACGTACATAACGGGGCCTCCGTTGTGAATGCCCAGGGCACCGAAGGCCGATTCGAAGTCGCAGCCCAGCGTACCCGGCTCGCGCATCACGCAGCGCTTGTGCCGCTCGTCGACGCCGCCTGCCTCAACGGCCATGTCCAGGCCGTCGCCTTCGTGGCAGGGGAATCCCTTGCGGGAGACGCGCTCGGGGTCGATGCCCATCTCGCGCAGCTTGTCGTCGTTGTCGGCGTAACCGCCCGTGGCGAGGATGACGCCGCCGGGGCTGTTAATCTGGATAAAGGTTCCATCGGATGACTCGGCGATTATGCCGCATACCCCTGTGCCGTCGCTGACCAGCTGGCGTCCGCGCGTGCTCAGCAAGATTTCCACGCCCTGCGCCTCGGCTTTGGCCGTCATGGGGTTGATGTAGCCCTCCGCGGCGCCTCCCGCATACCAGTGGAACGCATCGAGTTTTCCCTGGCCGCGGTAGTTGTCCACGCCGTCGAACTGCACACCGTTGCCGATCAGCCAATCGATGTTGCCGGCCGATGCCTCGACGAGATCCTTCCAGGCCAGGGCGTCGATGAGATAGTTGAAGAAGTTGAACTCCGCGCCGATGACGTCCTCGAAGGTGAAGTTGATGCCCAGTTCCTTCTGCAGGGCGGACCCGCAGCCGAAGATGCCTTCGGTGCCGTGTCCGTTTCCGCCGGTAACGGTGTTCGCCTCCACGAGGATGACGTGCTTGCCTGTCTCCGATGCCGAGACGGCTGCGGCCAGTCCGGACATTCCACCGCCTACGACGACGATGTCGCAGTCCTTCGTCTCGCCGATGTCGTAGGTTGCGTTCTCGCTGCTGCCCTGGTCGCCGGTTGCGGCCAGGTTGTCCTCGCCGCCGGCCTTCGGCGCGCAGCCCGCGAGGTTTCCGGCGACGGCGACGCTGCCCAGCACTCCAGCGGTCTTGAGAAAGTTGCGGCGTGATATTGCGATCATGGTACCCTCCCTGTTCTCGTGCGGATTGGAGGCGGATTCGGTGGTGAATGCCGCCGTGGGAGAAGTATGGAGCCGCTCGATGCGCCTCGCATCGAGCGAAATGCTTTGATCTGGGCAAATCTTCTCAAGCATATTGCTTGATTTTCAGAAAAGGGGGCCTTTTCCAGATCGTGTGGGGGTGCTTCTGGTACAGTTTCCCTTTGGAGGGAGGGGGGAACGTGCCTAAGTCGCTCAAGCTGTATGCCAGCGGCCTGCTGTGGGCCTGGGGCTATCTCGTGCACTTTATATCGCCGGATTTTTTCGCTGGCTCCCATCTTGCGGGCTTGGGGTTCTCCGAAGACTCCTATTTGCTCTCTGCACTGTGTGGGTACGCTCTGGCGGTTCTTTTATGCGAGCGGAGAGGCCGGCGGGCTTGGATGCCCCTGTCGTGGGTGGGCTGCGCCGGAATGTTGGTGGGAGGCGGAGCCCTTGGCTGCCAAGCTTTTCTGCTTCCTTCCGTCGGTTGGCTTGCGGGCTTGGGTGGCGTTGCGGCGGGCGCCGGTATGGCTGCGTGCACGACAGTGTGGGGTGTCGTTCTGACGCAAATAGACCCCGAGGATGTGGAACGAACGGCACTGAGCTGGTGCGGAACGTTTGCGGCAGTGGTGCTCGTGGTTGGCTTCGCCTCGACGGCCTCCCGTCTTTTGCGTCCTGCCATTCTCGGTCTTCTGATGCTTCTTCCTGTAGGAGCCCAAATCGGCTTGTCCGGGCTTTTGCGAGCTGCGCTCCCGGATGCCGGCACGGGCTGTCGCGAGGGAGTGTCGCACTGCGCGCAGCTGCGCTTGCGGCTCGAGAGCCTTGGTCCGCTTGTCAACCTACTGTGTGCTTTCTTTTCCCTCTCCTTCATTTGGTCGGTTGTGTCCTCCCTTCAAAACGGCACGTTTTTCACCATCATGGGTTTTTTCGCGTTGGCAGCCATGGTGCTGTGGGGCGTGCTTTGGCTCGCCCTGCGGTATACGCGGCGGTTCGGCCTCTCCACCCTGTACCGCTGGGCCCTTCCCCTGACGTTGGGGGGAATCGCGTGCGCTTCTTTGGGTTTCGGGCCGTTCATGTCGGCCGCGTTCATCATGGTTCTCGTGGTCGATCTGGGATTCGAGATCGTGGCAAAGCTTTTCTTCGTCTACGTTGCCAAGCGCTGGCGCGGCCACGAGGCCGCCGCCTTTGCGCTGGGCATGGCGGTGATCAACGCGGCGGGGCTCTTCGGATCGCTTCTATGGAGTGGATTGCGGCCCGTGGCGGCTCAAATCGGGTTTCCCACCCTCATGCTCTTTGCCCTTATTCCCTTTGTCGTTGCCGTGGCCCTTGTGCTGGGGAACAGTCGTGATTCGGTGGTGAGGGCTGTCGACGAATCATCTAGTTCGGCGGTCGTAGCATCGGAAGGCGTCGGGGAAGAGGGGATAGATCCGGTAGCGCAGTTGGGCGCAGCTTTGGAGCGGGCTTACCGCCTCACACCGCGCGAGGCGGAGGTGGTCGCGCTGCTCGCACAGGGGCGCAGCCGATCCTATGTGCGCGAGGCGCTGTTCATCTCCAAGGGCACGGTGGACACCCATGCCTACCACGCCTATGCGAAGATGGGCATCAAGACCAAAGACGAGCTCATGCGATTGGTGGATGGCTTGCAAGATGCTTAGCGCATCTGCTTGCGGGCGGCTTGCATCGTTCTTTCTGGTGTGCTATTATCCCCTCTTGCCGACAAGGCGGCGGCGCTCTGGCAGCGCGAATAATACCTGGCGGCTCCGGTTGATCTCCGAGAGCTGCGCGGCTCGACCGCAGGCCTGACAAGCAGGTCATTTCAAAGCCAAATCCGCTTTTTGGTTTTTTACGCCCTTGTGCAAATTTCTTCTTCATTTTCCCTTGCGCTTTTGCTACTATTTTGCGTTGCTGCTTTATCAGTCCGCTTGGAGGAGCAACTTTTGGCTAAAGAAGATGTAATCGAACTCGAGGGCACGGTGCTCGAAGCCCTGCCCAACGCGATGTTCAAGGTGGAACTCGAGAACGGCCACACCATTCTCGCCCACATTTCCGGCAAGATGCGCATGCACTACATCAAGATCCTGCCCGGAGACCGTGTCACGGTGGAGCTGTCGGTGTACGACCTCAACCGCGGCCGCATCACCTACCGCTTCAAGTAGGCTTATCCACGCTGATCGAACGGCGCCCCCGCGAAGACCCGGATCCTTCGCGCCAGGGCTACAGCTGAGAAAACAATCGCCAGCGGCTGGGCGTGCACGTATAGAACGATCCGCATACCGAAAGGAAACGACATGAAGGTACGTCCCTCGGTCAAGAAGATGTGCGACAAGTGCAAGATCATCCGACGCCATGGCAAGATCCTCGTGATTTGCGAGAATCCGCGCCATAAGCAGCGTCAGGGCTAGGAAGAAAGGACTCGATAAGAACATGGCACGTCTCGTTGGTGTCGATCTTCCCCGCAATAAGCGCATTGAGATCGCCTTGACCTACATTTACGGCATTGGCCTCACTACGGCCAAGCAGATCATCGCCGCTACCGGCGTTGACCCCGACATTCGCGTGAAGGACCTCTCCGAGGAAGACCTCGCGAAGCTGCGCGACTACATCCAGCAGAACCTGAAGGTGGAGGGCGACCTGCACCGCGAGGTTTCGCAGAACGTGAAGCGCCTCATGGAGATCGGTTGCTATCGCGGCCTGCGTCATCGTCGCGGCCTGCCCGTTCGCGGTCAGCGCACGCACACGAACGCTCGTACCCGCAAGGGTCCGCGCAAGCAAATCGGCGGCAAGAAGAAGTAGTGAGGTAAGCAAACCGTGGCTAAGAAGCAAGTACGTACGCGCATCAAGCGCTCGGAGCGTAAGAACATTGCCGTGGGCGCCGCTCACATCAAGTCTACGTTCAACAACACCATCGTCTCCATCACCGATCCCCAGGGCAACGTGATCTCCTGGCAGTCCGCGGGCACCGTGGGCTTCAAGGGCTCCCGCAAGTCCACGCCGTTCGCCGCGCAGATGGCCGCTGAGGCCGCCGCGAAGACGGCTATGGAGCACGGCCTGAAGAAGGTCGCCGTCTACGTGAAGGGCCCGGGTTCCGGTCGCGAGACCGCTATCCGCTCCCTCCAGGCTGCCGGCCTCGAAGTGGCCTCCATCCAGGACTGCACCCCCATCCCGCACAACGGCTGCCGTCCGCGCAAGCGTCGTCGCGTGTAACTGAAAGGATCGTACATTATGGCAATCAACAGAACTCCGGTTCTTAAGCGCTGCCGTCAGCTGGGCATCGATCCTGTGGTGCTCGGTTACTCCAGCAAGAAGGAATCCATCCGCCAGCCCAAGCGTCGCCGCAAGGAGAGCGAGTACGCTATGCAGCTGCGCGAGAAGCAGAAGGCCAAGTTTATCTACGGTGTGCTCGAGAAGCAGTTCCGCGGATACTTCAAGCGCGCCAAGTCCATGCAGGGTCAGACTGGTGAGAACCTCATGACCATCCTGGAGACCCGTCTCGATAACGTGGTCTTCCGCCTGGGCTTCGCCCGCACCCGCAAGGAAGCCCGTCAGATGGTCACTCACGGCCACATCTGCGTGAACGGCCGCCGCGTGGACATCCCGTCCTTCCGCGTGCGTGCCGGCGAGCTCGTCTCGGTGGCTCCCAAGGCCAAGGATCTCCTCGTCGTGAAGAGCGCGCTGGTTTCCAACGAGCGCGTGCAGGTGCCCGCGTGGCTCGAGATCGACATCGAGAAGCTGCAGGGCAGCGTGCTGTCCCTCCCGACGCGTGACCAGATCGATCTGGACATCAACGAGCAGCTCATCGTCGAACTGTACTCGAAATAATCGCGGCTTTTTAAGGAGGCTACTCACACATGACAGAGTTCATGAGGCCTACAGTAACTACGGAGGAAGTCAACGACACCGTTGCCCGTTACATTGTCGAGCCGCTCGAGCGCGGTTACGGCAACACGCTGGGCAACTCCATGCGTCGCGTGCTGCTCTCCTCGCTGGACGGGGCCAAGGCCACCGCTATCCAGATCGAGGGCGTGCAGCATGAGTTCACCACTGCCGAAGGCGTCATCGAGGACATCACCGACATCGTGCTGAACGTGAAGGGCCTGGTGTTCTCCCAGGTGTCCGACGAGGCCGACGAGGCGACCGCGCACGTGTTCGCCGAGGGTCCCTGCACGGTGACCGGCGCCGACCTGGAGGTTCCGGGCCAGTTCAACCTGGTGAACCCGGATCACGTCATCGCCACGGTGGCCGACGGTGGCCAGCTGGACATGACCATCCGCATCGGCGTGGGTCGCGGCTATGTGTCCGCCGAGCGCAACAAGCGCACGGAGGATCCCATCGGCATCATCCACGTGGACTCGCTGTTCTCGCCGGTTCGTCGCTGCACGATGAACGTGACCGACACCCGCGTGGGCCAGCGCACCGACTACGACAAGCTGGTTCTGGAAGTTGAGACCGACGGCTCCATCGACCCCACCGAGGCGGTGTGCCGCGCGGCCAACATCATCAACCAGTACATGGGCGCGTTTCTGGCCCTGGCCGCCACGGGCGAGGAGGAAGAGGGCGAGGCCCCGTCCATCTTCGCGCCGGAAGGTCAGGAGTCCAACGCCGAGCTGGACAAGCAGATCGAGGATTTGGATCTGTCCGTCCGCTCCTACAATTGCCTGAAGCGTGCGGGCATCCACTCCGTGCGCCAGCTCGTCGAGTTCTCCGAGAACGACCTGCTGAACATCAGAAACTTTGGTGCGAAGTCCATCGAGGAAGTGAAGGACAAGCTCATTTCCATGGACCTCAATTTGAAGCTTTAGGAGACACGAGATATGAGACACAACAAGAAGGGGCGGAAGCTCGGCACCGACTGGAGCCACACTAAGGCCATGAAGCGCAGCCTGGTGGCCGCTCTGTTCCTGAACGACCGCATCAAGACGGTGGAGGCTCGCGCCAAGGAGATCCGCCCCGATGTGGACAAGGTCATCACCTGGGCCAAGCGCGGCGATCTGCATTCCCGCCGTCTGGCCATCGCCTACCTGAACGACAAGGAACTGGTCCGCGAGATCTTCGAGAAGGTTTCCCAGGGCATGTTCCAGGATCGTCCCGGCGGCTACACCCGCATCATGAAGCTGGGCCCCCGCAAGGGCGACAACGCCCCCATGGTCATCATGGAGCTCGTGACTGAGCCCTGTGTGCCCAAGGCCGAGCGCCAGGCTGCCGCCGCCAAGAAGGCTGCTCCGAAGAAGGCCGCCCCCAAGAAGGTGACCAAGAAGGAGGAGAAGGCCGAGGAGAAGTCCGAGGAGCTCGCCGAGAACCTCGGCTTCGAGGACGACGGCAAGATCGAGCAGATCGAGGCCGTGGACGCTGCTGAGAAGTCCGAGGCCGTCGAGGAGGCTCGCGAGGAGGCCGAGAAGGCTGAGGAGAAGGCCGCCAAGGAGGCCGAGACCGTCGACGCCGAGAAGATCGAAGAGGAGAAGGCCGACGTCAAGTAGGCGCCTTTCCCGATCGTTCGGATGCGCCCAGTTGCGGCCAGCCGCATGAGCCGCAAAAGGGAACATCGTTCTATACGAAAGCGACCACCTTCGGGTGGTCGCTTTTCTTTTGCGTAGCAAGGGGGGTTCAATTGCTTGGGAAATGACGGGTAGCGTAGTCGGAGGGGGCGTTTCGTGCGGAATACTCTCAGTTTTCCCAGGTCAGTTTCTTCGAAGTCTTCCTGTTCCACGCCTTAAGCTACGCTACCCGTCATTTTCCAAGCAATAGGCTTAGTGTCGGCAAGGCAACGCTCGTCCAACCTCTGAATTACTATCGGGTCGCTCAGGTTTGCGTAGACAATGCGGCCCATAGAATAGGTTTTGCAAGGGCACGGGTACGCGCTCTTACGAGACAGTTCACGACGATCGTTGCGAAGCGAAAGGAGCCGTATCATGGCTGACAAGGATACGCTGATGAAGGAGTTCGTCGACACCGAGGCTGCCAAGACCGAGGATGCCGTCAAGGATCTGGAGCGCATCGAGGAAGAGGTGATGGCCGAGGCCACCATGTCCACCGAGTTCGATGACGCGCTCGGCAACGAGCAGGCTGCCGCCGAGGCCGCCGAGACCGCCTTCGAGTTTGATCAGGCGAAGATCGGCACCGCCGGCATTGGCGAGGCCCTATAACAACAGCGACCGCCCTGTGAGGCGGCGTACGCGATCGACGGTCCGCTAACTCGCCGTTCGATGGCGCCTCCAAAGCCTGGGCGCGGCCTTAACCCGCGACCCGCGGGATGACTTTGGACGAAGGGGAGCGTTCCTTGTGCAGGAGCGCTCCCTTTGCGTACGGCTGCACAAAACGCCGTGCATACTGCGCGCATGGCCGATGCGCAGTGCGTGCGGGACACGGCAGCGCGATGGTTCTGGCATACTGGCGCCCATGGCAAGCTTTTGCGAACAATGTCGGAACCTGCCGCGTGCTCTGCACGCCTTAGACGGTCGTGTGAAAATCGCGCTGATGTTGGCGTATTCCGTAAGCCTGTTCCTGCTGCACGGCACGGTGGGGCTGGTGGCCGCAGCCGGGCTGCTGGCCCTGGCGGTCGTCGCAGGGCGCGTGCGCGTGGGCAGGCTGTTGCGGCAGGGGGCGCCCGCCCTGGTGCTGGCGGCATTTCTGCTGCTGTACCAGGTGGCGAACGCCGGGTGGGCGACCGGTGCCATGGTGGCCGGGCGCGTTGTGCTGCTGGTGTACGCCGGCCTTGTCTTGGCGGCTCTTTCCACCGAGAAGCAGCTGGCCGAGGCCCTGCAGCGCCTCCTGGCTCCTCTGGCACAGTGGGGCGTGCCGGTGCGCGATGTTACGGCGGCCCTTTCCATCGCCCTGCGCTTCCTGCCCCTGACGGCCCGCGAGCTGGCCTGCGTGCGGGCGGCGCAGCGGTCGCGCGGGGCGTCGTTGGAGGCAGGGGGCCTGTACGCGCGTCTGCGGGCCAATGCAGCCCTGATGGTGCCGTTGTTCGTGGGTTTGTTCCGTCGTGCCGACCGGCTGGCGGCTGCTATGGATGCACGCTGCTTCGGGGCGACCGCGATGCCGACGAGCTTGAACGCGCGTCGGCTGAGTCTAGGCGACGGCGTAGTCCTCGTCGTCGGCTGCGGGCTGTGCCTGGGGCTGGTCTTGCTGCCCTGAGCGTTTGCGCGTCGGTGCCAGCTCGCTGATGAGGATGGCGGCGAAGATGAGCACGAAGCCCGCGGCCATGCGTCCGGTGACCACTTCGCCGTAGAAGATCACGCTGGCCAGCACCCCGAACACCGATTCCAGCGACAGCAGAAGCGAGCCCTGGGCTTCGGGCACATGGGCGAGGCCCACATTCTGCAGCACGTAGCACAGCCCCGAGGCGAACACCACGAGGTAGGCCAGGTTGAAGAGAAAGTCTGCGTTGCCCACCGCCTGCCAGCCGGGGAAGGGCTCGGTTGCGGCCCCCAAGGCAAGCCCCATGATGCCGCCGAAGAGGAACTGGTACACCGTGAGCCCCAGCACGTCGTAGCGCTTCGAGAAGCGCGCGATGGCGATGATCTGGGCGGCGAAGAACACGGCGCACAGAAGCGTCATGAGGTCGCCGAAGCCTATGGTGAAGCTGCCGGCCGTGAGAGACACGAGCCCGATGCCCGCCACGCACAGCACCGCCGCCCCCACGTTCGCGAAAGTGGGCCGCTTGCGCGTGATCGCCCACAGCATGAACGGTACGATGACGCAATAGGTGGCCGTGAGAAACGCGTTCTTGCCCGGCGTGGTTTCGGCCAAGCCCACCGTCTGCACCCAGAAAGCCAGGAAGGTGACCGCGCCCAGCACCAAGCCTGCGCTCAGAAATCCCTTGTTCAGGCTGCCGCGCAGCTTGCGGTGGAACAGCGCCGCCATGAGCAGGCCCGTTAGCAAGAAGCGCACCCCGATCAGCTGCGCGGGCGGCAGTACGTCCACGGCGTCCTTCATCACCACGAAGGCAAAGCCCCAAATGACGGTGGCGGCCAGCAGCATGAGCTTGTACGCAAAGGCGGGAATATGTTGCTTGGTTTCCATAGGTTGCCATTATAGAGAGCCATGGTGCCGGTTGCCAAGGCGGAGCAGGTCAGATCGGCCATCAACTTGCAGAAATGCGAGTTGAGGGGCGATCTGACCGTACGGACGCCCCGAAAATGCAAGTTAAGGGGCGATCTGACCGGTTTCCCGGCCCCGGTCGCCTCCAAATCCGGTCAGATCGACCTCCATCTTGCATTTCTGCAAGTTCGCACCCGATCTGATCGGATCGTGGTTACGTCCGCTGACTAATTAGCAACACGGGGGAAACGGCGGCGAACCGCGAATGACGGCGTTGCGCCGAAGCTCCACCATGGAACCATCTTGTACAACCGACCAGAGAGGATATGCGTCATGTACTACTCCAGCGGCAACTACGAGGCCTTCGCCCATCCGCTTCCGCCCGAGGGTGTGGAAGGCAAGTCGGCCTACATCATCGGCAGCGGTCTGGCGGGGCTGGCCGCAGCCTGCTTCCTCGTGCGCGACGGGCGCATGGCCGGCGAGCGCATCCACATCCTGGAGCGCGATCCGCGCGCCGGCGGCGGCTGCGACGGGTGGGCCTACCCCGGCCTCGGTTTCACCATGCGCGGCGGCCGCGAGATGGACAACCACTTCGAGGTGATGTGGGACCTGTTCCGCGACATTCCCTCCATCGAAGACCCTAACGTGAGCGTGCTCGACTACTACTATTGGCTGAACAAGCGCGACCCGAACTACTCGCTGTGCCGCGCCACCGAGAAGCGCGGTCAAGACGCGCGCACCGACAACAAGTTCGATCTGTCCGACGCGGCTTGTACCGAGATCATGAACCTGTTCTTCACCCCTGAGGAGGACCTGCAGGACAAGGTCATCACCGAGTACTTCTCCGATGAGGTACTGAACTCGAACTTCTGGCTGTACTGGCGCACCATGTTCGCCTTCGAGAACTGGCACTCGGCCCTGGAGATGAAGCGCTACATCACGCGTTTCATCCACCATGTGGGCGGCCTGCCCGATTTCTCCGCCCTGCGCTTCACGCGTTACAACCAGTACGAGTCCATGATTCTGCCCATGGTGAACTACCTTGAGGCCCACGGGGTCGATTTCCAGTTCAACACCCACGTGACCGACGTGCGCTTCTCCTGCGACGGCGCTGAGGACGACAATCGCAAGCTGGCTACCGAGATTCGCCTGGTGCGCGAGGAGGGCCCCGCGGCAGTGGCGGCGGCCGAGGGGCTGCCGGCCGACGGGAAGACGGCGCGCATGCCCGCCGCGGGCCGCGAGGAGACCATTCCACTAACCGAGAACGACCTGGTGTTCATCACGCCCGGCAGCCTGGTGGCTCACTCGTCCTTCGGCAGCCAGGACGTGCCCGCCTCCTTCGCCCCCGAGCTCACTCCCGGCGATGGGTGGGACCTCTGGAAGAAGATCGCGTCCCAGTCGCCCGCCTTCGGCCGACCCGAGAAGTTCTGCGGCGACCCGGAGAAGAGCAACTGGGAGAGCGCCACGGTGACTACGCTCGACGAGAAGATCTTGCCCTATATCGAGGCCATCTGCAAGCGCGATCCTCTTTCCGGCGGCGTGGTGACGGGCGGCATCGTGTCGGTGCGCGACTCCAGCTGGCTTCTGTCGTGGACCATCAACCGCCAGCCGCAGTTCCGCGACCAGCCCGAGGGGCAGGTGTGCGTGTGGCTCTATGGCCTGTTCACCGATGTGCCGGGCGACTACGTGAAGAAGCCCATGCGCGACTGCACTGGACGCGAGATCTGCGAGGAGTGGCTGTACCATCTGGGTGTGCCCGAGGAAGAGATCGCCGAGCTGGCTGAGCACTCCGCGAACACGGTGCCCTGCATGATGCCCTATATCACGGCGTTCTTCATGCCCCGCGCCGACGGCGACCGGCCGCTCGTGGTGCCGCAAGGTGCGGTGAACTTCGCCTTCATCGGACAGTTCGCCGAGACGCCGCGCGACACCATCTTCACCACCGAGTACTCCATGCGCACGGGCATGGAGGCGGTCTACACGCTGCTTAACATCGACCGCGGCGTGCCCGAGGTGTGGGGGAGCGCCTACGATCTGCGCTGCCTGCTGAACGCCACGGTGCTTCTGCGCGATGGGAAGCCCGCCACCGACATGAACATGAACGTGCTGGAGAAGCTGCTGCTCTCGCGCGGGCTGAAGGAGATCGAGCACACCGACATCTACGGGCTGCTGCGGGAGTTCGGCGTCATTCCCACCACCGACGAGAACCGCGATGTGGCGGGCCCGAATCCCGGCGCGGTGTGGCCAGGCATCCACTAGGAGCGCCGCGGTTGCCGGGTGCCGCGGGCGCCCGTCCCGGTGCGCGGCGCTTGCGGTTCGGGCGGGTACCTTTGGGTGTGGCGGCCCCGGGCGCTGCGTTCGCTTTGCGCGTTTTCGGATGCGCCCTCCTTTTCGCGCCCCGCACGGGAACGTTCCCGTGCGGGGCGCGTTTGCGTGGTATGATGGAAAACGCTGAACAACAGCATCAACATTACCTGCAAGGAGGCACTACATGAGCGTCATCATCGATGTGTACGGGCGCGAGATCCTGGATTCCCGCGGCAACCCCACCGTCGAAGTGGAAGTCGTGCTGGAGGATGGTTCCTTCGGCCGCGCGGCGGTGCCCTCGGGCGCTTCCACCGGCGCCTTCGAGGCTGTGGAGCTGCGCGACTGCGACAAGAACCGTTACCTGGGCAAGGGCACGCAGGACGCTGTGGCCCATGTGAACAACGAGATTGCCGACGCGCTCATCGGCCTTGAGGCTGAGGACCAGCGCATGGTCGACGCCGCCATGATCGAGGCCGATGGTACCGACAACAAGGGTGCCTTCGGCGCCAATGCCATTCTGGGCGCGTCGCTGGCCGTGGCCCATGCCGCTGCCGAGGCGTCGGGCCTGCCTCTGTACAAGTACGTGGGCGGTGCCAACGCCCACCTTCTGCCCACGCCCATGATGAACATCCTGAATGGCGGCGTGCATGCCGACAACAACGTGGACTTCCAGGAGTTCATGATCATGCCCGTGGGCGCCCCCACCTTCGCGGAGGCCCTGCGCTGGTGCGCCGAGATCTACCACACGCTTAAGAAGGTGCTTCACGACGCCGGCCTCGGCGGCGGCGTGGGCGACGAGGGCGGATTTGCCCCCAACCTCAAGACCAACGAGGAGCCGCTGGCCTACATCGTGCAGGCCTGCGAGGCCGCCGGCTACAAGCCTGGCACCGACATCCTGTTCGCCATGGACCCGGCTTCCACCGAGTTCTACAACGCCGAGACCGGCAAGTACGTGCTGGCCGGCGAGGGCCGCGAGCTTTCGAGCGACGAGATGGTGGACTACTGGGAGGCGCTGGTGAACAAGTACCCCATCGTCTCCATCGAGGACGGCATGGCCGAGGAGGATTGGGGCGGCTGGAAGAAGCTGACCGAGCGCATCGGCGACCGCGTGCAGCTGGTGGGCGACGACCTGTTCGTCACCAACTCCAAGCGCCTGGCCAAGGGTATCGAGCTGGGCTGCGCCAACGCCATCCTCATCAAGGTGAACCAGATCGGCTCGCTCACCGAGACGCTGGAGGCTATCGAGATGGCCAAGCAGGCCGGCTACGCTTGCGTCATGAGTCACCGCTCCGGCGAAACCGAGGATGTGACCATCGCTGACTTGTCCGTGGCCGTGAACACCGGCCAGATCAAGACCGGCGCGCCCTGCCGTTCCGATCGCGTGGCCAAGTACAACCAGCTCATCCGCATCGAGGAGCAGCTGGAGGGCCAGGCCGAGTACGCCGGCCTGAAGGCGTTCTACAACATCAAGCGCTAGGCTGCATCCCCATACAAGCAAGCAAGAAGGCCGCCCCATCAATGAGGCGGCTTTCTTCGTTTGGCGACGGCGGAACGGGATCGCCTTTGTCTGCTTCCGCTTTGCCTCGTTTTCGGTTGACGAAGGGGGCCGTTTCTGCACGAGATCGCGAGTTATGAGCGTCTTGATTTCCCAGTGGAGCCCGTGGCGAGGAGCTCTCTTTGAAAAATGCCTGGTCATCGCGTTGCGATCAGATGGTGACGTTCAAGGACGAGGGTGCTTCGCATCCTCGAGACGCTGATAACTCGCGATCTCGTGCAGAAACCGGGTAGTTCGTTGACCGAGCTACGACATGGGGGCGGATTCCCGATGTGGGGGGCGGATTCCCGACGTGGGGCGAACTTCCGACGTGGGGGCGAACTCCAAAGTGAGATCAGGGTCGGTTGCAAACGCTTCTGGTAAACGAAAAGACCCCGCCAGGTGGCTCTGACGGGATCTTTCGGCATGCGGGAAGCGCCCGAGTTGGGAGGGAGGCTCGGGCGCGCGGCCCTCAGGTTATTCGGCGCCGGCCAGACGGCGGCCGGTGAGGTAGCCGAAGGTGAGACACGTGCCGCCCAGGTTGTGGCCGGGGAAGTGGGTGGAGTAGCAGTTGCAGTACATGTCGCCCACCATGGAGCCCAGGCAGTACAGCCCCTCGATAACCTCGTTGCTCTCGTTCATCACTTCCATGTTCTCGGTGCAGCGGATGCCGCCTACGGTGGTGAGGAACCACGGCGTGCACTTAATGCCGTAGAACGGGCCTTTCTTCACGGGCAGCAGCAGTTCCTTGCGCTTGCCGAACTCCTCGTCAACGCCGGTCTCGCAGAAGCCGTTGTAGTCCTCGATGGTCTTCAAGGTGGTTTCCGCGGGCAGCTCCAGCGCCTCCACCAGCTCTTCCAGCGTGTCGGCCTTCACCATCTTCACCTCGATGTCGCCCGAGCCGTTCATGTTGATGGTGCCGGGGCCGTCGATGGTGGTCTGCCAGTAGGCGCGCACGTCGTCGGGCGTTTCGAACACCTTGGGGCCGTCCACGTAGCGGTGGTTCTGCCACTGGGGCTCGTTGGCGTAGTCGTCATCCCAGATGGCGAAGGCGTGGTGGCCGATCTCGTGGGTGAGGGCCAAAGCGCCGTGGGAGATGACGTTGTCCTCGTTAGTGTAGCGGCGTCCTTCGGCGTTCACCATCAGGCCTTGGAAGGCGCGCACCTGGCGCGTGATGGAGCGCCACTGGAAGCAGAAGATCATCGGCGTGGGCGTCTCGTTCTTGTCCACGGCCGCGCCGGCCCAGTAGGCCATCTTGTGGCCCGAGCCGTCCCAGATGCCGCCGAACTCGGTTTGATGGGCGGCCCAGGGGATGTATTTCTCGAGCATGTCCTTGTCCATGCCGAAGTCGCCGGTGGCCAGCACCACGGCGTTCTTGCCGTTGAACTGCGCATAACCGTCAGCCGTCTTCGCGACGACGCCGGTGACGCGCTCGCCGTCCTTCAACAGCTGCTGGGCGTCGGTCAGGTAGCGAATGTCGACGCCGGCCTGGGCGCAGTAGGCGGCCATGTTGTCGCATACGTCCTGCTGGGGGTTGTCATCGGGACCCAGGCCGTTGGGGCCGTCCAGGAACTCGTGGGTGCCCGGGAACTCGCCGTTGATGTCCTCGGGGTCCTCGTACCAGTGTTCCATGACCGGCGTGAGGTCGTTGCCGCCCACTGCGCTGGCCGTGGTCATGCGGTCGATGAGCCAGTCCATGGCCTCGCCGGAGCGGTGGAAGTGGTTCATCCACTTGCGGCCGTCGACGCGGTAGGAGTGGTAGCCCATCATGCGCTTGTAGCGCTGGGCGATTTCCTCCACGGGGCACTCGTAGCCCTTCTCCTTCGTGAGCTTCGAGTTCATGGCATAGATGGAGCCGCCGCGGCCCACCACGTGGTCCATGCGCTCCAACATGACCACCTTCGCGCCGTTCTCGGCGGCGGCCAGCGCGCAGCACAAACCCGAGAAGCCGGCGCCGATGATGACGATGTCGGCATCCACGGTTTCCACGATGTCGCTCTCGGGAATGGGATCGGGGGCGGTCTCGAAAGCATAGGTGCCCGTGGAGGCCATCTTGCCGTCGGCGGTACCCTTCGGCTCGGCGGCGCAGCCCGCCAAGGTCGCCGCGCCCGCGGCCGCGGCAGTGGCTGCGGCACCTGTGGCGATGGCGCCCTTCAGGAAGCTGCGGCGATCCATGCTGAGGAAGTTCTCGCTCATGACTCTCTCCTTCTGATCGTTGGAACGGCAAGGCGACGGGCGTCTCCTGCCGTTCCGCCGGCGCCCTCCGCACCGGCTTCGGCTACGAACCTATCATGGGGTGTCCCTTTGCGCGTCGCCCATCCCAGGGAAAAAGCCGTTTCAATCGTTTTCACCCCGCAGGGTGAGTGCCAAAACGCTAGACTTTAAGGCAGGGAGGAAGGACGAGGGCATGGGCTATGAGCAAGTAAGGAAGCTGTTCAACGAGCGCGCCGAGCGGGAGGGCGCCGTGCGCGGATTGCGGAAGACGGTGGTGGGGCGCGGTCGCATCGGCGTTGCCATGGGCTGCTATTCGCTGTGGATGGTCGCGTGCTGCGTGGGGCGTCCGGTGGAGGTTCCGCTTCTGGGCGGCCTTGCGGTGCCCGCGTGGATTCTGCCGCTGCTGTGCAATGCCGCGGCCAGCACCGTAATCGCGGTGCGCTTCCGGCGGACGCGGGTGGTGCGCAGCGGGAAATCGTGGATTGCGATGTTGATTGGCCTGATGACGATGGCTGCCGTGCTGCATTTCGCTTGGATGGAGGGAGCGGCGTGGGCGGCGGAGATTCGGCTTGCTCTGTTTGTCGGCGCCAGCGTGCTGACGGGCGTGGGGGCTGCCCTGTTCCGGGTGGAAATCGATCGGGTTTTCGGCTGGATCGGCACTCAGCAAACGCTGTATCAGGGCGTGTTGGCCACGGCGGCGCACGCTGTGTTGCTGGGGATGTGCCTGGCGATCGGAAGTGCGGCGGGCCTGTGGGACGGCCATGAGGCGCTCGGCGTACTGGCGCTTGCCATGCCCGCGGCGACGGGATGCCTGCTGTATTCGGTGGTGCGCGTGCTGCCTCGCGGGCGGTTCTTCGACCACGGCATCTCGGCACCGCTTCCCTTCCCCACGAAGTTTGTGGCCACATCTGGTATACAGGGGCTGGCGGCGGGCATTCTGTATGGGACGCTGTTCGTGGTGTGCGGCGACGCCCCGCTGCTTGCTCCGGGTGCCATTGCCGGTCAGCTGGTCGGAGCCGTGCTGCTGTTCCTGACGGTGATGTTCCTGCGGCTCGATTTCAACCGATTCATCTACAAGGTGGCCTTCCCCTTTGTGGCTGCGGGCTTTCTGCTGGCGGGGTTGCGCTGGGGCGGTGTCGAAGGGGGAGCCGCCGTGCTGATGGCGGGTTTCTGCTATCTCGATTTGGTGCTGTGGAGCTTGGGCGCGTGCCTCATCAAGAACATGGGACTGCCGGCGACGTGGGTGGCAGCCTGCCCCGGTGCGGCGCTGTTCTTCGGCGCGACGATCGGCGGGCTGTTCGTGTGCACGCTGGCGGCGGCGCGTCCGTTGGCTGCGCCGGTGGAATATGGCAGCCTGATGGCGTGCCTGCTTCTGGCCAGCGCGCTGTTCCTTTCCAGCGGCAACAACATGAAATACGGTTGGGGAACCATTGTGCCCGGCGAAGGCGGCATCGACCTGGGCGACCTGAGCGGTGTCGTGCGCTTCGTGGCGGTGGAGCGCGGGGTATCGCAGCGCGAGACCGAGGTGATGGAGCTGCTCGTGCAGGGAAAGACGCGACGCGAGATATGCGACGCCCTCACCGTGTCGCCCGATACGGTGAAGACCCACGTGCGTGCCATCTACCGTAAGCTGGACGTGCATTCCCAGCAAGACCTCGTCGATCGCATCGTCGCCGAGCGCGATCGACTGGTGGAAGATCCTGCCGCCGAGCCCTTGCGGTAGGGGGTGCGGGCGCGCGGCTATCCCAAAAGCCCCAGGCCCTTGGCGATGTTGGCGATGAAATCCTGCACGTTGGTGACAATGCCACGGCTGGCCAGGCTGCCGCGGTCCACCAGCTTGTTCACGGCGAACTCGGCGATGTCCACGCAGTAGAAGTACACCGGGCGTATGGTGCCGTCGTCCATCACGCGGTAGGAGGGCGTCATGTTGCCCGTGGCGATGGTGTGCAGCATGGTGGCCATGCAGATGACCGTGGTGGCATTGCGGACGTGATCGCGCATGGCGTCCTGGGCTTCATAGGCGTTGCCGTACACGCCGGGCAAGGGGCCGTCATCGCGGATGGAGCCGGCCAGCACGTAGGGCACGCCGTTGCGCACGAGTGCGTCCATGATGCCGTCATGCACACACTCTTCCTGAATGAACTTCTCGATGCTGCCCCAGTACCGCACACGGTTGATGGTGTCCAGGTGGTGGTAGTGACCGTTGGGGCGGTTCTCCTGGGTGTCGATGTCCTGGCCGAGCGACGTGTGGAAGTAGGCTCCTTCCAGATCATGGGTGGCCAGCGCGTTGCCAGCGAACACCGCGTCAGCGTACCCGGCGTCGATGATCTTCGCGAAGGCGTCGCGCGAGAACCCGTTGAAGGTGAAGGCCGGCCCCATGACCCACACGATGGAGCCGTGGTCGCGGTCGTGACGCAAAAGCTCGTACAGCTCGTCGTAGTCGCGCGAGAAGGCGGTCTCGCGGGAACGCCCCAGGCGGAAGGCGAAGTTGTCGTGGCCCCCGGGGTGCGGCGCGCCGGGCTCGGGCACCTCCAGGCTGCGGAAGCCGTCGGTGTACACGAGGATGCCCTCCTCGCCGTTTTCCGTGCGCCCGCAGGCGATAAGATCGCCGGCGCGAATGTGGCGAAACTCGCGCACATGCACCTCGCCGTCTTCCACCACGGCCACGCAGTCCATGCGCGAGTCGCGGGCGAGCACCCAGCGGCCGTCCAGCTTCAGGTACTCCGGATAGATGGACATGGCGTGGTAGCCCTCGGGTGCCACGAAGTCTTTCGGCGCCGGCACCAAGCGCACGTTGGGCGCTGCGGCCAGGTGGGGGAGTGCGAAGTCGGGCGGCGTGTAGGGCGTGGGCGTGAACGACATGGGCGACCTTCTTTCCTCAGAGTCGGTTGCAGCCATTGTAACGCTTGAGCTGCCTGCTCCCAATGGGGACGGATTCTTTGCAGCGCGCGAGTGTTCCTGCTCCCCTCGTGCTTCCGCGGCCCGCATCTTCGTTGGATTCGGTCGTTGAAGATGCGCTTTTTTGCACGAGATCGTCATTTATGAGCGTCGGGAATTCGAACGGGGAATGGTGCCTTGGAATGAGTTTCGGAAAGTGCCTGATCACAGCCTTGCTCTTGAGGCCTAGTTTTGAATCGAGATCGCGAAGTCCTCTCCGAGACGCTAATAAATCGCGATCCTATGCAAATTTCGGGTGGTTCGTCGACCCGCATTGCGATGGCGCCGCGCGTTCCATCGGGAGGGGAGTGCCGACTTCGCTCTATGGTTATTCTCAAACAGTTATAATATGCTCAGTGAAACGGCGATAGCGGGATTCTGGCTACGCGGTACGGCTGTGCGGCTGCGGAGCGGGAAGGGAAGGATCGATTCTGTGAAAGAGATGATTTCGCTGGAGGAGGCCCGCGCGCTCGTGTGCGGAGCCGTGGCGCCTACCGAGGTGGAGACGGTGCCGTTGCTGGAGGCGGTGGGGCGGCCCGTGGCGGCCGATCTGACAAGCGACATCGATGTGGCGCCCTTCGCCCATTCCGCTATGGACGGGTTCGCCCTGCGGGCCGCTGAGATAGCCGCGGCGGCCGAGGACGCCCCCGCAACCCTGCGCGTCGTTGCCGAGATCGGCGCCGGCGACGTGTTCGACGGCGTGATCGGGCCGGGCGAGTGCGTGCGCATTATGACCGGCGCCTGTCTGCCCGCCGATGCCGACGCTGTGGTGAAGTACGAGATCGTGGGCGTGGTGGAAGGCGATGGGAAGACCGGCTCGCTGGTGTCGTTTACCGCTCCCGCCAAGGCGGGTGCCAACGTGCGTCCTGCCGGTGAGGAAGCTCGGGCCGGGGAAGTGATCGTGCGCGCCGGTGAGGTGATAAGCGCTGCCGGTGTGGGCTTTTTGGCCGGTTGTGGGGTGCTGGAGGTGCCGGTGTGCCGCCGTCCTCGCGTGGCCATTATCGCCACGGGCAGCGAACTGGTGCCGGCATCCGAGGTGCCCGGTCCTGGCAAGATTCGCAACTCGAACAGCTATGCCATGGCCGCCTGCGCCCGCGAGGCCGGTGCTGAGGCCCACATGCTGCCCATTGTGGAGGACACCTTCGAGGCGCTGCGCGACGCCGTGGCCGCGGCGGCTCGCGATTACGATTTCGTCGTGACCACCGGCGGTGCCGCCAACGGTGACTACGACTTCATCAAGCCCGTCGTAGCCGAGCTGGGCGAGCTGATGATGACCACGGTGAGCATGCGCCCCGGCAAAGCCCAGACCTTCGGCATCGTGAATGGCACGCCGGTGTTTGGATTGCCGGGTAACCCAGCGGCGGCTTACGTGGGCTTCCAGATGCTCATTCGCCCGGCGTTGCGCACCATGCAGGGCTACACGTTCATGGATCATCCCGTGGTGCGCGCTCGCCTCACTGCCGACGAGAAGAACCGCGATCCACGTCGTATCTTCCTGCGCGCGAACCTTACCCGCGCATCCGACGGCACCTACGAGGTGACGCCGGCCAAGAACCAGAGCTCGGGGCTATTCGGCCCCATCCAGAAGACCAACTGCATGGCCGTCATGCCCGACGGCACCGAGCCCCAGCCTGCCGGAAGCGTGGTAGACTGCATTCTGCTGGATGTGCCCGAGGAAGTTTGCCTGTAAGGAGAATCATGACCATCAAGTTCGCTATCATCACCTGCTCCGACACGCGCACGCTGGAAACCGACGAAGCTGGTCAGAAGCTGGAAGAGCTCATCGCCGAGCAGGGTTGGGAGTGCATCCGCCGCGTCGTGGAAATGGACGAGCGCCCCTTTATTGCCGGTGCGCTTATCGACGCGTGCGACCACACCGATGCCGATGTGGTGCTCACCTGCGGCGGCAGCGGGCTTTCGCTGCGCGACGTGACGCCCGAGGCCACCCGCGACGTGGCCGATCGCGAGGTGCCCGGCATCGCCGAGGCCATGCGCGTGCACAGCCTGGCCATCACCCCCTACGCCATGCTGTCGCGCGCCATCTGCGCTCAGCGCGGGCATACGCTCATCATCAACCTGCCCGGGTCCACCAAGGCGGCCACCGAGAACTGGGAGGGCATCGTGGAGGCGTTGCCGCACGCCGTGAAGATGATGGCCGGCGAAGGCCACGACACGCAGAAGGATCTTTCGAAGAAGCTTGCCGCCGCTGCGGCCCGAGGCGAGCTCGGGTAAAGTTCGGGACGCGCGACAAAGCGCCCGGCCCTTGTCGTGCCGTCACGCCCTATGCCGTGAAGATGGCGGCCTCGCCCGCATCGACGGGGTCAACAAGCGCTATACTAGAGCCTGATGATGTAGGCGTTAAGTGCGAATTTCGAGGTGGCGTTTCATGGCAGAACTCCCCAACGGCTTCACGGGTTTCTCGCATCGCGACCCGAATTTCGTGTCGGCGGGCGATGCGATGCGCAGCTCCCGCTACGACGACACGCCCTTCACGGCTCGCAAGCGCGATGCATCCCTGGCGACCGGCTGGGCGCCGGCGTCGGTTGGCGGCCCGTCTCAGCGTGCCGGTGCCAGCCGCATGGCCTCTCCCAGCATTCTGCAGTTCGCCGAAGCCGGCACCCCTGCCGGTGCGGCTCCGCAGTTCGACCCCGAAAAGCTCGCGCGCATTCCCGAGGTGGACCGCCGCTGGTCGTGGGTGGAAATCGATCTGAACGCCATCCGCCACAACGCCTCCACCGTGAAGCGCGGCCTGCAGCCGGGCTGCCGGCTGATGGCCGTGGTGAAGGCCGACGCCTACGGCCACGGTGCCGTGCAGGTGGCCAAAACGGCCCTGAACTCGGGGGCGGAATATCTGGGCGTAGCCACGGTTGACGAGGCCATCGCCCTGCGCGAGGCCTATGTGAACGCGCCGGTGCTCATCCTGGGCGAGCCGCCCGCCAGCGCTATTCCGCTGCTTCTGGCCTACAAGATCATGCCCAGCGTGTACACGGCCGAGTTCGCCATCCGCTACGCCGAGGCCGCCGATGCCTTCGGTCTGATGGCGCCATTCCACCTGAAGGTGAACACGGGCATGAACCGTATCGGCGTGCGTTGGGACGAAGTGGTGGAATTCGTGCGACAGATATCGTTCCACCGGGCGCTGGACATGCAGGGCACGTTCACCCATTTCGCTACGGCCGACTGCCCTGGCACCATCGACTTCGACCGCCAGGTGAAGCGCTTCGCCGAGGCGGTGAACGCGCTGCGGGCGGCCGGCATCAATCCCGGCATCGTGCACGCGGCGAACTCGGCGGCGGCCATTCGCTATCCCGAGGTGCAGCTGGACATGGTGCGCCTCGGCATCGCGCTGTACGGCTTCTACCCGTGCCCCGAGGCCTACCCGCTGATCGACCTGAAGCCGGCCATGGCCGTGAAGGCCCGCATCTCCGAGGTGAAGACGGTGCCGGTGGGCGAGGGCGTCAGCTACGGGTTGCACTACCGCAGCCCCGGTGCGGTGAAGGTGTGCACGCTGCCCATCGGCTATGCCGACGGTCTGCGTCGCGGGCTTTCGGGCCGTACCGATGTGCTGCTGGCCGGCCGCCGCTTCCACCAGGTGGGCAACATCTGCATGGACCAGTGCATGTTCGAGGTGAACCTGCGCCAGCGCCACGACTTCGACCCGCAGATCGGCGACGAGGTGGTTATCGTGGGCGAGCAGGGCGAGGCGGCGGTCACCATCGACCAGATGGCCGAAACGCTGGGCACCATCCAGCACGAAGTGGCCATTGGGTTCGGCTGCTCTCGGATGCCTCGAATTTATATTTAGCGTTGGCACTGGCGAAGGGTGCCGGCCGACGGCGGGGCAACGTCGCTCGGCGGAGGGCGCTCTTGCGGAGGCTGGCCCCCGCGTAGGGCAAGGGCTCTGCCCTTGCCGCCAAACGATGACGGCCCCCTGATCGGGGCCGGCTTACGGCCCGTTTGGGAAAGCGGAAGGAAAAGAAGGAAGGACTCAGGATGGAAAGACCCCACATCCCCCTCGACGAGCTGCGGGCGCAGGTGGCCGCGTGCCGGCAGTGCCCGCTGTGCGACGGGCGTACGCAGACGGTATTCGGCGTGGGCGACCCCAACGCGCGGGTGCTCATCGTGGGGGAGGCGCCGGGTAAGAACGAGGACGCCCAAGGCGAGCCCTTCGTGGGGGCCGCGGGCAAGTATCTGAACGAGCTTCTGGCCATTGCGGGCCTCACGCGCGACGAGGTGTTCATCGCCAACGTGCTGAAGTGCCGGCCGCCTTCGAACCGCGACCCGCGTCCCGAGGAAATCCAGGCCTGCACGCCGTTTCTGCGCGAGCAGACGCGCACCATCGATCCGGAGTTCATCGTCACGCTGGGCAACTTCGCCACAAAGTTCATCCTGAAGACCGACGTGGGCATCACCCGCCTGCACGGCACGCTGCAACGGGCCGGTCGCTTCAAGGTGTTCCCCATCTTCCATCCGGCCGCCGCGCTGTACGACGGCAGCAAGCGCGAGGCCCTAGAGAACGACTTCACCACCCTGGGCGAACTGCTGCGTGGCTGAGGACGCGCGATTTCTTGTGCGAAAATCCGCCTCGATTTCCGGTTCTCCACCTTTTTGGACGAAAAATAGGGCGCGATTTCCGGATTTCCATGTTTGGGAAGGGAAAAACGGTGGAAATCGGGAAATCGAGGCGGATTTTCGACCAGCCACATTTGCCCGGGCCTTGTTGCTTGCAAGCTGTTGCTGCGGACGGGCGACGGGGGTGTGAGTGCGGCGGCGGGTCTGTGACGCAGTTGCGTTTGCGCGGCGAGGTTTAAAGCCATCTCTTCCGCTTGAAGAACAGCACCATCACCACGATCATGATCAGGGCAAGCGTGATGATGGTGACCGCCATATAGGGCCAGTCGAGCCCGGGCAGCACGGTGAGGTTCATGCCGAACCAGCCGGTGACCAGCGTCAGCGGCGCGAACATCACGGTGACGATGGTGAGAATCTGCATGGTGGAGTTCTGCTTCAGGTCGATCTGCGTCTGGTGCAGCTCGCGCAGCTGCAGGCTGTACTCGCGCAGGGTCTCGGCGCGGTTCGCCAGGTGGTTCGCGTGGGCCGCGATGTGGCTGAAGGCGCGGGCCTCCTCCCGGCTCATCACCTTGTTCTCGTTGTCGGCGATGAGGTCGGCCATCACCGCGATCTGCTGGTAGTACGAGCCCATGCGCATGGCGGCGCGCCGGTAGTTCATGATGGTCTGCGACGAGACGGCCTCGCTGTGGTCGAGCATGGCCTCCTCCACGGCCTCCATGGAATCCTCCATCACGGAAAACCAGGTGAAGTCGTCGGCGATGAGCGCCTTCATGAGGGCGTACAGGCAATGCGAGGTGGTGCCCTTGGTGAGGATGCCGCTTGCGGCCACCTTCTGCAGGAGGTCGGTGGTCACCGCACCGTCGTCGATGAAGATGAGCCGGTCGGCGTCCAGGTAGAAGGAAAGCCGGTCGGGGTCGTCTGTGGGGTCGGACTTGTCGGGCACGGCGAACGACCCGATGAGGAAGGCGGGGTACAGCTCCACGAAGTTCATCTCCGCCGGCTCCAGGGCCGCAAGGCCGCTGCGCCCCTCTTGGGAGATGTTGGGCAGCTGGCTGAACTCGTGGGACGTGATGACCTTCACGAGTGGCGGCCGGGGCGCGTCGCTCGTGCTGGGCGCGTCCAGGGGGTGGGGGCGGTTCAGCTCGTAAACGGTTGCCATCGGTTCCTCCTCTCGGCGCCCTTCTCTGCCCACCCAGTATAGAATGAGCCGTGCGCTAAGGTTTTTCGTGGCATCATCTGTCACTTACTTGTGGCTCGCCGTCTCCGGTGACGGCGTGGTGGTATGCAGACCTATGACCCCTGCGTCTGTGGTAATGCGGGCGGGGGGCGCGATGCGGCGGCGTGCGGGCTTGCGGCCCTGCGCTCGCGGCAATGCGATCGGGAGCTGCGGCGCGAGGAGCTGCGTCTGCGGGTTCGCGACCGGGCTGTCGGCGGCCGCACGCGCGTGGTCGACGCACGATGGGAGCAGCTTGCGGGTGTGCGGGCGAGGGAAAGGAGCACGGCATGGTATTCGATCCGGTGGCGTGGATTAACACACCGCGTTGGCAGGCGTCGCGTCTGGGGCTCGACCGTATGGTCGACTTGCTGGAGCGCATGGGACGCCCTCAGGACAGCCTGCGCTTCGTGCATGTGGCGGGCACCAACGGGAAGGGGTCGACCTGCGCGTATTTGGCTGGCATGCTGCAAGCTGCGGGCTTTCGCGTGGGGCTGTTCACGAGCCCTTTCGTGTTCTGCTTCGAGGAGCGCATCCGGGTGAACGGCGCGAACATTACCGCCGATGAGCTGGCGCGCGCGGTGGAGATCGTGCGGCCCCATGCCGAGGCCGTGGAGGCGGCGTCGGGCGACCATCCCACCGAGTTCGAGCTGATGGCCGCCGTGGCCTTCGAGCACTTCCGTGCCAGCGCGTGCGACATCGTGGTGCTGGAGGTGGGTCTCGGGGGCCGGCTGGACGCCACGAACGTCATCGATGCGCCCGAGGCGAGCGTTGTCTGCCGCATCGGGCTCGATCACACCGATCTTCTGGGCGATACCCTGGCCGCGGTGGGGGGGGAGAAGGCCGGCATCGTGAAGGCGGGTGCGCCGGTGGTCAGCTGGCCCCAGGAGCCCGAGGCCATGGCCGTGGTGCGCGCTGCCGCCGAGGCGCAGGGGTGCGCGCTTACGGTGCCCGACTTCGCGCAGCTTGCGGTGGAGCCGCTGGTGCTGGGGGCCGAGCGGGGGGCCGGCGAGGTCGAAGGCGAGGGCGTTCGTGGTGCTGAGCCGGGCGAAGGGGGAGACGGTCCCGCCGTGCCCCTCCGGCGTCGGTTCGCCTACCGGGGGCGTGCCTTCGAGACGCAGCTTTTGGGCAGCTATCAGCCCTATAACGCGGCACTCGCTTTGGAGGTGGCACGTGTGCTGCGCGAGCGCGGGTGGGATATCTCGGACGACGCTGAAGCCGTCGGCATCGCCACGGCTCGGTGGCCCGGGCGCTTCGAAGTGGTGGGAACGTCGCCTCTTGCCATCGTGGACGGGGGGCACAACCCCCAGGGTGCCGAGGCCCTGGCCGACTCGCTTGCCGATCTGCTTGGGGCCCCGGGGCGGGGCACCGTGCACTTCGCCTTGGGTGTGCTGGCCGATAAGGACTATCCGGCCATGGTGCGCGCTGTCGCCCCCTGGGCTGCCAGTTTCCACGTGTACGCACCGGCGAACCCGCGGTCCCTTCCCGCCGCCGAGCTGGCCGCATGCATACGCGCGGAACTCGCCAACGCAGATCGCGCCGATGCCGTGCCGGTGCAAGCGTGCGCGAGCCCGGCCGATGCCTTCGCCGCCGCTCGCACCGCCGCCGGCCCCGATGGCGTTGCCGTGGCCTTCGGCACCCTGTACGCCATCGGCGATTTGCGGGCATGAGAGGCGGGCGGCCTGGGTAAGGAAAAGCCCCGCGGCCAGAGGGCGGCAAGGGCAGAGCCCTTGCCCTACGGAGGATGCCGCTTCAGGCCGCCCGCCAGCTCTGGAAGAAAAAAGGCCCCGCAACCGGAGTTGCGGGGCCTTTGCAGGTGCCGTTATACGGCGGGCGACTTACAGGGAGTCGATGTAGGCAACCAGATCGCCCACGGTGACGAGGCCCTCGGGCTCGCCGAAGTCGACCTCGCAGGCCTCCTCCAGATCGCAGATGAGCTCCACCATGTCCAGGGAGTCGATGCCGAGCGACTCGAAGGTCGCCTCGGGGGTGACGGTGGCGGGGTCGATGTCGAGGTTGCTCTCGAGAACGCCGGCGATGGTGTCGATAGTGGCCATGAACTAATCCTCCTTTTGCGTGAGCAGACCGTAGCCGCCGTCCTCGCGGCGGTACAGGATGTGCACCAGGTTGGTGTCGCGATCAGTGTACGCGAAAAAGTCGTGACCCAGAAGGTCGATCTGGATGAGCGCCTCTTCTTCGGTCATGGGCGTGAACTCGGTCTCCTTGCGGCGCACGATCTCGTCATCAGCCAGTTCGTCCATCAGACGATCCAGATCGAGGTCGCTCTCGGGACGGGCATCCTCATGGGCGAAATCGACGATGCGCTCGGTGGCGCGCACCTTCTTGTCCAGCACGCGGGTCTTGTACTTGCGCAGCTGACGGGCGACCTTGGCGGCGGCCACGTCGATGGCGGCGTACATGTCCTCTTCGCTTTCCTCCACGCGCACGATGTGACCCTTGATGCGCACGGTCACCTCGCAGATGGCCGGCAGCGGGTTGGCCGGGTTCTTCTCGGTATACAGGACAACTTCCGTGGAAACGGTGTCGGCGTCCACGGCCTTGATGGCGTTGCCCACCTTCTCCTCGGCGTATTGACGAAGGGCGTCGGTGACGGGCATTTTGCGTCCGGACACGGTGATCGTCATGATTTCCACCTCTTTAACTCGGGACTTACAACAACATGCCAATGGGTGCGGCCGCAGGCTACGGCACGGCCGGTTTCCCGGAACCAGTTTAATGTAGCGTGCATGTCCACTCATCAACATGAGAAACAAGCATAACGCAATTCTGCTAATATTCATTGGGTAATTTAGCGCTGCAAGATAACGGTTTTTTATCTAAGCGAAGAAGAGGCACGAGCGTAGAGAAGCGAGGAAGCAGGCATGCAGCCCACAGCGAAGAATCCCGATCCCCATCATATCTTCATCGATGAAGTGCAGGGCCATCAGCGCCGCTGGCTGAAGGTGGTTCAGTTCACCAGTTCGTCCACGAAAGCGGCCGGCATCATGCTGGCGGCGGCCATCGTGGCGCTCATCGTCGCGAACTCCCCGGCCTTCGAGCCCTTCGAGGAATTCTGGCATACCCACGTGGTGGTGGGCGTAGGCGGCTTTATCGGCGAGATGTCGCTGGCCCACATCATCAACGACATCTTCATGGCCGTGTTCTTCCTTCTGGTGGGCTTGGAAATCAAGTACGAGATGACCGTGGGCGAGTTAACGAACATCCGCCAGGCGGCGCTGCCCATCATCGCGGCCGTCGGCGGCGTGCTGGCCCCCATCGTCATCTACTCGCTGTTCAACGCGGGCAATCCCGAGACCTCCCATGGTTGGGGCGTGCCCACGGCCACCGACATCGCCTTTGCCTTGGGCATTATGGCGCTGCTCGGCAACCGCGTGCCCAACGGCGTGCGCGTGTTTTTGTCCACGCTGGCTGTGGCCGATGACATCATCGCCATCCTGGTCATCGCCATCTTCTACGGTCAGAGCCCCTCGCTTATGTGGCTGGCCGTGGCGGCGGTCATTCTGGTGGTGCTGGTGCTGCTGAACCGGGCCCATGTGTACTCGCTGGCCCCCTATATGCTCATCGGCTGCCTGTTATGGTTCGCGGTGTTCATGTCGGGCGTGCACTCCACCATCGCCGGCGTGCTTCTGGCCTTCACCATTCCCACCGGCTCGCGGGTCGACCTGCAGAAGTTCATGACCTGGTCGGGCGATCGGGTGCGCGAGGCCCGCGATGCCTATGTGGAAACCGAGCCCGTGGTGCTGCAGAAGGGCTACATGTTCACGGTGACGCGCCTGTCCAGCGTGGCGCGCCAGGTGGTGCCCCCGGCCACGCGCCTGGAGCATATGCTGTACCCGTGGGTGTACTTCGCCGTGCTGCCCCTGTTCGCGCTGACCAACGCCGACGTGAGCTTCTTGGGCGGCGACGTGCTGGCCATGGTGTCCAGCCCGGTGTTCTTCGGTGTGTTCTTCGGCCTGCTTCTGGGCAAGCCCATCGGCATCATGCTGTTCAGCTTCCTGACGGTGAAACTCAGAATTGCCAGCCTGCCCGATCATGTGAACTGGGTGCACATGCTGGGCGCGGGCATCTTGGGCGGCGTGGGCTTCACCATGGCCATCTTCGTGGCGAATCTGGCCTTCCCCGATGCGGTGCTGGTAGCCGATGCGAAGATCGGCATCTTGTCGGCCTCGCTTCTGGCCGGCGTGGTGGGCTTCTTGTTCCTGTTCATGCAGGCGAAGGCCGCCGAGCGTCAGGGCATCTCCTACGTGTCGGCGTCGCTGGACGAAGTGGTGCGCCAGACGGCCGGCGAGGAGGCGGCCGACCGCGCCGACAACGTGGTGCTGGGCTTAGGCGACGAGGAACTGGTCGACGATGTGCGCGAGGTGCTTGAGGCCGAGGGCGGCGTGGCCGAGTTCGTGCTGCACGAGACGGCCCGCGCGATGGTCGACGAGGCTGAGGCGGCCGAGGCCGAGGATGTGACGGGTACGCGTCCGTAGGGCATTGGACCGCGGCATCGCGGGTTCCATTAATTACCTTAACGATCAGGGAAAAGGGCACGATTTCGTGTCCTTTTTCTTTTGTCAACAAAGTGTCAACTTTGCATTTTTTGGTCAAATTTTCATCTAATACCGATATTTTACCTGGTCAAACCCTTATTTTTGTCGCCATGGAACGGTTGATGAACTGAAACCGTTTTGTTGAAGTTGGCCCTTAATCGTTCTAAAATGAACAGGATTGGGCACCTATGCCGTATTTTCGTGTGCCCACCTGCGAAAAAGGTGGGGAATGACACGCGCGAAAGCCGGTGCACGGGGGCTCGACGAAGCATAAACGAAGGATTGAATCTGGGGATCAACCATGGATAAACGGACGACCGATCATACGTTGGCCATCGAGGAAAATCGCTCACGGGGGGGGGGTGTCAGGGCCTATGACACCTGCCGCCTCCGGATCCGAGACGACGGCTGTGCTGCCCTCGTTCCGCACGAAGCGCTGGGTGCGGGTGGTGTCCGCCGTTATGGCGGTGCTGCTGGCCGTTACCATGTTCGACACCACCAGCCTCAGCCCGTTGATCACCGATGCCCAGGCGGCCCCCGCGTCCCCCAGCGCGCCGCTGCCCTTGGGCGAGCGTGCCCTGTACGGCGAGGCCGGCGAGTCGCCTGAGCCTACCGGCGACGACGCCGATACTGCGAACGCGGCCGATGATCCCTCGTCCGACGCGGCCGATACGGCCGACGAGGCGGCCGCCTCGCCCTGGGATGCCGCTCGCAAGCAGCTGGCCTCCAGCGACCTTTCGGGCTTGGCGCCCGAGGGCCTGACCTCCGCCGACCAGGTGCTGCCCGGCGCGGCCGAGGACTTCTCCGATCCCGACGACATCGCCTCCCGCATCAGCCCGGCGCTGGTGGCATGGGGTGCGCCCCTGAACAGCACGGTGGGCTACCAGCTGCAGGATCGCAAGCTGCGCGTGCGCTACGATCTGGGCAACCTGGGCCTTACCCTGGCCGGCGGCCATATCGGCGGCACCGACGCGAACGACCCCGTGGTGCTGACCTTGGAGCTGCCCTACCTGTACGCGGTGGGCGACGCGGTGGAGGGCACGCTTTCGGAAGAGGAATGGCGCGCCCAGACGGCCTTAGCCCAGCTGGAGGCCGACGACCCGGATACCGCCGACGATGCCGCCGCCCTCATCGAGCGCGCGCTGGCGAACCTGCCCGACGACGAGGCCCAGCAGAAGGCGCCCCGCGTGGCGTTGTTCGCCGACGATGTGCCGGCCCAGTGGTCGGTGTGGCAGGAGCATGCCGGCGCCTATCGCCGGATGAGCCAAGAAGATTTGCAGGCGGGCGTGAGCGGTCACGTGGTGCTGCGCTACGAGGGAGCCGACGGCAACCTGCAGCTGGCGGCCGATGCCCTGGCTCCGTCGTTCTCGCTGGGATTCGCAGGCTCGGTGCCCGAGGGCGCCTCGGCGGCCGTGCGCTTCGGCTACGAGTTCCACAGCTATACGACGGCGGCGGTTAACCCGGCCACCGGTAAACCGAAGGTGTCCACGGCCCGCGTGCTGCGCAGCGCCATCGGATCTATCACCGTGGCGAACAGCGCCGGGGCCACCGGCGCCACGTTGGATGCCCGCACCGTGGGCACGCCCCAGATGCCCCAGATGGACGGCCGCGGCCGCGGCTGGAACAAGACCCTGGCGGCCTTCACGGTGCCTGCCGATTCTGAGCCGGCCACTTCGTTCATGCTGACGGCCGCGTGGCCCGCCGACTGGCAGGACAAGGGCGGCGTGCCGCTGTCCGAGCTGGCTGCCTACCGCGTGGCCACCGACGGCGAAGAGGCTCCCGAGGGCTGGGTGGTCAACCAGGACGACGAGGGCGCGGTGATCACCGATGTGAATACCTTGGCCGACCACGAGTTCGTCGGCGTGCCCGGCATGGGCGGCGCTGTGGTGCTGGATGTGACCGACCTTTCCGACGAGCAGGTGGCCTCCCTGGACCCGGCTGACCCTGCCACGCTGGAGGCGCTGGATTTGGCTCCGCTCAGCTACACCGTGGTGCCCGACGGCACCATCAGTGTGCGCTGCGAGGGCGATGAGGGCGTTATCAAACCGGGCAGCACTCGCAAGCTGTATGTGGCGGTGCCCTACGACGAGGGCGCGCTGGTGGTGGAGGCCGGCCCCACCGAGGAAAACCCCGAAGCACCGGTGACCTACGCCGAGGTACGTGCCGATTTGCGCCTGCAGGCCCTGGCCCAGGAAGAGGGCGCCAGCGTGTACCACGCCAACGTGGTGAATCTGAAGAGCCGCTTCATTCCCGTGAGTGGGAGTGCGGCCCCCGCCACGCCCGCCGAGCCTAACGGCTCCGACTCCGATGATGATGGTGACGGCGAGGGTGACGGCGACGAGGACGCTGATGGCGACGATGCCGACGGCACCGATGCCGATGCCGATGCCGCGCAGGATGCCGCAGCCGACGATGCCGCCGCCCTCGCGCCCGAGGCGCGCCTGTTTGCCGCCATGCCGCTGTACGCCACACCGCGCTCGAATGTGTCGCCCGACAGCGTCATCAACCCCCATCCGCTGCTGCTGTCGGAAAACGAGCTGGTGCCCGGTGCCGACACATCGAAGGGCGAGCTGGCCTATCTGGTGAAGTCCACCGACCTCACCCGCATGAACCTGAACATGACCTTCGGCTTCCAGCAGGGCTGGGTGGGCAGCATGCTGCAGAAGACCTCGTTCAAGGTGACCATTCCCTACTTATATAAGGAGCAGGCCACCGGCGCCATCATGTCGGCCTACACCTACGAGGAAATCCGCCGCCAGTACATGAGCAATCCCGTGAACGGGCCGGTGGGCAACTACAACTCGATGCGCCTGGTGCTGGTGCCCGACTCCAACATCTTCAAGGAGTGGGACATCGTCGACGACCGCAACCGTCGCATCACGGCCCAGAACTGGAACAACAGCGCCTACTATCCCGACGGCTTCACCGGCACCTTCACGCTGAGCTACCGTGGCTCCAACGGCCGCGGCGAGATGGGCCTGAACTTCAAGCGCCCCGAGTTCCAGGTGAAGTTCATCGGTGAGATTCCCGAGAACACCGGCGCCTCGGTGCAGGTGGGCGGCTCGAACTACGTGTACAACGACATGTCCACCGAGTATGCGTGCCGCAAGGACGTGGAGCCCGGCAACATGGATGACGGCGCCACCCAGGCCCGTACCATCACCTTCATCAAGACGAACCTTGAATGGACCACCACGGTGACCAACAAGTGGTCGCCGGCCATGTGGGACAAGTACAACTACATGGTGTACCGCATCGAGACCAAGAACCTGTCGGCCGATGCCGATACCGTCATCGACGACTTGGGCTACACCTTCCGCATGACCGGCGAGAGCTACGGCGGCGGTGGCATGCGGCCCGAGGAGATTATGGCCTGGACGGAAGACGGCCGTGCGGTGCCCTCCGTTCATCAGGAAAACCCCGGCGCCATCGACGACAAAACTGGCAAACCCTACCGCCTACAGGGCAAGCCGAACGAGGGCGGTGTGCTCATCTACGATGTAACGGCCTTGGACGACGTCATCTGGGACGAGCTTGACCTGGACAAGTTCTCGAACATCGACACCTTCATGGCGCTGACCGATAACAGCGGCAACCCGCTCATGCGGCCTATCAGCTATCAGACCGGCGGCATGGATGCCCAGATTACCTTCGTGGTCACCCGCGACCAGGGCGGCACCCTGGTGCCCAAAACCGATGGCAACCCCAACGCACCCAACAACCGCGTGTTCCTGCTGGCGTTGCCCTACACCAACAACTTCACCCCCTTCACCATGAACGGCGTGAAGGTGTATCCCAATGTTTCGCTGGACACCAACTCGGTGGCCTACTTCGGCAAGAAAGCCCATTACGACGAGGACTACTCGTGGTCGAAGACGCTTTCCAACAGCGACTCGTTCTCCGAGGCGAAAAACGGCCTGCAGCACACCAAGACCGCCTTCGACCGCTTGTCGAGCACCTACCGCGACGGCCGCTCCGATGCGCGCGATCGCTTGGGCTATCTGTCGAAGTACCGCATCCAGGACATTAAGGCCACGGGCAACATGCCGGTGTCGGGCAACGACCTCACCTTGCCCTACGGCGCCGTTATCAACGACGACATGCCCAGCAACTACGAGCTGGTGAACATCGAGTTCCGCATGAAGCGCGTGAAGCAGGTGCTGAAGCTGCCCGACGGCACCGAGCGGGAGATTCTGAACGACCTGGACGATTACATCTTCCTGCAGGGTACCGATGCCGACGGCAAGCCCTACACGGCCAACGGCGTGCAGTTCGAGGTGCGCTCGGCCGCCTCGGCCACCGCGCCCACCAGCTGGGTGAACTTGAGCACGGCCCCGGTGTTGGTGGGCCCCGACCCGAACGACGCCGATTACGACATTTATCGGGTGGGCGGCGTCACCTCGGCCGACGGCATCGCCAGCTTGCTGGAGGCCCAGGGCGTGAAGGCCAAGCCCCGCAACAGCACGGTGACCGGCTCCACCGGTTTCGTGTGGACGGGCAACATGCGCTTCCCGCTGGCCAAGGAGCTGGCGAAGAACAGCACGCTGCCCCTGGATATCACCATTTCGGGCATTATGCGCGCCCCGGCCTCCGACGGCTCGGGCGGCCGCTTTACTAATACTATTAAGACCGATTTCGGCCGCAAGCAGTGGGTGGTGCCCATCGGCGACCAGGGCGGCTACTACTCCACGGCGAAGTACACCTCCGACGCCTCCTCGGCAAACCTGCTGCCCGAGAGCGCCGTGGCCCCGCGGGTGGATGCCTACCCCTACGACCGCCGCGACGACGGCACCATCACCTGGGGCGCCCGCGACGGCGTGGTGGACGCCCCCATGGGCCAGATTCGCTCGGGCTTCGCGTTCCATCTTTCGAACACCTCCACCTCGCGGTTGGAGCCGGGCACCTTCACCACCACGGCCATTCCCTATGTGGACAAGAAGAAGGACGCGGCGAACAACCGCTACATGCTGCGCGGCTACGAGACAAAGTACATCGTGCTGTCGAAGGACCTGCTGGACAACTCCGATATCAAGAGCGTCACGGTGAACTACATCGACCCGAACCCCTCGGGCAGCGCCTCGTCGCCGGGCACCTATTACCCCGAGAACGCCAAGCAGACGTTCACGCTGGCCGACTTGCAGCGCTATGCGGTGGCCGCCCCCGAGGCCCACGGCGTGAACGTGCCGGCCGGCAGCATCGTCATTCCCCAGGATGCCCTGCGCAGCCGCCTGGGCGCGGCCTATGCGCGCTCGGTGTCCATCGACTTCGACATCTTCGACGGCGCCGTGAGCGCCCCGGCTCCGAACGGCGGTTGCTTCGTGGCGCTGCTGGGCCACACCACTTACACGGGCACGTACAAGGTGGAAGGCACGTTCTCCACCGCCTATGACGGTGTGAGCACCCAGCTGTCCAGCAAGTCCCATGCGTCGCTGAACGTGAACCCGGCCAAGCCCGTGGTGTACGCCGCCGGCTTCACGGGCACGCCCGGCGGCAGCTGCACCTACGGCAGCTGGAACCAGGGACGCGCTTCGGCTTTGGGCGCCCCCACGTCGGGCTTCGCCTTCCATCTGGGCAACAGCAGCCCCACGCCGCTGCAGCCGGGTCATTTCATCACCAGCGAGATGCCCCTGGAGCGCTACGGCGCCACCGACACCGATCCGGGCGTGCGTCGCGGCTTCGAGACCTCGCAGGTGACCCTTTCCAAGGCGCTGTTCGACAACACCAAGCGCACCGATGCTGACCCGGCCACGGGCACGGTGACCGAGATTATCGTGACCGCCCTGGATGCCAACGATGCGCCGCAGACCTACAGCATCAAGAACGTGGCATCGTTGCTGGATGCCGACGGCAACGCGGTGCTGACGCCGGATATGTGGGGCAAGAACTACTTCAGCACCATCGAGGTGAAGTTCGACTATTTCAAGAACAACGTGGCCGCCGGCTCGCCGGCAGGTTCGGGCGCGCTGGTGCGCATCTACGGCACTACCACCTGGCTGGCCAGCAAGCTGACGGTGACGGGCATGCTGGAATCGCAGTACGGGGACGAGGGCATGGAAGTGCATTCCGTGGGCACCGACCTGACCGGCGCCACGGTGCCCGGCTCGCCTTGCCAGGCCATCCTGCTGCCCCAGAACGGCAACCCCGTGGTGGACGCCTATGCCTTCGATCGCGGTAAGTCGAGCATGTTCTCGGGCAACGGCGGCACCCAGACCGCGCCCCTGCTGGTGAAGCGCTCGGGTTATTTCTTCCGCTTGAACAACAATTCCACCTCTATCCTGCAGCCGGGTACCTTCACGGTGGGCGATGTGCCCGTGAACCGCGTGAGCACTACCGACAGCGCGGGCAACGCCGTGGTGGAGAAGCGCGGTTTCCAAACCGAGAAAGTGGTGCTGGGCCCGCGTCTGTTCGATGTGGCCCAGGTGACCGAGGTGCGCCTGTACGCCTTGGACGTTGCGGCGCCGGTGGTGCTGACGGCGGCTGACTTGGAGCGCTATCGCGTGAAGGCCGGCTCGGCCGAGGCCGCTCAGTACGGCGCCGACACCGTGGGCTCGGTGATGCTGCCCGCCAGCCTGTGGAACGATGAGTACTTCCAGCGCGTGGAGGTGGACTTCGACCGCTTCGAGGCCAGTGTGACGGCCGCCGCCAAGCCGGCCGAGGACGCCTATGTGCTGTTGTACGGCGCTCCGTCCGAGCTGACCAACGTGACGGTGAAGGGCACCCTCGTCACTCGTCACGAGGGCGACCAGACGGCGACGAACTCGAAGGACAAGAAGCACGAGAATAAGGCCACGCTGAGCGCCACCACCATCAACCCCGCCATCACGGTGACGGCGGGCTGGTCGAAGGACGGCGCCAACTACAACTCCGGCGTGCAGGAGACGTTCAAGGCGGCAAGCGCCCATCAGTATCCCTATCAATCGGCCACTCCTACGCCGTACCGCTGGGGCGAGAACCCCGACCACGAGAAGGCCTGGTTCCGCTACACCCTGACCAACGATGCGGAAAGCTCGGCTTCAAATGTGTACTACGACCTGTCGGTGAACGAGCAGTCTGCATCCAATGTGGCTCAGAGCCCCTACCGCGATGTGGACGGCTTTATGGGCACCGATCTGGTTATCGGAGGCTTTAGCCAGTCGTCGGCCGACGACCCGGCGACGCCCAATGCCTGGCATCACACCTCGGGCGATATCGAGGGCATCGACATCATAGAGGCCGACGGCGTGACGCGCCATCGCTTCACCATGGACGATTTGGTGCCCTTCATCGATGTCGATGGCGTTCTGCACCTGCCCCTGCACGGCACCGATCCCGACGGCAACGCCGTGGCTTCGGCCAAGACGGTGCGTCTGCGCTATACGCTGTTCAACGGCTACGTGACGGGCGATCGCACGCTGGTGGCCTATGTGTACGGCATGATGGAGACCCATGGTAGTTGGATGAACGATTACGGCCCCTGGTCGTGGAGCGATCGCTACGGATTGCACAACGAGCCTGCCGACAACATGTACCAGTATCGCTACACGCGCGGCAATGGCGTGTTCGGCCCCTTGGACAATCGCTACAACAGGCCCGATGGCACGAACACCATCACGCGGAACTACACGGTGCGCAACTATATTGGCTGGTTCGACTGGTCCACGAGTGGAACGGCCTTCAAGCCAGCGGCCGAGCGTCCCGTGAGCGCCAACGATGTGACAGGCACCCCGGTGCAGGTGGCTCACTACGCCGACGGCGTGGGCTATAACTTCGAGGCGAGAAACGCCACCGATTCCCGCTCCGACACGAACCGCATCACCTACGATTTGGCCCAGGTGAGCAACAAGCTGGATGCCACGGCACCCAGCCCGGGCAACTTCGGTTTCAAGACGCGTACCTTCACCTTGGGCGCCGACTTGCTGGAGCTCGGCCTGCAGCGCCACGGCGCCGCCGCTGGCACCAGCGCCCTGAAGGAGATCAAGTTCTACTTCCAGAGCCCGGTAACGGGTGCGGTGGAAGATCCGATTGTCATCACGCTGGACGATCTGCTGAAGAACCTGCGCACCTACCAGGCGGCCGACGGCGACCCCTTCATCTTCGATGTGACCGCCGGCGTGTTCGCCACTTCCAAGGAGAAGTATCTGCGCAAGGTGGTGGTGGAATACGACACCATCGATCCGTCCTACGAGGGCAAGGTGCTGAAGGCCCAGTTCCGCGGCAAGTCGGACTGGTGGAACAACTACAACAACACCGTGCTGCTGAACGCCACCATGACGGCGGCCCAGACGGGCGCCATTCCCGCGTCGCCCGGCAACACCGGCCGCTACGGCCAGGATGTGAGCTCGCGCACGGCTTCGCTGAACACCCCGCGTCCCTACCTGGACATTCGCGTGCACGAGAAGTACGTCGATCTGGGCACGGGCAGTTATCCGAACACCAATAACTCCGACGGGTCGGCCGAAACCATGGCCGTGCCCTACGACCGCGACTTCACCGTGTGGGCCCAGCTGTGGAACACCGATGCGGTGTCCTACATCGACGGCGCCGACGTGTCGCTGAACCTGGGCCTGGGCTACGAGACGGGTATCGTGCAGGGGCCCGACAGCGTGACGCCCACGGGCTCGGCTTGGACGGGCTTCCACACCACCAAGATCACCATCGCCGCAGCCTACCTGGCCCAGTGGGAGAACGTGGGCCGGCTGCAGCTGTACGGCGCCCGCGATGCCGATACGGCTACCAGCCTGAAGGCCACGTTGTGGCCCGTGTACCTGAACGACGAGCTGGTGGGCTTCAAGAAATCGGATAAGGCCATCGACCGCCTGACGGCCGCGCTGCCGCCCAAGGTGGAGGAAAAGGACGAGGACGGCAACCCGGTGCTGGACGAGAACGGCAATCCAGTGATGATCCAGCCGCCGGCCACCCATCCCACGGCTTCCGGCCCCGACTTCTTCCCCGTGGGCGACGACGGCAACTTCGTGCTCACCGAGGAAAACCTCATCTACCTGGGCATCGACAACCTGAAGAACCTGACGCTGTACGACTGGCGCGACATGAAGTACAGCGGCGTGGCCTCGGGGGCTCAAACCGTGGGCTTCGAGGGCTACAGCGACCGCGCTTTGGGCACTCACTACACGGTGCTGGACGGTACCACCACGGTGTATCTGAACAACATCCGCGAGCACGCCCTGCGCGATGACGGCTACTACTACCGCACCACGCGTCACGACAACGCCGAGGTGCTGATGTCAAAGATGTACTTCGACGCCAATACCCGTGTGGGCTACAACAACATGGGCAACATCACCGGTGATCGCTTCGAGCAGTGGGTGTACACCACCGATGCCAACCACAACTACTACAACTCCTATTGGGGCTGGGGAGGCACCGAGCGTGACAACCATCTGGAAATCGGCTACAAGGCCCTGGGCTCCTACACCTTGGATCTGCGCCAGAACAACGGCATCGACATCGAGAGCGACTGCCACTACGAGCAGCGGTGGGCCCAGTACTACAACGACCCCGCCGACGATCTGTACACCAATCGCTACCACACCATCGACGGGCGCACCTACAACTCCGCGGCCGAAGTGGAGTTCATCCAGAACCTGGACCACAACGCCTTCGACGCCTATTACGTGCGCGTGCGCGCCCAGGCGCTGCCCTACATGCGCTCCATCACGGTGAAGTACGGCGATGGTTCCAGCTTCACGGTGGACAAGGCCGCCCTGGATGCCGCGGGTCTGAACTCGGTGGCCACGGGCACCGATGACAAGAAGTACCTGCGTCTAAACCTGCTGGCGAAGGACGGCTCCGGCAAGCACGTGGCCGATTTCTCCGCCGACGAGAAGAACTTCTACAAAGATCCCTTTACGGGGTACGAGAACGGGGGAGACCCGGCGCTGGCCGACCGGGTGACGCAGATTGTCTACCGCGTGGCCATCAACCAGCCCCAGTACACCGATGCCACCAAGGCCCATGCCCGCCAGACCGACTTCGGCACTTGGTTCCAGTACAACACGCTGAACAACGATGCTTTCGAGGTGACGGGCCGCTTCTACCAGGTGAAGTCGGAGGTGTACTCCACCACCGAGGTGCGCATGACCTTGGGCGGCGACACGGGCAACGGCGCCGAGCGCACGGGGCACAAGGCCGTGGTGCGCTACGACGACGGCCTGCGCAACGCCGGCAACGCCTTCCGCTCGGTGTTCTCGTATCAGGACTACGTGCCGACGGGCTACAACGGCCACTCCCATCAGCCCAACAAGATGCGCCATCTGCGCACGTCGGCCCGTGCCAACGTGATCGAGACGGGCGCCTACACCCGCAAGGGACATTTGGGCGGTTGGGAGAACGGCCGCGACGGCATCGCCGGCTTCAACGGTTACACCGAGATCAAGTTCGCCAGCGACCAGTACTACTCGGTTTCGCTGCAGCGCCGCTACGGCAGCTGGGATTGGAACAACTGGAACGGCAAGGTGAGCTTCTCGGATGAGATCGTGCTGCGCGACGATATGCCGGTGTGCCAGCCCGACCCCGATCTGGAATACTACGGCTTCTTATCTACGGGCCTGTGCCTGGTGAACAAGGGCGGCGACGATGTGTTCAGCCGCGTGTCCTACATTAAATTCCGCCTGCGCAAATATGCCGCTGACGGCAGCACCACCGAGCGCTATGCCGTCATCAAGCGCGATGCCATGAACCTGGCGTCGGGGAAGCACGCCTACGTGTACTTCGAGCGCCCGAACGAGGATAAGGCCATCCAGATTCAGAACGCCCTGAATGCGGGCGACCCGGTGGCCACGCTGTCGTTGAGCGAGAACGAGTTCGTGGTCAGCTACGACATCGTGATGCGCAACTTCGGCGGCGAGGGCGACTACGCTCAGGAGGTGGGCCGCCATCGCGGCGCCGAGTACAACAAGAACTTCGGTGACATCGACGTGCAGGTGTACGGCCGCCCCTACACCTTCCTGAACCAGAAGGCCACCACGCTGGACGATTCCACGAACTATTCCCGCGTGTTCACCCGCCGCTACAAGAGTGACGTGGCCGAGGGTACGGGCCACGGCTTCGGCAATCCCGACAGTCTCACCCCCGACCCGAACGGCCAGTGGTTCGGCACGCTGAACGGCAATGCCAGCTACAACAGCCAGTACGTGGACACCGATTCGGCCTACCTGATGGGCTACCTCATTCCCTTCGGCTACCACTTCAGCTTGCAGCGCGAGCACGACAACTCCAGCGTGGGCAACATGCCCTACTTCGCGGCGGGCGACAACCTTACGCCGGCGTCCAGCTCGTTCGAGGCCCGCTTCCAGAACTACGCCGACGGTACGCCCACCAACCAGGAGAACCGTCTGCGCGCCTCGCATATCAACCATGCCACGCTGACGGCTACCACCAACGCGAACTTCCGCATGCAGAAGGTGTACATTCCCTCCGAGCTTCTGCCCGATACGCCTGAATGGACTAAGAAAGCCCAGGTGGATGCCGAGGGTAACCCGGTTTTGGGTGCGGGGAACAAGCCGGTGCTGACCGCCGACGACAACACCGACTGGCTGCGTGTGAAGTCGTTCACCTTCACCTACGGCTCGGTGCAGATCAAGCTGATCTACGACGCCGACAAGAAGGCGTGGCTCATCCAGAACGGCCTGCATCCGGGCGACTACCTTACCTGGCAGCAGCTGAAGGACCGCGGCATCGTGTCGAAGGACCGCCTGACCGATGGCACCTATGCCGGCTGCTACTCCATCGACATCGAGGCCTATCTGCGCGAGCAGTTCCGCCTGTTCGCCGCCACCGATGGGGCTGAGGGCATTCGCCCCTCCACCTACACGGCTGTGTCGGCCACCAACCTGATTCCCGGCTTCGCCGCCGACATCGCCACGGTGAACCGCACCTATGTGAACACGCGCATTTCCACGTTGTCCATCGAGTACGATTCGCCCAACGCGAACCGCCGCCGCCAGGACACCATGCTGGACTCCAACCAGTTCCTGTCGGGCGACCCCACCGGTGTGCGCGGCAACGCCTACAACTACGCTTTTGCCTACGACGGCGTGTACGCCGACCGCACCCTGGAAGACTTCGTGTCGGCCACGGCCACCACGGCCACCGATCTGGCGGCCGGCAACTGGAACGAGTACGCCACGCCCACGGGCAACAAGACGGGCATGGCCTATTCGCCCTACACCTGGAACGAGAACCTGGCCATTACCGACGTGCAGTCGAAGGACCCGAACCGCGCGCCGCTGAACAGCAGCGCCTACGTGAGCGGCCTGCGCCACGACCCCACGGCGGGCAACACCTTGCGTCATCGCCTGGCTCAGATGGAAACCTCCATGGTGCGCGGCAAGGCCGTTACGGTGAACGGGAACGCCGCCACCGTGTTCGGCTACGATAATTCCGACACCGACATCGGCGCGCCGGTGTCCTACAGCACCGATTCCACAGCCAAGGACTGGGGCATTCCCGACGGCGCCCTGTACCCGGGCGACTACGTGGAATATACCCTGCGCGTGGGCAACAAGTCGACGGCGGCCGGGTCCGACAACGACCTGGCGTTGGAGCACGTGGACGCCATGTTCCGCGTGCAGAAGGGCCAGCGCATCGTGGGCTGGGAAGTGTCGAAGAAGAAGGGCGGCGACGGTAACTGGGTGGCCGACAACACCACCGATCACCCGGTGGTGGCCATGATCGGCAACCTGGACCGCAGCCAGCTGCGCGAGGCGCCCCAGCAGACCGACCTGTCTAACGTGACCGACGGTGCCGGCAACACCGTGGAGGCCTACGACGAGAATCGCGTGCTGCTGTTCCGCGTGGGCGAGAACAAGTGGGACGATAAGGGCGAGCTGACGCCCAAGGAGCAGCGCACCTTCGATCCGGGCGAGTACGTAACCATTCGCGTGATCACCCAGATGACCGGTGAGCTGGAGACCGAGGACTACCTGACGAGTGAGAACACCGCCGCCAACGGCACGGCCGACACGCTGCCCCATCGCGGCTCCACGGTGCTGGCCGATTGGTTCGCCGTGTCGGCGCCTATGCACGGCTATCTGCAGTACACGGTGCCCGGCGGCGGCGACGCCGACCACAACGTGTGGGCCTACTCCAACGACATGGGCGGCCGCTGGGTGAACGGCTATACCACGGCCCACGAGCGCACGCTGTACACCATTCGCCCGGCCGATCCGGCTGACCAGTTCATGATCAACCGCAACCAGTTCGGCAGCCGCGTGTACAACTATACGCGCTTCTACAATCACCTGGGCGATTACACGCGCGCCAACGACAACCACTACGACGACCCGCAGATCTCCTTCAACTTCACGGGCCTCGATCCCTCCACGCTGCTGACGGGACGACCGCGTTCCGACGGCGACACGGCTCAGCTGACCGTGCACAACCTGAACAACCCCACCTACCACACCGCCGACATGACGGTGACGGTGCGCCTGACCGACGATACGGGCCGCCAGGGCTTCGAGCTGACCGACACGCCGAAGCTGGCCACGGGGTCGCCGGGCAGCTACGACATTCTGCGCGATACCGACGGCAAGCGCGTGAACCTGCGCTACCCGGCCGACATGCCGCCTTCCACCGATCATCTGACGAAACATGATGCCACGTTGTCCAACGTGGTGGCCTCGGTGGGCTCGGGCGGCGGCTCGGTGGAGGGCGACGGCGATTTGGATGACGGCAAAGACGAGGTGGACAAGCCCCGCTACACCATTACCTATCGCATCGATGAGGGCGGCTACTTCACGGTGGACGACGAGCGCAAGACCGAGATCACCAACGCCGAGATGGACGCCACGGCCACCGACAAGGTGACGGGTGCCACGGCTTGGGTGCTGCCCGGCTGGGCGTTCGATGGCTGGTACGTGCAGAAGACCGCCGAGGACGGCACGGTGACCGAGCAGAAGCTGGAGAATATCCCCAATGCCTTAAGCGATCAGGACACCGTGGCGAACCTGAACACCGTGGCGGCCGACGATGGCGGCTCCGATGCCGCCGGCGCCGACACCCTGTACGCCGACACCGTGTTCGTGGCGAAGTTCAAGCCGAGCACCACCCAGGTGTACGGCATCACCTACCAGGCCGACGCCAACGGCAAGGTGTCCAACGAGTCTGACGGCGGCATCCAGGTGCTGGGCACCGCGGGCATTACCGGCTCGGAGGCGCTGCCCAACGAGGGCTTCATCTTCGACGGCTGGTACGTGCGCACCATGGACGACGAGGGCAAGGACGTGGACACCCTGGTGGACGACGAGCATGCGGTGCTCGCTCCCGAGGTGGCCGCTCCCTACGTGGTGAAGAACGCCGACGGCCTGTACACGAACACCACCTTCGTAGCGAAGTTCAAGGACAAGAGCCAGCGCACCTTCCGCATCACCTATACGGCGGCCGACAACGGTCAGGTGCGCACCTTCCGCGCCGCGCCGACCGAGGGCGATGGCGCGACGGGCGGCATCGAGGTTATCGAGGGCCCGGCCGCCACGCTGACCACGCCGAAGATGCTGTGCTCCACCACCGATGGCCTGGTGGGCGGCGAGGCTATGCCCGATGAGGGCTACAGCTTCGTGGGCTGGTTCCTGCGCGAGGAGGGCCCCCTGGGCACGCCGGTGGACACGCCGGTGGGCAGCACGGCCCAGTTGGACGCCACGGCCCTGGCCCAGATTCTGCCCACCGATGAGGACGGCCTGTATCTGGACGTCACCTTCGTGGCGAAGTTCAAGGCCAACACCGACGCCACCTACAGCGTCATCTATACGGCTGCCACGGGCGGCACGGTGGATGTGGCCAAGAACGCCGACCTGATGGCTCTCAGCGCCAAGGGCGTGACCGGCGCCACCGCCACGGCCCAGCCCGGTTATGTGTTTGACGGCTGGTACGTGCGCGAGACGGCCGAGGACGGCACGGTGACCGAGCGCAAGCTGGCCGTCGGCGCCACTCTGAGCGCCGATGTGGCTGCGGCGAACCTGGCCGTGACCAAGCTGGCCGACGAGGGCGAGGGCGGCGAAGGCGCTGGCGGCGAAGGCGGCGGCAGCGAGGGCGAAGGCGAAGGTGCCGAGGGTGAGGGCGCTGGCAGCGAGAACGCAACCCGCGCGGTGACCCTGGCCTACGCCGACACCACCTTCGTGGCGAAGTTCGTGCCCGCGGCCGACAACACCTACACCATTACCTACGAGGCCGACGACCACGGCTCGGTGGACATTCCGTCGAACACCCTGCAGGCTCTGTCGGCGGCCGGTGCCACCGGTTCGCTGGCCACGCCCGATACCGGCTACACCTTCGCCGGATGGTTCAAGCGCGAGACCATCGTCACCCAGGTGCCTGCCACTGATGACGACGGCAACGAGCTGCGCGACGACGATGGCAATGTGATTATGAAGGACGAGGTCACTTTCAAGGATACGCCGGTGGAGGGTGCCGAGGCCCAGCTGAGCCCCGACAAGCTGACGCCGCTTCTGAACACCGACGATAAGGGCCTGTACGCGAACACCGCCTTCGTGGCGAAGTTCAAGGCCGACCCGCAGGTAACCTACACCGTTACCTACGAGGCCGACGGCGGCCGGGTAGATAACGAGAAGAACCAGGACATCCAGGCACTCGGTACCGAGGGGCTCACCGGTGCTGCGGCCACCACCACGCTGTCGGCCACCGACACCGAGGTGCCGCGATTCATGGGCTGGTTCAAGCGCACCTATACCACCAAGCAGGTGCCCGTGTGGGATACCGAGCAGAAAGTGATGACCCACGAGGTGCAGAAGCCCGTGCTGGACGCCGACGGACATCAGACCTACGACGAGGACGGCAACCCCATCACCGAGACGGTGGTGGAGGAAATGCGCGACGAGAACGGCGAGCTGATGTACGAGGAGGTGCCGAAGACCGACGCGGACGGCAACAACGTGCAGAAGCGCGACGAGGACGGCAACCTGCTGTACACCGAGGAGCAGGAGGCCCACGACACCGCCATCACCTTCACCAAGGAGGAGCGCGAGGCCGAGGGCTTCGATGCCGAGGTGCTGACGCCCGAGCTGGCGGCCCCGCGCCTGAACAAGACGGCCGACGGCCTGTATGCCGACACCATCTTCGTGGCCAAATACGAGATGGGCGAGCCCGGTGGTGACACCGAGGAGCCCGAGGTGCCCGATGAGGGTGGTGACACCGAGGCACCCGACGTGCCGGAGACGCCCAAGAAGCCCACCATCACCAACGCCACGGTGCACGAGTCGGTGGACACCGAGACCGATGCCGACCGCGGTGCGCGCCCGAAGATCTTCATCGAGTACTACGACAAGCTGGCCGCCGACTGGATTACCATCGACGAGCTGGATGCCCTGACCAAGGCGGCCGAGACCGACGAGAGCGACCCGCGTCACGTGAAGGTGTCCGAGGAGGGCTATTTCGCGAACTCGAACAAGTTCCGCTTCATCACGGCCGTGCGCTGGACGTACTACGATGTGCCCGTGACCCGCGATAATGCGGCGCTGGATTCCTACGGCAAGACGACGCCCTATGCCCTGGACGATGTGGCCCTGGTGGGCGTGGCGCGCTACCAGAACAACCGCGTCAACGGCGAGCTGACCGAGTCGTGGGTGGCGTCGAACCACTACGTGGATGTGGGCTATACCCACCGTCACACCGAGAAGACCCAGCTGGACTTCTACAAGGAAGGCGCTTCGGGTGCCGACGGCGTGCTGCTGACCCCGGCCCGCAGCCACTACAGCACCGACGATAATGCCTCGGTGCTGAAAACCAAGGCCGATTCCCACACGGCCACCAGCTTTACGGTGTTCCGTCGTACGCCCGTCATCCGCTTCCAGAACCAGGTGTTCCAGACTGAGGCGCAAGTGACCGGCACGGCTGCCACCACCTGGAACGCCGCTCAGAAAACCGGCTACATTCCCGGCGAGCAGTTCTGGTACAAAGACGTGCTGTGGAACACGCGGCGTGGCACGAACACGGGCATGGACGTGGAAGGCGAGCTGTACAACCCGGTGTTCTACGAGCGCATTCCGCTGGATTACCTGAAGACGGCCGACGGCGACGAGATCACGGCCGACTATCTGGCCGATCGCTTGCAGAAGAACATCCGCTGGAAGAACGTGTTCGGCGAGGATGTGCTGGATGCGCGCACCAACGGCATGAAGATGAAGGTGACCCGCGTGTCCGAGGCCGACGCCCCCGAGCTGGCTTCTGACATCGGCGGTGCCATGGACTACAACATGACGCCCAAGGGCTACACCGCCAACCGCGGGGCCTCGGGCAAGCCCTTCAACGATATGAACCCGGTGTCGGCGGCCAAGGAGACCCGCTTCGCCCTGTTCCGCATCGAGTGGGTGGTGGACCCGGCCTACGACGGCGACCGCCCCGGCTCCATTGTGCCCGATTGGCGTGCCGAGGTATCGCCGGTCGACTTGGCCAACCACGGCACCGTGTGCGTGGAGGTGGGCGACACCATCGAGCTGTGGTTCGACGTGACCGCGGCCGTGGACGGCCTGCCCCAGGTGTACGGCGACACGTCGAAGGCGTGGTCGGGCACGAAGGGCTCCGAGCCGGTGTACTTCCCGCGCGTGGGCGAGTACTGGCACACCTATGCCGACGAGTACGCGGGCTGGAGCAACTACACGGGCCGCATCTACGTGAACCCGCTGTCGGGCGGCGGCTACACCGCCTCGCGTCCCGGCATCGGCGCGGCCTATGTGAACAACGGCTCGGCGCTGATGGATATGGACTCGCTGATGCACGAGTCGGGCTTCACCGCCGCGCGTGTGAAGAACTCCGATCGGTGGGAGATGTTCGACGGGTCGCTCACCTTCATTCCCGGCGAGACGACGAACCAGAACGCCGGCGAGAACGGCTGGTACACGCGGCCCAACAGCCTGTACGGCGCCGATGGCCACCGCGGCACCTATCTGGACAGCGATGTGCGTACGGCGAACTACGTGCAGTGGACGCGCTATACGCCCCTGCGTCCCAGCGGCGCGGCGGAGCTTATCGCCAACGATCTGCCCCGGTACGTGAAGCTGATCAACGGCTACAGCTCGGGTTGGAATTCCGATTGCGACGACAGCGCCTACGATCGCGACTACAACGAGCTGGTCACCTGGCCGCGCACGCGCGGCGAGCTGCGCACCTACACCGACGACGAGGGTGTGGCCACCGCGCTGCCCACCAAGTGGGGGTCCACTACGCCCATCGTGTGGTCGCAGACTCGCGTGCACCTGCAGAAGGCATGGCTGGCCACGGCCTCCGAGATGATTCCCATTGCTGACAGTAACATGGCCGCCGGCAGCAACCCCGACGGCACGCCTGCCTACGAGGCGCAGCGCCAGTACCTGTCGGGCCGCGACGCCCACGAGTGGTGGTACGAGTACTGGGCCAACCGCGGCACCGTGCGCGATCACCGCGGCGTGCTGTGGGGCCAGTACGACGTGTCCCTGCAGTACAACCAGGACTACACCGCCCGCCTGCAGGCTTTGAACTATGGCGACCGCAACCTGGACGGCATCGAGTTCACCTACATCTTCCCGCGCGGCGCCGAGCCCAAGCTGGACGATGACGGCAACCCCATTGTGAGCGCCCAGGTGCTCAGCGGCGTGAACGGCCCCACCGGCTACAGCAGCTCGCCTTATACGAGCGAGAACTACGCCGCCATTTCCGCCGACAAGGTGAAGGTGGAAGTGGTGCAGACGCCCTGGGGCGACTATGCCGGCTACGATGCGCCCAGTTCTTCGCAGAACCCGGCCGACTACCGCAACGGCCTGGCGTTGAAGAGCTCCTCGTCTCCTGACGTGTCCGGTGATCCGGCCGCCTCGTCCTACGAAGCCGTAGCCTCTGCCGACGCCGGCCCGCGCGGCACCGATTACGTGGAAAGCTCGCAGCCCTGGGTGCTGCGCATCACCGTGACCCAGCCTTTGGGCAAGTGGTTCGGCCGCGACATCGACAACCAGGCCGCCAACACCGCCGACCCCGACAGCTATGGCGGCAACGCGGGCTATAAGATCAACGTGAACATCGCCTCGCACATCTTCAGCACGAACAACTCGGGCTACTGGTACGACCGCGTGCTCACGCGCCCGGTGGACACCCGCGATGTGACCGAGAACAAGGACACCGCCACCAAGGGCGTGCCCTCGAAGGCGAGCGCCTACTATCAGCTGTTCGACATCGATCATTTCGAGGGCCGCGCCGCCTGGGAGGCCGACACCAACAAGGGCGACGGCGACCTGAACAACTGCCAGCCCTTCGGCATGGACTACGTGTGGAACGCCCGCTATTGGTACGCCAACAGCTATGCCAACATGGATTCCGCCTACGACCGCGCCTACGGCTCGCCCAACATGCCCGCCGTGAACGGCCGCACGGTGCAGAACAACACCGTGTCGCTGGAAAAAATGCCGGCCGGCACGCGCATGATGGACACGACGGGCGTGCAGTGGGACAAGGCCTACAAGACCTCGGGCGTGGAGGGCACGCCAGCCTACTACGTCCAGACGGGCACGCGCGCTCGCGTGCGCAAGCCCGTGGTGCGCACCTGGTCTACCATCGGCACCAACGGCGTGACGGGTCCCGCCACCGACTACTACATGGAAAGCGAGGCCGATTCCCGTCAGCTGAACGTGCACGTGGAGAACCGCTACTGGTGGAACCGCCTGGCCTACAACCAGCAGGCCGACCATCCCGAGGGCGACTACTACAACTACGGTGGTCGCTGGGAGCGCCTGTACCACACCTATTCCGTGGACGGCGGCCAGATGGGCGATGTGGCCCTGCCCGTGGTGACGGTGGTGCTGCCCGAAGGCATCGCGCCCCAACGCGCCGACGGCACGCCCTATAACTGCATACCCGATGTGCCCCAGGTGTTCGCCACCACCGACTGGCGCCTGAACGAGGCCTACGACGCGAACCGCAACACCCAGGGCCTGCTGGCCAACGGCAACGATCGCAACGACGCCTGGAAGGACTTCAAGGCCACGGTGACCTACGAGAAGGTGGCCGACGAGGAGAATCCGGCCAACGAGCAGTATCGCTTCGTGTTGCGCTTCGAGGCTCGTGGCGATGTGGACCTGACGAGCGAGACCGCGCAGGCTTACAATGCATCCGCGCCCGATCAGATCAGCGTGGAGGCCACCGCCAACGGCAGCCGCAACCGCGAGCAGCGTCTGCGCCCCTACTACACCGACACCTTCAAGTTCAACATCATCACGGTGGGGCCGGCCCGCCAGGACGCCGACGAGGTGAGCCGCGGCGAGGTTATCCGCAGCTACGAGAACATCCGCACCTACGTGACCTCGAAGGTGGACGGTTACCAGTTCCTGGCCGACTCCGACATTTCCGGCAACCCCTACCAGATGGGCAACTTGGCCCAGTACCGCCTGCGCGGTTGCCAGTGGGACGACACGCGTCTGGACGCGCGCCTGGCTACCTATCGCATCAACGATCGCTACGGCAACTGGATTCACTTCACCAACGCCGACTACTACGATGCCAACAACAACGGCTACCAGACGGCCACTCCCGGCGTGATGCCGCGCCATGCCATCAACGACGGCAACTACACGCGCAACGGCGAGCCGGCCATCAACTGGCTGCCGGGCTTCACAAAGCGCTACAACGAGGGCCAGAACGGCCTGGACTCCATTACGCCGGGCACCAGCAACGCGGGCATCATCGTGGAGGACTACCGCTTCCGCAAGAACTTCGCCCTGTTGGGTGATGCCACCCGCGGCCTGAACGGCAACGACACGGTGCGCCACACCGAAACGTTCGCCCGCACCAAGCGCGACGAGAACGGCAACAAGACGGTCGGCGTGCCCGACACCCGCGAGGACACGGGCATTATGAACGGCCTGAAGCTGCGCGTGGCCTATCCCACGGTGAAGACCGAGTACTGGGTGGCCGCGGGCACCGGCGCCGACGGCAAGACCGCGCCGGCCACGGGCACCGGCGCCTACTGGGACCAGTCCATCGCCAACAGCTCCACCGGCGCGCGCAACAACCGCTACTACTGGCTGCAGAACGACAACGCCATCAACTTCGGCGGCACCAGCTACAACAACGCGAAGTCCTTCGAGTACGGCGACACCCTGTGGTACACGGCGCGCTTCTCGAACATGAACAACGGCACCCAGAGCTCGGGCGCCATCAAGCACGCCAAGCTGGTGTTCGCCCTGGATCTGCCCAAGGAAGTGACGTTCTACGCGGGCAAGACCCTGATGAACTCGCCGGCCGAGGTGACCGATAAAAACTACGAGATGTACCTGGGCGACCAGGACGGCACCGACAGCCAGTTCGTGGTGGAGTGGACGCACCGTCTGCGCACCCAGGGCAACCGCACGGTAACCGAGACCTTCACGCCGAAGCAGCTGATCGACGCCGGTTGGACGGTGCGCATCATCCACCAGCCCGACTACACTTCCGACGACTACACGGTGTCGGCAGGCGGGGCCAACTACGCCAAGCCCGACTTGGACGATCCCACCGATGTGGCGCCCGAGAACCCGCCGGTGAAGGCCTTGTCCCACGAGGGCGAGACCGTGGTGTTCGAGCTGGCGCCGCCCGACGATGCCACCGACGAGGAGTTCCTGGAGTACGACACCCTGTACGACGCCTTCTTCGACGGCGTGCATCCCGACGGATACCTGGGCGTGAACGACGTGGTCACCCTGAAGGTGCGCACGCGCATCGACAATTTGGGCGACGGCACCGACGCCCTGGACGACATGGGCAGCACCTACCGCGACCGCCTGAACGAGTTGCGCTGCTGGGACGGCGGCAACTCCACGGTGTACACCACGCTGCACGACACCACCATGTCGTGGCTGGATAACACTAAGGGCTTCAATGGCGCCGGTTGGACCCATATCTTCCAGAACGACGTGCTGGCCGACGACGGCGTGACCGTGCTGCACAAGGCCGGTGATGCGGCGGTGAAGCCCACGCGCAGCCGCGGTTCCGGCGGCACGCCCGAATCGGATGCGGCCGAGGGCGTGTTCGACTTCCAACCCCAGTACATGGAGCGCTTCATCCGCTGGAGCCGCTACAACGGCTTCGTGCGCATGGTGTCCGATAAGGCCGCCAGCATCGACACCACCACCGGCGAGGAGATTCCCGCCGCCGACTACGACAAGGACGGCGACCTGACCGACAGCTATTCCTACGACCGGTCGGGCTACTTCCGCGTGCTGAAGCCGAGTGCCTCGGTGCGTGGCGACACGTTCATCCAGCGCAACCTGATCACCGATCAGGACTTCGACATCAACCTGGCCGACGACTCGCACCAGGGCGGCGACAACCGCTTCGTCATCACCCAGGCCATTAACACGGGCGCCGCGGTGAACAGCTTCATCGTGGATTGGCAGGTGCCCTACTACGGCACCTCCGACGCTCTGTCCTACGATGCGCCGCTGGCCGATGCCAAGCAGCCCGTGGTGCGCACGCTGCCCTATGTGGCCGCCGTGCGCACGGGCATCTGGGAGGTGCCCGGCGCCGAGTGGGAGACCAAGCAGGTGGCCATCGACAAGTACGGCAACATCATTCCCGATGCGCCGCCGTCGGGCACCCAGACGCCGGGCGGCGCGACTACGGCTGCCGTTGCGGCCGCCGAGGCGGCCACGGCCTTGGAGGCCGGCAGCGGCGTGGCGGCCGACACCGCGGCGGCGGCCAGCGCCGAGCCCGCGGCCTTCGGCGGTCACGAGCCGGCGGCCCGGGTGCTCACGCCCGCGGCCATGGCAGCGCTGTACAACGACGATACCGCCCTGCCCCTGACGGCTGCGGCTTTGGGCGCCTCGGATGCGGCGGCCCTGGCCGATGACGAGGCCGGCGAGGGTGCGGGCGAGGGCTCGGAGGGCGGCTCCGACGGTGCCGGCGACGGCTCCGAGGGCACCGACCCGGTGGACCCGCCGGTGCTGAGCGGCCGCAAATTCCAGGTGAACTACGACCTGACCACCGTGGGTGGCACGTCGTCCAGCCCGGGCGAGCTGACCGTGCGCGTGAACCAGGAGCTGCCGGTGGAGACGGGCGACGGCATTACCGGCTGCGTGGCCAAGCCCGCTCGCGACTACATGTTCCTGGGCTGGTACAAGAAGGTGTCCGTGGAAGGCGGCGGCACTGAGGAAGAGCTGGTCGACTACGACATCGACGACGACGGCAACGGCGTGCTCAGCGTCGACAACGTTCTTGCCAGCTTGAACAAAGACGACGACGGCAACTACACCTCCACGGTGTACGTGGCCCATTTCGCCGAGATCACCTACACCGTTACCTATATGGCCGAGTATATCGACAAGACCACTGACGACAAGTACGCCGGCCCGGCTCACGGCTCGGTGACGCTGAGCAAGTCGCTGGCCGATGACAAGGCGCTGTCGGTGTTCGAGACGAGCAACCAGCGCGCTATCGACCGCTTGGGCGGCGCCAAGGCCGTGCCCGATGAGGGTTACCAATTCGCCGGGTGGTACCGCCGCACCTTCGACAAGGACGGCAACATTCTGAAGGACGAGTTGGTCACCGACATCGCCCAGGCCAACGGCAACAGCGACCTGGCGGAAGCCGGCGACTGGAAGGCGTGGATCAACCGCGAGATCTCCGACGACGGCGCGGGCATCATCTACAAGGACACCACCTTGGTGGCCAAGTTCAAGGAGCGCCCGTCCTACAAGGACGTGAATGTGAAGCCCCTGAACGAGGCGGCCGAGATCGAGTCGAAGCTGCGCGTGTTCGTGCTGGCCCGCATCATCAATCCCTCCACCGAGGCGGCCGACCGCCACAAGTCGGTGTTCGGCGAGCAGAACGGCGCTGCCTACAACGACCGCGAGAACTACGCGTTCCCCGGCACCGACGCCGACCGCGACTACTTCTTCGGCGAGGACGACGCCAACGACTACAACACCGCCGACAACGCCGAGGGCACCTGGGTGATTCTGGGCGACCCGGCGGGCTATGCCGTCAGCGCCAAGGAGAACACCCTCATCGATACCACCGAGTACACCGATCGAGGCGTGGACATCCGCCAGATTCGCTGGGTGGTGAAGGCGGTGCCCGAGGGCGCTACCGGCTGGGACGCCATCATGGACGAGACGGCGGCCCGCGAGACGCCGGTGCCCCGCAAGTTCCGCCTGGATGTGGACGCCATTCCCACCAAGACCAACGCCGCTGGCCAGGTGATCGCCGGTACCGAGGGCAAGCAGGAGGCCGACGACTTCGATCCCGAGCGCCTGAACGTGGGCTGGTCGTGGCAGACCGACACCAACGGCAATCCCATCAAGGACACGTCGGGCAAGAAGAACCTCATCCAGACGAAGTCGCAGATGCCCTCGTCGCTGTACGACAACGCGGCGGGCGTGCTGTGCCACACCTACGTGCTGGAAGACTTCGTCATCTCCACGGTGGCCCTGCCGCTGATGGGGGATGAGACCCCCATCGTGCGGGCTTTGAACGCCGCGCGCGACGGCGACGCCAGCGCGGGCGGCTCGGGTGAGGCCACGGTTTCCAAGGAAGCGCATCTGAACCACTTCGTGTCGGCCTGGGTGCGCTACGACGACACGAAGTACGCCGGCGCCGAGCGCGACCGCGTGGGCTTCTACCGCGCTGCCGAGTATCCCACGCTGAAGATCGATATGGAGCAGGCCTACTTCAACGGCAACGCCACGGAGAGCTACACCTGGGTGACGGGCCGTCCGGCCATCGACCCCGAGGCGTCGCGCATGATGCGCTACAAGATTACGCTCACGAATCTCAGTTCCGATCAGCTGAAGTCGCTCGGTATCGTGAACGGCCGCGCCGACTTCTGCTCGAACCCCGACCTGTCGCTGGTGCTGCCCTTCGTGGAGGGCTTCGGCGCCGCCGGCATGCTGGACAACAACAAGTTCAAATACGTGCCCTACGACCAGACGACGAGCACGAGCTGCCCTCTGAACCTGGGCTACACCTCGCAGGCGAAGTCCCACGATGTGCCCATCATGACCGAGGTGCTGGACGACGAGGGTAACATCGTGAAAGACGAGAACGGCAACCCGAAGATGACGGAGCTGCTGGATTCCGATGGCAACATCATCTACGAGACCATCTACGACGAGCTGGCCAGCAACATCGACACCGCAACCCCGCTGTGGACCTACCATATCGAGAACCAGGACGCGTCGTTCGCCACCACGAGCATCGTGTCCAAGCCGAACGTGTCGCTGTCGCAGCCGTGGGTGGGCGGCAGCCTTACCGTGGCCGACAAGCTGGGCAGCGTGGGTTCGGGCTACAACCGCAAGTTCATGGACTGGCGCTTCACGTCGGCCTTGGGCGGCAACACCCGCGGCACCCTGCAGATGGGCCAGGCCGTGGTCATCGAGCTGATGATGCCCATTCGCCAGGACGCCAACACCGCCATCAGCTCCGATTTGATGAGCGCCACGGGCTATGCCAACAAGCCGGGCAACTACGACCCCTACATTCCCACGCAGCAGTCCAACAACAAGACCTCCTTCGTGTTGGATACCCGCGACTCGAATCTGGACGGCAACACCAACCAGATGATGCTGTCGCTGCAGCTGGAGGCGGCGGGCTTCATCTCGAACTCCACCCAGTCGCAGTCGAAGTACTCCTCCTCGCAGCTGGCCACGCTGTACACCCAGGCCATCAACGGCCCGGTGGGCGTGCCCGAGGGCACGAACTACTCCTACCGTTCCCAGGCCGAGAACCTGGGCGCTTCGGAGGCCATCGCGAAGAACTACGTGCGCACGGTGCTTCTGGATGTGCTGCCCTACAAGGACGACCCGAAGCTGCTGTCGGGCACTTATGTGCCCTCCCAGGTGGACGGCGAGCCCGGCACCATGGAGAAGCAGGATCGCGGCAGCACGTGGAACGGCTGGATCGAGGACTTGGATTCCATCAAGGCCTGGATCATCTCGCCCACGACCGATTCCAACCCCGACGGGCGCGAGCTGCGCTCCGACGAGGCCGAGATCTGGGTGGGCCCCTACCGCACCGACCAGATTTCCGACGGCGCGGGCGGCACGCGCACCAAGCTGACGGTGCTGACCGAGGACTCGCTGCCCGAGTTGTGGGCCATGCTGAGCCCCACCGAGAAGGCCGCGTGGCTGAACGAGCATCGCCTGAACCCGACGGCCCTGCGCGCCGAGGGCTTCGTGCCCCTGGAGGAGCTGAAGCGATACGTGGAGGCCCATCCCGACGAGGCGCTGCACCTGAAGCACTCGCTGCGCTCCATTTGGGTGGAAGTGAAGAAGGACGACGTCATCCTGCCCATGCGCGGTCAGATTCGCCTGACCTACGACATGCACGCGCCCCTGAACCTGCCCAAGTACCTGGGCTCCACCAAGGGCGACGCCGTGTTCGACATGAACCTGGATCCCGACGACAAGGACCTGAACCCCGATCTGGCCGAGCGTTTGGCGGCGGTCACCCAGTGGAACAGCTTCATCCAGCGCATCAACACCAACGGCGCCTCGCCCACCGGCGACGCCTCGGCTCGCGTGGTGGAGAACGCCATGGCCGGTGCCTTCATCGACGCGCCCGACGAGCGCGGCTACCTGGGCGACTACGTGTGGATCGACGCGAACTGGGACCAGCTGCGCAACGAGACCGACGGTACCGTGGTGAAGGACAACCAGGGCCGCGATACCACCATGCGCAAGGGCCCGAACGGCCGCTACATGGTGGCCACCGACACGCGCTACAACGCGGCCACCGGCGAGCACGAGAGCATCTACTACGACGAGGACGGCAACGAGTGCCTGGCCTCCGACTTGTTCCAGGACGTCGACTTCGACGGCGAGGCGGAGGATCCCGGCATCAACGGCGTGGTGGTGGAGCTGCTGAACGAGAACGGGCTGCCCGTGAACCGCGACGGCCAGGTGTCGAAGTGGATCGAGGGTGCCGCCGGCGACGGCAGCGGCCGTTGGGTGCAGTGCGACCAGAAGACCGGCGAGCCCCTGCTGAACGCGGGCGGCGGCTACATCAACGCCGACGCGGGCGCGCCGCTTTCCTTCACCACGGAAAGCGACTACTACGGCAACTCCGGCTACTGGATTCTGTCGAACATCCTTCCCGGCTCCTACAAGCTGCGCTACACCTTCCCGAAGGAATACGCCGGCTACACCATTTCCACGCTGTACACCGGTCCCGACGAGGACGGCGACGGCGTGCCCGACAACAAGCTGGACATCGAGCATCGCGAGGACGACCCCGACACCCCCGATGTGGACGAGACGGCCCTGATCGCCACCACGTCGAAGCTGATCGAGGTGACGCCGGTGGAGTACGGCCCCGAGTTCGCCGATGCCTCCAACAAGGACATCTTCGCCAACCCCGATGCGGTGCACGCGAAGTACGACGCCGATGCCACCAGCTACATCGTGGGCATCTCGGCCCCCGTTACCGTAGAGGGCCAGGTGTTCCAGGACGACAAGTTCTGGGGCACCACCGCCACCGGTGCTTTGTGGGGCGTGCAGTTCGACGGCGAGGACGGCACCAACCAAGATTTGATGGACGGCTATATCGACCGTCAGCTGGACCAGACCGACCCGATGCTGCCTTTGGTGACGAGTTTGGAGGAGGTACGCCTCGGCCGCATGCGGGTGGAGTTGTACGAGTACTTCCCCGAGACCGAGACCGTGGCCTCCGAGCCGGCCATCGATGCCGAGGGCAGGCCCGCCATCTTCATCACCGGCGACGGCGCCAACTGCGACTGGTGCGCCGAGCTGGCCGCCGGCAACCCGTCGGGCACGGCCAAGGAGCACTACCATCACAGCTGCTCCGAGGACACGCGCCTCACGGGCGACGCGCTGGCCGAGCACCTGCAGCGCGAGACCATCGGCGACTTCAAGTTCCTGATGAAGCCGGGCCACTACTTCATTATCCGCTGCGAGGACCATCTGGGCACGCGCCTTCTGAAGCCGACGCCCTACCTGCACACGAAGGATCCGTTGGAGATGCCCACCGACGACGAGGACGCGCTGTGGGACAACGACCTGTACCTGAAGAAGTACACAGTTCCCAACCCGAACTACAACCCGTCCGACCCCGAGTCGTCGCCCACGAAGAAGATCACCAAGGGCGAGACCTATCCCTTCCACGCCAAGGTGCCCACCGACGAGAACGGCCAGGCCATCTACGAGGACGGCGAGAAGTGGAAGGGCTACAAGGTGTACCGCAAGTTCGGCTTGGGCTTCGGCCTGGGCACCGTGGGATACCTGGGCAACTACGTGTGGAACGACCTGAACTACGACGGCGTGCAGGGGCTGCTGGAGCCCGGCGTGCCCGGCGTGACCGTTACCCTGGAGCAGTACTGGTGGAATCCCGACGCCTTGGGCGCGGGCCAGGGAGCCTGGCAACTGGTGGACAAGGAGGTCGTGAAGAACGACGAGACCGGCCAGCGCGAGTGGCAGGACAAGCAGCATAAGACCCGCGTGACCAACCAGGCGGGCCAGTACGTGTTCGCCGGCCTGTCCACCTACGTGGTGGACCCGCTGGACACCGACCTGGACAAGATGGACGACGAGAAGAAGAAGTATCTGGCCGGTTATCGCCTGCGCATCGACCGGTCGAACCTGCTGACGCTGAACACCAACTGGGGCTTCACCTACCGCGACAGCGCCGTGGGCGAGTTTGGCCCTGACGACGAGACCGACTCCGATATTCACACCACGGTGATGAACGGGCCGGCCTCGGGCAACCCGGCCGATCCCACCACGGGCGGCATGATCGAGGTGCCGGTGTACTATCTGAACGCCGCCGGCGACAAGCTGCCCATCGACCAGGAGCTGGGCCAGGGCAGCGATTCCATGATCGTGCTGGCCGGCCCCGAGCTGGACGACAGCCTGGCGAGCAACGTGGTGGAAGTGAGCGTGCCCGGCCTGAAGAAGCCCCTGCGCTACGACCTGACCAACCCGCAGCGCTTCGAGAACTGGGATGCCGGCTTGGTGGAGATTCCCCAGGCGTCCATCACGGGCGTGCTGTGGGAAGACGCCGACTACGACGGCCTGCGCAACATTGCAGACGATCCCGAGGACGGCGACGGCGCGGGCGATCCGGTGCCCCCGACCGGTGGGGAAGGGGAGGACGGCTCCGACCCGACCGACCCGACCGAGCCGGTGGAGCCCACCGATCCCGACCAGCCCGGCGAGCCCGTTGATCCCGACCAGCCCGAGCAGCCTGTTGCGAAGAAGGACCGTCCCATGGTCGGCGAGCGCGTGGTGCTTACCCAGTGGTACTGGGATCCCACGGCCGACGATGGCGCGGGCGCGTGGCTGCAGTCCACCACCTTCGGCGCCGATCTGCGCACGTCCCATGTGGTGGGCACCCTGCCCGTGCAGGTGCCCAACCCGGCCTACGATCCGGCTGGGTCGGGTGACGCGCTGAAGCCCACCATCACCGAGCAGCGCGAGGTGCGCGTGCCCAACGTGACGGGTGCTGTGGCCGGCGGCCTGGTGAACTGGGGCGCCGACGTGGGCGACGGGGCCTTCGACAAGAACGCGCTGCTGTCCATGGTGGCCGACGTGTACGACCCCGCGCAGTGGACCGACCTGGCTCCCGGCGAGGTGGGCGTGTTCACGAACGAGGACGGCACCTACAACTTCGACAACCTGCCGGCGGCCTATACCGACGCCGAGGGCGCGCAGTACCTGGCGTCCTACCGCGTGCGCCTGTACGCCACCCATGTGGACGACAAGGGCACGCCCGACGAGTCCGACGACAACCACTGGCTGCTCACGCGCTCGCATATGGGCGACGACCGCACCATCGATTCCGACGTGCTCGACCGCAGCACGCTGACCGTCATCGACCGCGTGGCCGAGACGGGCGGCGATCGGGGCGACGGCAGCCGGGTGGACGAGGGCCGCATCATCTTGGCGGGCGTGACCGACAAGCCCGACCGCGGCGACCAGGGCTCCCACGTGCCGGTGCCCGGCCAGTACGTGCAGAGCGGCCAGAACACCATCTACGACTGGCTGACCCTGCGCACCGACGGCGAGGACGTGACCGTGGAGACCGTTACCGACGAGGACGGCACCGAGCTGGGCGACCGCGTGGTGTTCCGCGGCGGCGACATCGGCCAGCTGCCGGCCCCCGAGGGCGACATCGCGGGCATCATCTGGAACGATGCCAACTCTAACGGCCTGCAGGACGCCGGCGAGCCCGGCGTGCCTTCCACCCATGCGCTGAAGGTGCGCCTCGACCGCTACGTGCCCGACGCCGATGCGGCCGACGGCTGGAGCTTGGATACCGCCTGGACGCCGCTGTACGAGTACCCGGGCGCCGGCGGCCACTGGCGCTTCGAGAACCTGCCCTCGCAGCGCCGCGAGGCCGACGGCTCCGATACGGTGTTCGCCTATCGCGCCCAGGTGGAGGCGGCGCCCGACGTGCGCAACACTCTGTTCATCGCCAAGTACCAGCAGGGCAACGACTACACCATCGACTCCGACCTGCGCTACGACGACTCCTACCTGATGAACGTGGACGTGGCCGAGTACGACGTGCTGCTTGAGCGCCGCGATGCCGATTCGTTCACGGGCAACGTGGTCACCTACGCGCCGTCGAACAACCCGAACCAGGGCGACGGCACCACGACGGGCGGCGCGACGCCTTCGTCCCTCATGTCCGAGCGGGCGAGTGGGCCGTTCACCTACGACTACGACCTGGCCATGCTGTCCGACCGCGCCTCCAACGACGGCGGCGTGGAGATTCCGCCCTCGGCCGACATCGCCGGCAAGGTGTGGAAGGACACCGACTACGACGGCTTCATCGACGAGGACGAGGACATCTTCGCCAACAAGACGGTCATTCTGAAGCGCTGGACCTATGATGCGGCTACGGGTGCGTGGAGCCTGGCCGACACCATCACCACCCAGACCGATGGGGAGGGCAACTACCGCTTCGCCACCATGCCCATTGCCACGCGCGTGAATCCCGACAGCCCGGTGTGGTCGCTCAACGGCTACACCATCGAGATCAACGGCGTGGAAGAGGACGTGGATCCGACGGGCATGGGCGGACGTCCGCTGACCCTGTGGCAGCAGATGACCGACCCGGATGAGCCGGGCGGCGAGCAGGACCGCAACTCCAAGGTGGCGCGTCCGACCTCCATCAGCGAGTCGGTGTACCAGGAGCTGTACACCGATGGCAACTACCCGATCACCTTCAACGTGGCCGCCGATACGGGCGCACCCGTGTTCCAGAACCGCATCGTGCTCACCCAGCGCGCCGGCGACAACACCGCCACGCTGCCCGAGTACCTGGTGGGCGGCTTCGACCTGACCGCGCCCCAGGGCCAGGAGCACATGAATGCCGGCTTCGGCCAGTTCCGCACCACCACCCTGCGCGGCGCGGTGTGGGACGACGAGGACTACAACGGCGTGCGCGATGTGCACATCGACCGCCTGGACGGCTCGCTGCCGCTGACGCCCGCCACGCCGGCATCCCGTGCCGTTACCCCCGAGCAGGGGCTGCCCGGCCTGGAGGTGCGCCTGGTGCGCTACTGCTACCGCGACGGCCAGTGGGTGGCCGACGGCGACTTCGCCACGGCCTATCTGGCCGATGTTGACCCGGCGGCCGGCCTGTACGCCAAGGCGGGCGATACGGCCTCGGTGTACGCGAAGACCGATGCCGAGGGCGTGTACGAGTTCACCGACCTGCCCAGCTTCGTGCCGAAGGGCCGCGGCGCCGACAAGGACGAGTTCTACCTGGCCTCCTACCGGGTGGAAGTGGTGCGCGACGCCACCACGGGCCAGTACGTGGTCACGCGCTTCCACACCGCGGCGGCCACCACGCGCACCGACTCCGACATGACCACCGACGTCGATCATGCCGACGGCAACTACCAGGTGCGCGAGACCTACGACGTGGTTGATGCCGCGGGCACGGTGACCGGCCAGCGCTCCGACGGCCGCATTATGCTGTCGCTGCCGGCCGACGGGGCGCGCAACAGCCAGTACGCGGTGCGCTACGAGGGCCTGACCTACGATCTGTTCGATGCCTTCGACGTGCAGCGCGGCGGCGACGCGGGCTTCAAGATGCCGGCCACCATGGTGGTGTCGGGCACTGCCTGGGTGGACGCCAACGCCGACGGCGTGTGGGACGACGAGGAGGGCGGCCTGCCCGGCGTGACGGTGGAGCTGCGCCGCTACTGGTACGATGTGGACAGCAACCAGTGGCGCTTCGATCGCACCTACGGCACCGACGGGGTGGGCTCCACCGTGTCGAACGCCGAGGGCTACTGGGAGTTCACGCATCTGCCCGCCACCGGCGTGCTGCTGCCCGGCGACGGCATTCCCGCCGGCGAGGGCACCCGCGCCGTGGTGTACGGCTACCGCGCCAACGTGGTGGGCTTCCCGAACGGCTACTATCCGTCCGACCTGAACGCCATCGACGACGCCGAGCGCGACTCCGACCTGGACGACGGCACGACGCGCCTGGTGCCCGACGAGGCGCACCACGGCCTGATCGTGCTGACGAGCCCGGCCGAGGACGACGAGGACGATGCCACCATCATCGCCTGGACGGGTGCGAGCACCGAGCGCTGGTCGCTGGCGAACACCCACGACTCGCACCATAACGACGCGGGCTTCGCACCCGAGTCGTCCGCCGTCATCGCCGGTAAGATTTGGGATGACGACGACTTGAACGGCATTCAGGATGTGGGCGAGCTGCCCATTCCGCTGGGCACGGTGTACCTGGAGCGCACCAAGGTGCCGCGTTCCGAGCTGACGGTGGACCCGGCCGAGTTCGACAAGCAGGGCTGGACCATCACCGACGGCGCTCCCGGCAGCGATTTGAACGGCACCACCGGCGAGCCTTTGGTGGCGGCTAGCTGGAAGGCTCCGGGCACGCGGGCCGCGGCCGCCTCGACCGCTGCCGGCCGGGCCGCTGGCTGGACCCAGGTGGGCAGCTGCAACGTGGACATGGAGGGCCGCTACTCCTTCGGCGCGCTGGCCATGGTGGATACCGACGGGCTGCCGTGGCGTTATCGTGTGCGCTACGAGCGTCCCGAGGGCACCTTCTACGCGCCGGTGAACCTGGGTGCCAACGACGACATCGACAACGATTGGGCGCCCGATAATCCGGATGTGTCTATCGACGAGGGCGGCTCGCCCGCTCTGGACGTGGTCATTCCGCGGGTGGGCGGCAAGGTGAACGCCTACGGCCAGCTGTGGAAGATGCACCAGCCCGTCAACTGGACCGACCGCGAGAACGAGGACGGCGAGCCGGTGGGCGCGTCGGTGGACTTCGGCTTCACCTGGCCGCCGACGGTGACCATCGCCGGTTCGGTGTGGGAGGACGAGGACGTGAACGGTCAGCGTGCCTACCGTATCGCCGAGGACGACGAGGGCGATGACGTGCAGGCGGGCGACCGCGTGTGGACCGAGCCCGGCATCGACGACGTGTATGTGGAGCTGCGACGCTACTGGTACATGCCGGCGGAGTTCGTGGGCGACGATCCGTTCATCATCCAGCCCAAGCCCGAGGCTCCCGAGAAGCCCGTGGTGCCCGACACGCCCGGTGCGGGCGGCGAGGGCGAGCAGCCGGAGACGCCGGAGGGACCGGATACGCCGGATACGCCGGTCGATCCGACCGACCCGGTTGACCCGGTTGACCCCGGTGAGACGACCGATCCGACCGATCCCGATCCCGTTGACCCCGCCGCTCCGGTGGCCGTGCGCGCCTCGGCGCTGGTAGCGGCCACGGGCGAGCGCGCCGCAGTGCCCGCGGCCGACGGCGGCTACTGGGTGTACGACACCAACTTCAACGCCACGGGCATCTACGGCGAGGTGCCGGGACGCTATTCCGACGAGAACGGCGACTGGGCCTTCACGGGTCTGCCCACCACCGGCGAGGTGAGCGTTAACGGCGTGGTGCACCGCGTGGTGTTCGGCTACCGTGTGAACGTGCCGGTGCTGCCCGAGGATTACGAGGTGACGCTGCTGAACGAGGGCAACGACACCACGGTGGATTCCGACCTGGACGAGATGAACACCCGCCTTATTCCCGATGCGCCGGAGGGCGGCCTCATCGTGCCGTCGAAGCGCTCCGACGGCACCGAGTCCGACCTGTCGTTGGTGAAGAACGCGCCGGGCGGCACGCCGCGCTCGCTGGCGGTGGCCTTCGACAGCTTGTCCAACGACGCCGGCCTGGTGCCGCGCCAGTCGGTAACTATCAGCGGCGTGGCGTGGGACGATCCCGATAAGGACGGCATCCGCACCGAGGACGACGAGGTGCTGCCCAACTTGACGGTGCGCCTGGAGCGCCGCGTGGTGGCTCCGGCTGAGACGACCACGCGCGACGACTTCGGCACCTACACCACCGACGGCGCGCCGGGCAGCGACCTGACCGCCGAGGGCGAGCCCAAAGAGCGTGCGGCGCGTGGCATCGTGCGCATTCCGGCGGCCGACAACGGAGCCTGGGCGCTGGAGAAGCCCCTGGCCCTGGCAGACGATGTCACCGTCGGCGGTGACGGTGCGGCCGACGGCGACGGCTCGGGGTCGGCCGACGGCTCTGGCGACGGCACCAACCCCGGCGATGGTTCGGGTGATGGCACCGGCGACGGTTCCAACCCCGGCGACGGCTCGGGCGATGGTACCGGCGACGGCTCGGGCGATGGTTCGGGCGACGACGGGGCCGACGACGAGCCGAAGTACCTCAGCTACGGTCGCGAGAGCAGCCCCGTCATCTCGGCGGGCAGCTCGTGGCAGACCGTGGCCACGGTGCGCACCGACGGCGCCGGCGCCTACCGCTTCGAGGGCAATCCCCTTGTAGACGGCAACGGCAACGCCTACGAGTACCGCGTGGTCACCGATCGTCCTGCCGGAGCCGAGTTCGTGCCGTCCCATGCCGGCGCGAGCGATAACTTCGACAGCGACATCGATCCCATGGAGGGTGACGATGGCGTGGGTGCCACCGAGGCGCTTACCGTGGTGAAGGTGCGCGAGGGTCTGGTGAACGCCTACGGTCAGACGTGGAAGGCTTCCGCTCCGCAGCACTGGACCTTCGAGACGGAGCGTTCGGTGGACATCGGCTGGTGGTGGGAGAACGATTCGTGGTTCACGAAGATCTTCTACAAGCGCCTGCCCCAGACCGGCGACACCTTGGTCCTGAGCGCATTGCTGATGCTGGTGCTGGCGTCGCTGGCCCTGGCTTTGGCACTGCGCCGCCGCAAGAAGAAGGAGGACGAGCAGCCCGAGACCGCCTAGGCACCAGCAAACGCCCCGGCCGTCAGGTTGCCTAAAGCGGGCATGTTCCTGCGGGCCCCTCGCCAGCGCGAGGGGCCCGCTTTCGTCTGTTGGGGTATCATGTCGGCAGTAAGTGCATCGCCTTCGAGGAGTTATCGTGTCTCTTGCCCTTTTCAGACAACGCCTGACCGCCACGCCTTTGGGCGGTCGCGGAATGCTTGCGGCGTCGCTCGTCTGCTTCTGGGCATTCCACTTCATTGTGCTTTGGCCCAGCTCGTTTTCTCAGGATGGGGCTGATCAAGCTCTGAATCTCGGTGCCGATCTTACCTGGGTTATCGCGGTGAGCTGCAACGCTTTGGCGCTGCTCGGATGCGTCGTGGCGCTGAGCCGGGGCGTGACCGTGCACTTCGAAAGGCTGGCGCGGCTGTCGGGCTTGCTGACGACGTGCGGTATCGGGCTCATCGCCTTGCGCGCTGTTTGGCAGGGTGCTCCTGCAGGTGCTGCCTTTCTTGCTGGAAATGTTCTGTTCGGCGTGGGCACCGGGCTTATGATGGCCAGCTATGCCGACCGGTTGCGTCGCGTCTCGCCGCAGACGACGTTCATGGCCCTGTCGGCCGCCTTTACCGTGGGGGCTTTCCTCTGCTTGCTGTTCACTCTTGCCTTGGTTCCTCTGGCGCGATGGGTCGCCGCGGCGCTGCTGCCGCTTCTGGCGGCATATTTCTACGGTCGATATGCGCGTCAGGCTGACGATGGCAAGGAGGAGACGTCGAATGCCTCGGCAGCTTCGTCGGCTTCGTCGCCGGATGATTTCCCCTTAAGCGGGTTGCCCTTGAAAAGCCTGCTCGGTCTTATCGTTGTGGTGGGCCTGACAGCGGGCGTGATGCGCGGCATGAGCCATCTCGATTCCGATGTCACCTCTGCTGGGCCGCTTTTCGTCGGATCGGTGCTGGTGGGCGGATCGGTTTTGTTCGCGCTCTCGTTTCTTATTGAGCGCTTGAGGCCCACGTTGTTGCTGCAGGGGGTCGTGGTCGTCATTTCCGCGGCTTTCATGGCCTTGGCTTTTCTGGCCGGCGAATCGATGTCGGTGGCGTTTGTGATTCATACCATTGGGTTTCTGTTCTTTGTGGCTCTGGTGTGGCTGTTCTGCACGTTTTTGGGCAACGGCCGTTCGGGGGGCACGCGGTTGTTCGTTATCGGTTTGTGCGCGAACCAGATGGGCCAGGCGCTGGGCAGCTTGGGCTACCTGGGGCTCGTGGCCGCTGTGGGCTCGTCGGCGTCGGCGCTTGTGCCTGCCTCGCTGGCCACTGTGTACGTGCTGCTGCTGGCTGCGCTCATCTTCTTCGCGAATGCCGGGCGCACACGCCGTGCGGTGCCTGAGGTGGCACCGCAAGCCGCCTTGCAGCTGCCTCTACTCGCCGAGGCCTATCATCTAACGGCTCGCGAGGTGGAAATCGGCGTGCTGGTGGCCGAGGGCAAGAGCCGCGCTGCCATCGCCGAGGCGCTGGTGGTGTCGCAGGAAACGGTGAAGTCGCATACGAAGCATCTCTACCAGAAGCTGTCGGTGCACTCGCGCGACGAGCTTCTGAGGCTTTTGGAGGAAGAGGCGCGCCAGGCAGCCGAGCAGCAGGTGTTTCTGTAGGGTGCGTCGGGGGTACAGATGCCCCTGAAGGCGATTGTCCTGCATGCTGCATATCGCGGTGGAAACCTATGAAAATTGCCTGATCACACCTATAAAACCAGAGTACTCCCCCGATGGGGGAGCGCATTGTTTCCCTGAATTTCCCCCTTCGCGGGGCTTTTCCGGCCAATGAGGCACAGCGTAGATTTGCTTCAAGGTCGCGGCGAGAGAAGCCGCGGTCAACACGGAAGAGAGATCTATAGGAGGGAATCATGGATTTGAATCGTCGCGATTTTCTGAAGGGCGCGGTGGTCAGTGCCGCGGCCGCCGGCATGGCCGGTCTCGCGGGCTGCGCGCCGGCATCGTCTGGCGCGGACGCGTCGCAGGGCGCCGAGCTGAGCGGAACGGGCGCGCCGGCTGAGGCGGCGGGCAAGCACAGCTGGGAAGTCGCCCCCGACCCCATCACCGATGTGGCCGACACCAAGGACTTCGACATCGTTATCGTGGGTGCGGGTCCCTCGGGTTGCGCCGCGGCTGAAGCGGCCGCAGCGGCAGGCGCCACGGTGGCTGTGATCGAGCAGGCGGCGGGCTACACCGCCCACGGCGCCGACAACGGAGCCATCAATACCCAGGTGCACAAAGATGCCGGCATCGAGATCGACCCCGAGGTGGCTACGCGCATCCTGTTCAACTTCTCGCAGGGCACGGTGAACCGCGAGCTGGTGCATACGTGGGCAACGCGTTCGGGCGAGGTGTTCGACCACTTCTCCGCGTTGTGCGCAGCACGGGACATCCCGTCTATTCTGGCCATTTCCGACACATCCAAAACCGATTGGGACAACCTGGACGATCAGTTCAAGGAGTTCCGCACCGGCATCACTTTCGGCCGGGCCGACGAGGGCGTGGTCATCGACACCGACAACTTCACCTTTATCGAGTCGCATGTGGTGGAGACGCTGCTGGACGAGGCCGTGGCCAACGGGGCCGAAACGTTCTTCAATACCCACGCCGAGCAGCTGGTGGGCGACGCGGCAAGCGGCATCACCGGCGTTATCGCTACCGCTGAAGACGGCAGCCACGTGCAGTTCAACGCCGCCAAGGGCGTGATTCTGGCCACGGGCGACATTTCGGGCAACGACGAAATGCTCGCCTGCTGGGCCCCCATCGCCCTGCGCGCCGATGTGTGCCAGTACTTCCCGCCCGAGGGCAACAGGGGCGAGGGCATTCTGATGGGCATGTGGGCCGGTGCCGCGCACTCGCGCTCGGCGGCCGCGCCCATGGTGCATCCTATTTCCCCCACGCTGCCGCTGACGGCCATCGCCATGTCGTGGCTGGCGGTGAACAAGCTGGGCGAGCGCTACAGCTGCGAGGTGCCCTACGAGCCCTTCGTCACGAATGCGCGCATGAATCAGCCGGGCAACGTGGGCTTCAGTATTTTCGACGGCGCCTACGAGCAGAAGGTACGTGCGCAGGAGCCTCAGACGGCCGATACGCTGCTGGCTGGCGTGGAGGATCGTCTGGCGGCCGGCATCGAGGCGGGCGAGATGTTCGCGGCCGACACCCTGGCTGAGCTGGCGGGCAAGATAGGCGTGCCGGCCGATGCCCTGGAGGCGACGGTGGCGCGCTACAACGAGATGTGCGCGTCGGGGGTTGACGTCGACTTCGGCGTGCCCGAGCGCTTCCTGGCCAGCGTGGACACGCCTCCGTTCTACGCCCAGCCCATCGCCGCCGTAACCCTGACCGTGCCCTTCGGCTTGCATGTGGATAAGAACTCGCAGGTGTGCACCGATGCTGACGAGCCCATTGCCGGTTTGTTCGCTGTGGGCAACGTGCAGGGCGATTTCTTCGGGATGTCGTATCCGGTTACGTGCCCCGGCATCAGCCACGGTCGCGCGCTCACTTTCGGCAATCTGGTGGGTGCGGCCCTGGCAAAGGGTGAGCTGATCAACGGCTAAGCGCCCCCTTCCAAGCCCTCCCTCATACGCCCGTCATCGTTCGATGGCGGGCGTTTTGCTGTTTGCAGGGAGCTCGATGGTGGCGTTTTGGGTTCAGAAAGCGATTTCTCGTTGACATATATACCCCCTAGGGGTATAAGAAATGCAAACTTCATTCTTCAAGCAAATTGCGAGAGAGGCATGTTATGGACGAGCTGAAGGGAGGCGCCCCCGCCGTTTGCGGCTGCCGCCAGAAAGCAACGCCGCGCAGCACCGCCTTGCAGGCCGACGTGCAGAAGCGGCTGAACCGGGCCATCGGGCAGCTGAACGGCGTGAAAGCTATGATCGATGACAACCGCTACTGCGGCGATGTGCTCACCCAGCTGGCTGCGGCCGAGTCGGCGGTGCGCCGCGTGTCGGAGATGCTGCTGGCCGAGCATATGCGCACGTGCGTGGTGGAGGAAATCCGCGCGGGCAACGATGCCGTGGTGGACGAGGCCATGGAACTCGTGCGCCGCTTCTCGAAGTAGGGAGGACGGATGGAAACTCAGCGATTGGCCGTGGCCGTTATGCACTGCAAGAAGTGCGTGGCGAACGTGACGCGGCACTTTGAAGAGCTGCCGGGCGTGGAAAGCGTTGCGGTGAATTTGGACGATCAGACGGCCACGGTGACCTTCGACCCGGCCAAGACGGCCCTGGACGATTTGCTGCATGCCCTCGACGACACCAACTTCAAGGTTGCCGTGATGCCGGCGGAAGGTCCGCATCCCTTTGCGGTCGAGATTGCCGCCGATGCCGCGGAGAAGGCCCGCAAGCAGGCGGAAAAGCGGGCTGGCGCGGAAGGGCCCGGCGCGGCAGGGACGGACGCGCCCCATGAGGCGACGCTGCGCTTGGCTATCGAGGGCATGCACTGCGCCAACTGCGCGGCCTCCATCGAGAGCCGTTACCGCAAGACTCCTGGTGTGAAAGATGTGGCCGTGAACTTGGCGAACAACACCGGACGCGTAACCTTCGACCCTGCCCAGGTGAGTGTTGACGATATGCTGGCCGTGTTCGACAGCCTGGCCTTCACCGCCGAGATCATTCCCGATGATGCGCCCCTGGTGGACGAGAAGCGCCGTGCCCGCGAGGCCGCCCGTGCCAAGCGCGATCGGGTCGTGTTCGGCATTTCGGCGGCGCTTACCGTCGTTATCGTGGCCATTGGCATGATTCCCGGTTGGCATATGGGGGTGGGGGCGGCGCTGGCCGGCGCGTTCGTGGCCGAACCCACCCATGTGCAGGCCATGTTCGCGGCGAACCTTCTGCTGCTCGCCCTGGTGATTCCCGTGCAGTTCGGCTGCGGCGCCCGCTTCTACCAGGGGGCGTGGGGCTCGCTCAAGGGCGGTTCGGCGAACATGGACGTGCTGGTGGCCTTGGGCACCACCATCGCGTTTCTCTTCTCGTTGTGGATCACCTTCCTGCCGGTGGTGCGCGGCGACTGGTCGAGCCACGAATCCCTCGCCATCAACGACGGCATGCCCTATTTCGAAACCTGCGCCATGCTGATCACCTTCGTGCTGCTGGGCAAGATGCTGGAAAGCCGCGCCAAGGGTGCCACGAACCAGGCCATCGAGTCGCTGATGAATCTCACGCCGCCGGTTGCCCGCGTGGTGCGCGGCGGCGAAGAGCGCGAGGTGCCCCTGGCCCAAGTGGTGGCGGGCGACACGGTGCTCGTGCGTCCCGGCGAGAAGATGCCCGTCGATGGCGTGGTGGTGGAAGGCGTCACGGAGGTGGACGAGTCCATGCTCACCGGCGAGACGCTGCCCGTGGTGAAGGCCGCCGGCGATGCCGTGACGGGCGGTACGCAGAACACCACCGGATCGGTGACCGTGCGCGCGTTGCGCGTGGGCGCCGATTCCACGTTGGCGCGCATCGTGCGTGCCGTGGAGGACGCCCAGGGTACCAAGGCCCCCATCCAGCGCATCGCCGACCGCATTGCGGCGGTGTTCGTGCCGGCTATCCTGCTGATCGCGCTTGTCGTGTTCTGCATCTGGTTCTTCGTGGTGCCTGCCGGCCCCGACGGGCGTCTCGTGCAGTCGCTCATGCCGGCCATCGCGGTCATCTGCGTGGCCTGCCCCTGCGCGCTGGGCCTGGCCACGCCCACGGCGCTGACGGTGGGCATGGGGAAGGGCGCGCAGCTGGGCGTGCTCATCAAGGATGGCACCGTGCTGGAAACCATGGGGAACCTCTCGGCGGCGGTGTTCGACAAGACGGGCACGCTTACCCAGGGCGAGCCGGCGGTGGTGTCGTGCGACGTGCCCGACGATGCCCTGCGCCTGGCCGCTGCGCTCGAGGCGAAAAGCGAGCACCCTCTGGCGCGCGCTGTGGTGGCCTACGCGCAGTCTGCGCTGGCCGGCGATGCGGCGGCCTCTTCCGGATGTCATCCTGAGCAGAGCGCCGAAGGTGCGGAGTCGAAGGGTCTTGTGGCACTGCCTTCCGTGGAATCCTTCGAGGCCGTTGTCGGTGAGGGCGTGCGCGGCGTTGTGGAGGGCCACGCGGTGTTCGTGGGCGTGGGGAAGGCCGCTGGCGACGAGGCCGCAGCTGGCGAAACGGGCTCGCTCGTGTCCGTCGACGGCGTGCCGCGCGGACGCATCCAGTTCCGTGACGAGCCCAAACCGGACGCGGCGGCCACGGTGCGCGAGCTGTCCCGCGATTTCTCCGTGACCTCCTACATGGTCACCGGCGACGCCGCGCCCACGGCCCGGTCCATCGCCGAGGAGGTGGGCATCGCGCCCGACCACGTGTTCGCCGGTGTGAAGCCGCTCGAGAAAGCCGACTGCGTGCGCGCCGTGCGGGGCGCCGCCGACGCCGCCATGCTCGGCAACGCCGCCGCCGAGGCCCGCAGCACCGAAAAGGACAACGAGTGCCTTCTGAAAGCGGAGGCCGCCGACCCCGCCTTCATGGCCGCCTCCGACCCCGACATGGGCATTCCCGCCGAACCAGTGCCTCTCGAGTCGCCCGCAAGCGCCGCCCAGGATGCGGCCGCCGACGTGAAGGCCGTCGTGGCCTTCGTGGGCGACGGCATCAACGACGCCCCGGCGCTCGCTGCCGCCGACATTGGCGTGGCGATGGCCTCGGGTACCGATGTGGCGCTGGATGCCGGAAGCGTGGTGCTCATGCGCAATCGCCTGTCCGACCTCGTCGTGGCCCTGCGCCTGTCGAAGGCCACCATGCGCAAGATCAAGCAGAACCTGTTCTGGGCCCTCATCTACAACTGCATCATGATTCCGCTGGCCGCCGTGGGCATCCTCGCTCCGGCCCTCGCCGGCGCCGCCATGGCCCTGTCCAGCGTCAGCGTCGTCAGCAACTCCCTTTTGCTGAAGCGGTTCAAGTAGCCTATCGGGCTACGGGCAGGGCGCGGTTTCCGACACAACCCGCGCCCCGCTCCGCCCCGTTCCGTCTCCCCCGTAGGGGCGGCCTTTAGGCCGCCCGACGCGCTCCGCTCTGCCTCTGCCTTCTCCGTAGGGGCGGCCTTTAGACCGTCCGACGCGCTCCCTCGTCCGCGAGCCAGAACCGCCAGGCGCAGTTGCAGGTGCTGTCGGTGATGTCGGGGAAGCAGCTAAGGCATTCGCACTGGATGCGATCGTCCAGCGCCGTAGCAAAGCCGGCGTATTCCAGCTCGCCCACGCTCTTGCAGGGGTGGAACTCCATGCCCTTGCGCGAGCGCGCATTCTGCACGCGGCAGTTGGTGATGCGGAACGTGAGGGCGCGCCCGTCGTCGTCCCAGATCAGCTCCCATTCGTTGGCCAGCGACGTGCACCGGAAGGGCAGCGCCTTCGCCAGGCCCGCCAGCCCGCAGCCGTCGGGCAGCTCCAGCAGCTGCTTTAAGCGCCGCGCCTCGCTGGGAACGAAGCGCCGCCATGCGCCGCGGTCGTGCTCCATGGCCTCGTCCATGCCCTGCGCGCGCTCCAGCGATTGGAACCAGGTGCCGTCCAGCGCGATAAGGTCCTTTGCGGTGATTTCCAAAAGCTTTACCAGCTGCTCGCGGCTGAGCTCTTCCAAACCCTGGGCCATGGGTCCGTCCTTTCTCCGTGGCTGTTTTCTCGATTATAAGGGCCATGCGTTATACTGGCCTATTGGAATTGAGCGCTGTGGGCGCACGCGTGACTATAGAAAGGCGTTTCATGGAAACTGCTGCGATTATTCTGGCGGCGGGGGCCGGCACCCGCATGAAGTCGAAGAAGCCGAAGGTGGTCCACGAGGTGCTGGGCCGACCGCTCGTACGATGGGTGGTGGAGGCCGCGAAGGCCGCTGGCGCCGACAAGGTGGTCACCGTGGTGGGGCATCAGCGCGAGCGGGTGATTCCGCTGGTGGAAGCCGATACGGACGTGGTGGTGCAGCAGTCCCAGCGCGGCACGGCCGATGCGGTGCTTGCCGCCAAGGAGGCCCTGGCCGGCTTCGACGGCGCGGTGATGGTGCTTTCCGGCGACTCGCCGCTCATTCGTCCCGAGACCATCGCCGAGATGGCCGCCTTGCGCGAAGAGCACAACGCCGCGGTCATCGTGCTCACCATGGAGCTGGCCAACCCCTTCGGCTACGGCCGCATCGTGCGCGACGGCGCCGGGGAAGTGGCCCGCATCGTGGAGCAGAAGGACGCGAGCCCCGAGGAAGCGGCCATCACCGAGTGCAACTCGGGCTTCTACTGCTTCGATGCCCAGGCGCTCTTCGAGGCTTTGGAGCAGGTGGGCTCCGACAATGCCCAGGGCGAGTTCTACCTTACCGACGTGCTGGCCATCAGCCGGGCGGCGGGGCGTCCCGTGCTCGCCTACAAGACGGCCGACCCCGAGCAGTGTCTGGGCGTGAACTCGCGCCGCCAGCTGGCCGACGCCACGCGCGTCATGCAGCGGCGCATCAACGACACGCACATGGCCGCGGGCGTGACCATGTGGGATCCGGCCACCACGTTCATCGGCCCCGAGGTGGAAATCGCGCCCGACGTGGAGCTGCTGCCCGCCGTGATGCTGCTGGGCAAGACGACGGTGGGCGAGGACAGCGTCATCGGCCCGAACAGCCGCCTGACCGACACGGTGGTGGGCCGCGGCTGCGTTATCGACGAGACGGTGGCCGTGGAGGCGCGCATCGACGACGGCGCCACCTGCGGCCCGCGCGCCTACCTGCGCCCGGCCACGCACCTGTGCGAGGGCGCGAAGGCCGGCACCCACGTGGAGATCAAGAAGTCCACCATCGGGAAGGGCAGCAAGGTGCCGCACCTGTCCTACATCGGCGACACCACCATGGGCGAGGGCGTGAACATCGGCGCCGGCTCCATCACCTGCAACTACGACGGCGTGAACAAGCACGCCACCGTTATCGGGGACGACGCCTTCGTGGGCAGCGACACCATGATGGTGGCCCCGGTGACCATCGGCGCCGGCGCGCTGGTGGGCGCGGGCTCCACCATCACGAAGGACGTGACGCCAGGAGCCTTGGCCCTGGGTCGCGCCCGCCAGTCCGAGATCGCCGGTTGGGTGGCGGCGCACCCCATCGAGAAGAAGAAATAGCGCAAAGCGGGCCGTTGCCCTCCGCGTCGGCCGCGCCGCGTACTACAATAGCCGAAGCTGAAAACCCGTTGCAGAAGGGACGCACCCTATGACCGAGATGACCAAGCGCATGGCCCTGTTCTCCGGCTCGGTGAATCCGGAGCTGGCCGAGGAAATCGCGAAGAACCTGAACGTGAGCCTCGGCAACATCAAGCACGAGAAGTTCGCCAACGGCGAGATCTACGCTCGCTACCAGGAGTCTATCCGCGGCGCCGACGTGTTCCTCATCCAGTCGGTGTGCGCCAGCGAGGGCTTCGATGTGAACGACGCGCTCATGGAGCTGCTCATCATGGCCGACGCCGCCAAGCGCGCCAGCGCCCGTTCCATCTCGGCGGTGGTGGCTCATTACGGCTACGCCCGCCAGGATCGCAAGGCCGCCCCGCGCGAGCCCATCACGGCGAAGCTGGTGGCCGATCTGCTCACGGTGTCGGGCGTCGACAACGTCATCACGGTGGACTTGCATCAGGACGCCATCCAGGGCTTCTTCGACATTCCGGTGAACCACATGACCGCCATGCCTATCTTCGTGGACTACTTCCGCAACAAGGGGCTGGATGCCGACCGCCTGTGCGTGGTGTCGCCCGACGTGGGCCGTGCGAAGGCCGCGAAGAAGTTCTCCACGGCGCTTGACTGCGATCTGGCCATCATGCACAAGGACCGTCCCAAGCACAACCAAGCCGAGATCACCGCGCTCATCGGCGACGTGACCGACAAGATCTGCATTCTGAACGACGACATGATCGATACCGCGGGCTCGCTGGTGGCCGCCGCCCAGACGCTGAAGGCGAAGGGCGCCGCCGAGGTGTACGCCTGCGCCACCCACGGCCTGTTCTCCGGCCCGGCCTATGAGCGCCTGGAGAACTCGCCTATCGAGGAAGTGGTGGTCACCAACGCCGTGCCGGTGCCGCTGGCGCGCCAGACGGGCAAGATCAAGGTGCTGTCCATCGCTCCCTTGTTCGCCCAGACCATCGATGTGGTCTACAACAACGGCTCTATCGGGAAGCTGTTCGAATAGCTTTTGGGCTGTCCGATTCGAGCTAGCGGGTAAGGGCGCCGTGCTCAGACAGTCCTCGCTCGGCGGAAATGCCCACTGGGCATTTCCGTTCGCTGCGGAACTCCGCGCGGACCCTCACCCGCTATCTCGAATCTACGTTGACTTTGCTGCCTTCGGGACCACTGGCGCGACAAAAGATTTGAGAAAAAGTGGAAGATAAGACAACATATTTAATCGTCGGCCTGGGGAATCCGGGCGGGGAATATGAGCATACGCGGCACAACGCCGGGTTCGATACCGTGGATGCGTTGGCCGAGGAGCTGGGCTGCCGTTACTGGAAGACCGAGGGCGGGGCGCTCACGGCCAAGGGAAAGTGGCGTGGGGAGGAAGTGGTGCTCGCGAAGCCCCAGAGCTACATGAACACCTCGGGCGGTCCGGTGAAGACGCTTATGAAGACCTACGGTGTGGATCCCGACCACCTCATCGTCATCCACGACGAGCTGGACATCGACCCGGGCACCATCCGCGTGAAGTTCGGCGGAGGACATGCCGGCCACAACGGGCTGCGCTCCATCTGCGACAAGCTGGGCACCCGCGATTGGTACCGTGTGCGCATCGGCATCGGGCGGCCGCCGGGACGCAAGCCCGTGGTCGATTGGGTGCTCTCGCAACCGCGCAAGGACGACGCCGAGGCCTTTCAGCACGCCGTGGCCGAGGGGGCGAGCGCGGTGACGTACCTTATGGACAACGGCTTGGAGAAGACCCAACAGCGATTCAACTGACGGCTGTGCCGCGGGGAAGCGCTATAATAGCGGAAGGGCGCCAGTGCGCCCTTCCGTTCGTTTTGTAGCAACGTGCCTCGCCGAGGGCGCCCGAGCGAAATCTTGAACGCCGATGAACCCGATGAAGGTACGGAGGTTTCCATGCATCTTTCCGAAAAAGGGCACGCCTATGCCCTGTTCGCCATTGTCGTTATCACCTGCGCCTTAGGCTCGCTCACCCAGACGGTGATGAACTCCATGCTCACCGAGGTATGCGACGACTTCGCCATCGACGCGGCGGTGGGGCAGTGGGTGACCACCGCGTACATGCTGGTAATGGGCATTACCGTGCCGGTGGTCACGTTCCTGTCGCGGCGCCTGTCGGTGAAGCGCCTGGTGTATCTGGCCCTCGGGTTCTACCTGGCCGGTTCGGCGGCCGGCTTCTTCGCGCCGACGTTCGCGGTGCTCATCGTTGCTCGCGTGCTGCAGGCCATTGCCACGGGCATCACCCTGCCGCTCGTGCAGTCGGTGGCTATGACACGCTTTCCGCGCGAGCGCACGGGCACGGCCATGGGCATCGGCGGCATCGCCATGGGGTTCGCGCCCAACATCGGGCCGCTCATCGGCGGTGCGCTTGCGGGCACCTGGGGCTGGCGCAGCTTCTACGTGATGCTGGTGGGGCTGTTGGCGCTGTTGTGGACGGCCACGGCCCTGCTGGTGAAGAGCCACGGCGACCATGAATCGGACGCCGTCTTCGATTTCCCGTCGTTCGTGCAGTCCACCTTGGGATTCGGCGGTCTGCTGCTGGGCGCCTCCAATGCGGCCGCCATGCCGCTGACGGCCTTCCAAGTGTGGGTGCCCGCGCTGCTGGGCGCCGTATTTATCGTGATGTTCGTGCTGCGCCAGCGGCGCATCGAGCATCCGCTCATCTCCATGGGCATCTTCCGCTCGCGTCATTACCGCGCGGCGTTCGTGGCGCAGAACTGCCTGTTCGCCTCGTTCATGGGCATCACGCTCATTCTGCCGCTGTTCATCCAGGGGCCCTGCGGCATGACGGCTTTGGATGCGGGCATCGCCTTCATTCCCGCCACGGTGGTGGCGCTGTTCGTGAACCCGCTGGCCGGTGTGCTGGTGGACCGCATCGGGCCGCGCAAGGTGTGCGTGACGGCGGCCCTGTTCCTCACCGTGGGCGCCGGCTCGTTCATGTTCGTGGGCTCCGATGCGCCGCTGTGGCTGCTCACCACCTTGCAGGGCGTGCGGGCCGTGGGCGTGAGCGCCTTGGTGGGGCCGCTGAATTCCTGGGGCCTTTCGGGGCTGGATCGGCACCTTATCATGGACGGCAGCGCGTTTTTCGCCACGGCCCGTCAGGCCTGCGCTTCGCTGGGCACCGCGCTGATGATGCTGATCATCTCGGCGCTGGGCGCAGGCGCGGTGGCCGCGGCCGGGGTGGACGGCGGCGCGGCGCTGACGGCGCTGCCCTACGAGGCGGCCTTCGGCCTGTCCACGTTGTTCTCGGCTGCCGTATTGGCCACGGCACTGTGGAAGATTCGCTAGCGTATAATCTGCTTCCAAAACGAAAGTAAGCGAAAGGCGGCCCGCGTGGCATTTCTCCTCGGTTGCGAAAAAGTGCGGGTGGAATTCCCCACCAAGACGGTGTTCACCGAATTGTCCCTCGGCGTTGACGAAGGCGCGCGCATCGGCATTGTGGGCCAGAACGGCGACGGCAAATCGACGCTTCTGCGGGTGCTGGCCGGCGACGTGGAGGTGGACGACGGCCGCGTGATCCGCACCCGCGGAGTGTCGGTGGGCGTGCTGGGGCAGACCGACGACCTGCGCGACGAGGACACGGTGGAGCATGCCGTGGTGGGCGATGTGCCCGAATACGAGTGGGCTGGCAGCGCCCGCACCCGCGCTATCATCGCGGGGCTTTTGGGCGATGTGGCCTGGGATGCGCCGGTGAGCACGCTGTCGGGCGGCCAGCGCCGCAGGGTAGACTTGGCGCGGCTGCTCATCGGCGACTGGGACGTGCTGATGCTGGACGAGCCCACCAACCATCTGGATGTGCGCGCCATCACCTGGTTGGCCGATCATCTGAAGACGCGCTGGCGCCCGGGTTCGGGGGCCCTGCTGGTGGTCACGCACGATCGCTGGTTTCTGGACGAAGTGTGCCAGGCCATGTGGGAAGTGCAGGGGCAGCGGGTGTGGCCCTTCGAGGGCGGGTTCTCGGCCTATATCATGCAGCGTGTGGAACGCGACCGGTTGCAGGCTCTGGCCGAGCAGAAGCGCCAGAACGCCCTGCGTCGCGAGCTGGCGTGGCTTTCGCGCGGCGCGCGGGCCCGGGCCACGAAGCCCAAGTTCCACGTGGCCGCGGCCCAGGCGCTCATTGCCGACGTGCCGCCTTTGCGCAACGAGCTGGAGCTGAAGCGCATGGCCATGGCACGGCTCGGCAAGCAGGTGGTCGACCTTCAGGGCGCCACGCTGCGGTTCGGCGACCGCGTGATTTTGGACGACGTGGACTGGATTATCGGCCCGGGCGACCGCTACGGCATCGTGGGCGCCAACGGCATCGGCAAGACCACGCTTTTGCGTATTATCCAGGGTCTGCAGCCGCTCGATCGCGGGCGGGTGAAAATCGGCCAGACCGTGCGTTTCGCGGTGCTGTCGCAGCACCTGGGCGAGCTGACGAAGCTGGGTAACGATCGCGTGCGCCAGGTGATCGCCCGCTATTCGCGCCGCACCATGCTGGACGGCAAGGAAATGACGCCGGGCCAGCTGCTGGAACGTTTGGGTTTCACGAAGGACGACCAGAACGAGCCGGTGTGCGACCTGTCGGGCGGCCAGAAGCGACGGCTCGCGCTGATGCTCATCTTGCTGGACGAGCCCAACGTGCTCATCTTGGACGAGCCCGGCAACGACCTGGACACCGACATGCTGGCCGCGGTGGAAAGCCTGCTGGACGGCTGGCCCGGCACGCTTTTGCTCGTTACCCACGACCGCTACCTCATGGAGCGCGTGACCGATCACCAGTTCGCGCTGATCGATGGGAAGGTGCGCCACCTGCCCGGCGGCGTGGACGAGTACCTGCGCCTCGAAGAGGAAGCGGGGGTCGCCCGTTCCGTCACGATAAATTCCGGGAAAGACACCGGGAACAGCTCCGAGAAAGGCTCTGGGAGCACCCCCGGGGACGCTTCCGGGAAAGGCTCTGGGAGCATCCCCGGGGACGCTTCCGGGAAAGGCTCGGGGAGCACCCCCGGGGACGCTTCCGGGAAAGGCTCGGGGAGCGGTTCTGTAGGGGGCGGCTTCAGCCGCCCCGCAACCCCCGACACCTCCCGGAGCCCGTCTGTCCCCGCCCTCTCCGGCGGCGAGCAGCGCACCTTGCGCAAGCTCATGACGTCCAATGAGAAGAAGATCGCCACCCTGAAGGGCAAGATCGAGGCCAAGCAGCTGGAAATGGCTGCGGCCGACCAATCCGACTACCTGGTGCTCACCGCCATGCAAGAGGAGATCGCCGACTTCGAAACCCAAATAGAGGCCCTGGAGCTCGAGTGGTTCGAAGCCGCCGAGAAGCTGGGGGAATAATCGTGCGGCGGATAGGCTCTGTAGGGGACGGCCCCGGCCACTCCCATCTCTCGGAGGACGGCCCCGGTCATTCCCACTCTGTAGGGGACGGCTTCAGCCGTCCCGTCCCAGCACCGAAAGGCTTGCGATTAAACGCGCGTAGCGCGGTTGCGGCCCCGGGCGGCCTCAAGGCCGCCCCTACGGATCTCAGCGGGCGGGACAAGAAGGGACGGTGCGTCCGTGGAATGCTATAAAACCATAGCTGCGCCCGCCGAGGCGGAGATCGTCGAGAAGAAGAGCCGCTTCATCGGCCGCATTGCGCCGGCGACCACCGAGGAGGAGGCGCTCGCCTTCATTGCCGAGGTGAAGGCCGCCCACCGCATGGCGCGGCACAACGTGTACGCCTACGTGCTGCGCGGCGGCCGCATCCGCTACACCGATGACGGTGAGCCGGCCAAGACCGCGGGCATGCCCACGCTTCAGGCCATTCAGCATGCGGGGCTTGAGGACGTGGCCGTGGTGGTGACCCGCTACTTCGGGGGCATTTTGCTGGGCACGGGCGGCCTCGTGCGCGCCTACACCGACGCGACGAAGGCGGCCATCGACGCGGCAGATGTCGTCACGGTGTCGGTTTGCGTCGATGTGATTTTGGAGGTGCCTTACGCTTTGTATGAGCAGGTGTGCCGCATCGCCGAGGCCTGCGAAGCCAAGCTAAAGGAGAGCGACTTCGCCGAGAACGTGCTGCTCACCTTCCGCATGCTCGACGGCACCCAGACCCCCTTCCTGGAAAAGCTCACCGAACTTACCCGCGGCCAAAGTGAAATCATCGTGACCGACCCCTTCGACGCCGCGTTCTAGCGGGCTTAGGTGTGCTATAATTCCCCTTGCCTAAAGAAGGGCGCCCCTAACGGAACGCCCTTCGACGAGGGTGCCTAATCCTCGTCCATTTGCGAGGGGTTCCCGCCGCTATCCGGCGGGTTCTCTCTTATTTGGGCCAAAACGGCCACAATTAAGGAGGCTACCCCAAGCAAGACTTGGATTAAGGCCAGCATTTCGCTCATCTGCATCACCCCCTTTCCTAGCTAGCATGGTTGCGGGGTGAATGCAGTGGGCTTGATGCTCCCTGCAGTTGGCATTATAGCATACAAATGTTCGTAGATTGGTGAGAAATCGATATGTACGGATTGAAGACTGAGAGCTCGTTCGATGCCTCTCATTTTCTGACTGACTACCACGGGAAGTGCGAGAACCTGCACGGGCACCGCTGGCGCGTGGTGGCCTATCTGGAGGTTGAGCGCCTGCAGACGGAGGGCACCTGCAAGGACATGGTGGTGGACTTCGGCGACTTCAAGGCCGCCCTGCGCGCGCTGACCGACAAGCTCGACCACCATTTCATCATCGAGGAGGGCTCTCTTGCCCTCGACACCCTGGCGTGCTTGGAACGCGAGGGCTTCGCGCTGTTCATCGTGCCCTTCCGCACCACGGCCGAGAACTTGGCGAAGTGGTTCTTCGACGCCTTGGCCGAGCAAGGGCTGCCCGTGTCGCAGGTGGACGTATACGAGACGCCGAACAACTGCGCCTACTACCGGGAGCAGCGTTAGACCATGGTGCCTGAGGAAGAGAACGACGGCTTGTTGGACGCCGAGCGCCACCAGGCCCGCCACACTATCGCGGCCCGGGCGCAGCTGTTCCCCGTGGCCGAGAAGTTCGTGTCCGTGAACGGGGAGGGGCTGGCCGCCGGTCGTCCTGCCGCCTTCATCCGCTTCGCAGGCTGCAACATGTGGTGCACCTACTGTGATACCCGCTGGGCGAATCATCCGCTCGTGGAAGTGGAGGGATGGAGCGTGCCTCAGCTGATGAGCTGGGTGGCCGAGACAGGCGTGTCGGCCGTGACGCTCACCGGAGGCGAGCCGCTGCTGCAGCCTTACCTGCCCGATTTGGTGCAGGCGCTGCTCACGGTGGACGACCCGCGTCCTATGCGCGTGGAGATAGAGACGAACGGCTCGCGCGATCTGGCGCCCATGGCTCATCTGCGTGCGGCGTGTGCCGAGGCGGGACTGCCCGGCAGCCTGCACTTCACCGTGGATTGGAAGACGCCTGGTGCTGGCGAAGCCGTGTCGGCCGCCATGATGCGCGAGAACTACGATTTGCTGGACGGGCACGATGCCGTGAAGTTCGTCGTGGGCAGCGCGGACGATCTGGCCTTCATGGAGCGGCGTGCCGATGAGGCGGGGCTGTGGGATCGCTGCCAGGTGCTCGTGAGCCCGGTATGGGGCGCCATCGAGCCGGCGGAGATCGCCGCCTATCTCATCGAGCACGGTCTGGACCGTGCGCGCCTGCAACTGCAGCTGCATAAGATCATCTGGCCCGACGAAGCCCGCGGAGTGTAGGGAGGCTTCGGCTGCGCGCTCCACTCGGAATGACACGGGGTCGTACGGCTGCGCGCCCCGCCCAGGGTGGCACGGGGTCGCATACCATATGTTGCCCCGAGCAGGGTACCGAGGGCGTACCATATGCCGTCCTGAGCGGAGCGCCGGAGGCGCGAAGTCGAAGGAACTGGAAGGAATGAATCATGAACAATGAGAAAGCCCTCGTGCTGTGCTCGGGTGGCGTGGATTCCACCACGCTTCTGGCCCGCGCCGTGCGCGACTATGGTGCGGAGAACGTGTACGCGCTGTCCATCGGCTACGGCCAGAAGCACGCCCGCGAGATCGAGGCAGCCCAGGCTGTGGCGGCCTACTACGGCGTGCAGCAGCGGTTCCTGAACCTTGCTGCTATTTTCGCCGACAGCAACTGCTCGCTTCTGGTCCATTCCAACGAGACGGTGCCCGAGGCCACTTACGCCGAGCAGCAGGCCGCATCCGACGGCGCCCCGGTGAGCACCTACGTGCCCTTCCGCAACGGGCTGTTCTTGTCGTCGGCAGCGTCCATGGCGCTGTCGCTGGGCTGCTCGGTGGTGCTTTACGGTGCCCATCACGACGACGTGGCCGGCAACGCCTACCCTGATTGCTCACTGGAATTCGTGCAGGCCATGAACCGCGCCATCGTGGAGGGCACGGGCGGTGAGCTGCGCCTGGAGGCGCCTTTCGTGGAGGCGTCCAAGGGCGATATCGTGCGCATGGGGCTTGAGCTGGGCGTGCCCTACGAGCTGACGTGGTCGTGCTACGAAGGGGGAGAGGTTCCCTGCGGCCGCTGCGCCACTTGCCTCGACCGCGCCGCCGCCTTCGCCGCCAACGGCGCAGAAGACCCCGCGTTGGCGTGGGTGGAAGGCTGAGCGTCACGGATTGCTGCAGGTACGGAAAGCCCTTCTTTCCGCCGAAGGAACGACCCGATTCCGGCTGGAATGGTCACAAAATCGCAGATTTATAAGGAAAGCGCAGAGGCAATGTGGGAATGCGGCCACAAAATAGAGGATGTCTAAGGCGAATTTGCTGGAAATGGGTTCGGAGGGGGTTGTTTGTGGGCGGAAAACCAACGAAGTCTATACAAAAGAACGCTCTCGGCTTATCCTTCACTATAAATCAGGGAATTATTGGCCAAAATGCAGGGATCGCCTGCGTGAAAGCATATAAATCGGTGGGTTTTTGACCATATGACCGTTCTGGCGGATCTCGAAAGGAAGAAAGGCGAGGAATGAAACCGATGGAGATGGCCGAAGCGCTTTTCGGCGATGAGCAGCATGACGGTTCTGAGAGCGCCCCGTCGGAGGGGTCGGTGGACGCCTCGGCCCTGGCGGCAATCGCGGCGCATTTGGCGCGCGAAGACGCGGGTTTGACACGGGTGGCCGACCTGTCGTCGACGCAAGGCGAGCCGCTGCCAAATGCGGCGGCTTCGGTGTCGGCAACGGCTTCTGCCGCCGGGCGCGACGAGGACGAGACCCGCGCCGGCGGCGTGACGCACCTTGGCAGCCAGGGCACGCGGTACCCCACCGACTACGACCCTTCAGTGCTGGAGACCTTCGAGAACAAGCACCCGGGCAACGATTACTTCGTGAAGTTCAACTGCCCCGAGTTCACCAGCCTGTGCCCCATCACGGGCCAGCCCGACTTCGCCACCATCTACATTTCCTACGTGCCCGGCGAGCGCATGGTGGAATCGAAGAGCCTGAAGCTGTATCTGTTCAGCTTCCGCAACCATGGCGACTTCCACGAGGATTGCATGAACATCATCATGAAGGACCTCATCAGCCTCATGGACCCGAAGTACATCGAGGTTTGGGGCAAGTTCACCCCGCGCGGCGGCATCTCCATCGACCCGTACTGCAACTACGGGCGCCCCGGCACGCCGTGGGAAGACGTGGCGTGGCAGCGCCTTACCCAGCACGATATGTACCCCGAGAAGGTGGACAACCGCTAGCGCGTGCGGAGGGCGCGGCGCCCCTCGATGTCGCGGTGCGTCTTCCGGCGCGTAACGACGGCAATCGCATGGGGGCGGCGTGGGAGTGGTGCTGCTGACGCGGTGTGAAAAAGATTATCTTCCCACGTGGCGAACGGGAAAGTGCGGTGCTATACTGCGCACTGGCATGTCGGCTGCGATACGGGGGACGCCTATGTTCTTCACCGTTACGTGCAATCCCGCTCTCGATTGGATGATGCGCCTGACCTCGTTCAAGGAGGGGGCGACGAACCGCTCGGTCTTCGACGAGCTGTCCTACGGCGGGAAGGGAGTGAACGTCTCCACGATGCTTCATCGTTTGGGGCTTGAGACGCGCGCTTCGGGCTTTATCGCCGGCACGACGGGGTCCGCCTTGGCGGAAGGCGTGGAAGCGGCCGGGGTGCCCTGCGATTTTGTGCGCCTGCCCGCGGGCCAGACCCGCATCAACGTGAAAATGAAGCGCGGAGAAATCCAGGACGCTTTGGAGGAAACCGAGATCAACGGCCGCGGCCCCGAGGTGGGGGGCGCGGCCGTTGCTCAATTGCGGGAGCGCGTCGCGGCGCTGGGGGAGGGTGACTGGCTCGTGCTCTCCGGCTCGCTCGCGCCGGGCTGCGAGGCCGGCCTGTACACCGAGCTGGCCCGGGTGGCCGCCGAGCGCGGCGCGCGCTGCGTGGTGGATACCACGGGCGCGGCCCTCATGGCGGCCCTGGAGGCGCGGCCCTTCCTCATAAAGCCCAACAACCACGAGCTGGCCGAGCTGGCCGGCTGCGACGCCCGCGACGAGGCGGCCGTCATCGGGGCGGCTCGCGAGCTGGCAGCGCGCGGTGCACGCTATGTGCTCGTCAGCTGCGGCGGCGACGGGGCCCTTCTCGTAGACGCCGACGGCCTGGTGGCCCGGGGGTCCGCGCCATCCGGTGTGCTCGTCAACTCCGTGGGCGCGGGCGACTCCATGGTGGCGGGCTTTCTGGCGGGCCTTGCCGGCGCGGTCCTTCCGGGGTGCGAGGCATGCTGTCCCGGCGAAGGTGACCTTTCCTACGCCCTGCGCCTCGGCCTGGCGGCCGGGTCGGCCACGGCGTTCTCTTCTTCTCTGGCAACGGCGGAGCAGGTTGCCGACCTGCTATCCGCGACTTCTGTCGAACAGGCAACGGAAAGGAGTGCGGTTCATCTATGAGAATTGTCGATTTACTCCAAGCGGAGGCGATTGCCATCGGCGGCCACCCCGCCGACAAGGCCGCCGCCATCGCGCAGTTAGTCGATTTGCACGACGGCGCGGGCAACCTCAACGACAAGGAGGCCTACAAGGCGGCCATCATCGCCCGCGAGCAGCAAGGCACCACGGCCGTGGGCGAGGGCATCGCTATTCCCCACGCGAAGACCGACGCCACGAAGCGCGCGGCCCTGGCGGCCATGACGGCTCCCGAGGGCGTGGACTACGGCGCCTTCGATGGCCCCTCAAACCTGCTGTTCATGATCGCCGCGCCGGATGACGGCGGTGACACCCACCTGGAGGTGCTCTCGCGCCTCATGACCATCCTCATGGACATCGAGTTCCGCCAGAAGCTTATGGAGGCCACAACTCCCGAGGAGTTCCTGCAGATCATCGACGCGAAGGAGCGCGAGCGCTTCGCCGATGAGGTAGAGGCCGAGGCCGCGGCCGATATGGAAGGCTCGGTGGAGGGCACCGAGCTGCTCATCGACGAGGTAAAGGCCGAGCACGCCGAGAAGAAGGCCGAGAAGGAGGCCGCTGCGGCCGCGGCCGAGGGCTACCGCATCCTGGCCGTGACCGCCTGTCCCACGGGCATCGCCCACACCTACATGGCCGCCGAGGCCCTCACCAAGGCCGGCGAGGCCCGCGGCATTCCGCTCAAGGCCGAGACCAACGGCTCGGGCGGCACGAAGAACCGGCTCACCAAGGCCGAGATCGCCGCGGCCGACGGCATTATCGTGGCGGCCGACAAGGAAGTGGAGATGGCCCGCTTCGACGGCAAGCCCATCGTCATCGTGAAGGCGGCCGACGGCATCAACCGCCCCGACGAGCTCATCGACAAGATCGTGAACGGCGAGGCCGGCGTCTACCACGCCGAGAAGGGCGCCCGCGAGGCCGCCGAGGACGTCGCCGGCGAGTCTGCGGGCCGCAAGATCTACAAGCACCTCATGGAGGGCGTGTCCCACATGCTGCCCTTCGTGGTGTCCGGCGGCCTGTTCATCGCGCTCGCCTTCCTCATCGACGGCATCGCCGGAGTGCCCCAGGATGGCAGCTTCGGCACGGGCACGCCGGTGTCCGCCTGGTTCAAGACCATCGGCGGCTTCGCCTTCAGCTTCATGGTTCCCATTCTGGCGGCCTACATTGCCCAATCCATCGCCGACCGCCCGGGCCTGGTGGTGGGCTTCGTCGGCGGATTTATGGCCACGCTGGGAAGTACCTTTGGGCTGCCGGGCGGCGACATTCCCTCGGGATTCCTCGGCGGCCTGCTCGCCGGCTTCGCGGGCGGCTATGCCATGCTCGGCATCGAGAAGCTGTGCGAGAAGATGCCCGATTCCCTGGCCGGCATCAAGCAGATTCTCATCTATCCTTTGGCGGGTCTGGGCGCCATCGCCGTCATCATGTGCGCCGTCGGCCCGTTCATGGGCATGATCAACACCGGCATGTCCAACGCGCTCACGTGGCTGTCCGACAACAACTTCGGCATCCTGCTCGGCATGATTCTGGCCGGCATGATGGCCATCGACATGGGCGGCCCCTTCAACAAGGCGGCCTACGTGTTCGGCACCGGCATGCTGGCGCTCGGCACCGACGCCAGCTTCCAGATCATGGCTTCGGTGATGATCGGCGGCATGGTGCCGCCCATCGCCATCGCGCTTTCCACCACCTTCTTCAAGAACCGCTGGACGGCCGACGAGCGGAAGAACGGCCCGGTCAACTACATCATGGGCCTGTCCTTCATCACCGAGGGCGCCATTCCGTACGCGGCTTCCGACCCGCTGCGCGTCATCCCGTCCTGCGTGGTGGGCTCGGCGGTGGCCGGCGGTCTGTCGTGGCTGTTCGGGTGCACGCTGATGGCCCCGCACGGCGGCATCTTCGTGGTGCCGGTCATCGGCGGCGCGCTCATGTACCTCGTGGCTCTGGCCGCAGGCTCGGTCGTGGGCATGCTCATGCTGGCGCTGCTCAAGAAGAAGCGCGAGGACTAGCACGAGGACTAGCGTGAACGAGCGCGGATTATCGAAAAACGAGCGCGGGCGGTCGCCGGTGCGCGGCCGCCCGCGCGAAACGGAAGAGACTAAGCAGATAGGAGCACAGATATGGTTTCCCAGACGATCACCCTCACCAACGGCAGCGGCCTGCACATGCGCCCGGCCGGCGTGCTGGCCCAGGCCATGGCACCCTTTGCGTCGAACGTCACCATTGTGGCCGACGGCAAGGAGGTGAACGCGAAGAGCCTCATGGCCATCGTTGCCTCGGGCATCAAGTGCGGCACCGAGATCGAGGTGCGCTGCGAGGGCGACGACGAGCAGGCGGCCCTCGACGCGGCCATCGGGCTCATCGAGTCGGGCCTGGGGGAGTAGGGAATGGCCGCCCTCGAGGGGGTCGCGGCCGCGCCCGGCCTCGGCATCGGGTCGGTGATGATCATCACCGACCCCTCGCTGGACTACACTCCCCGCATGGTGGAAGACGCTCCGGCGGAAAAGGAGCGGCTGCGCCGCGCCATCGACGCCTTCAGCGAGCTGACGCGCGAGAAGGCCGCTGTCGTGCGCGAGCGCGTGGGCGACGCCGAGGCGGCGATTCTGGAGGGCCACATCCTCATGATCGCCGACCCCTACATGGTCGCCGAGATGGAGGGGCTCATCGACGCCGGCCAGTGCGCCGAGGCGGCCCTCGACCAGATCTGCGAGATGTTCGCCACCATGTTCGAGGCCGCCGACGACGATTTGACCCGCCAGCGGGCGGCCGATGTGCGCGACATCAAGAGCGGGGTGCTCTGCCAGCTGCTCGGCGTGCGCGAGGTGGACGTGTCCTGCGTGCCCCAGGGCACGGTGCTTGTCACCCACGATCTGGTGCCCTCCATGACGGCGGGCCTCGATCGGGAGAACGTGGTGGGCATCGTCACCGAGACCGGCGGCATGACGAGCCATTCGGCCATCTTGGCCCGCGCCCTGGAGATTCCCGCCGTGCTGGCGGTGCCGGGGGCCGTGGACTTGCTGGCCGAGGGCGCCACGGTGGTGGTGGACGGCACCGAGGGCGTGGTGCTCGCCGATCCCGACGAGGAGGCTCTAAACCAGGCCCGCGCCCGCCGCGAGCAGTACCTGCGCGAGAAGGAGGCACTCCAGCGCTTCGTGGGCAAGAAGACCGTCACGGCCGACGGATGCCAGGTGGAGCTGTTCGGCAACATCGGCTCGACGGACGATGCCCGTGCCGTTGTCGCCAACGACGGCGAGGGCGTGGGGCTGTTCCGCACCGAGTTTCTGTTCATGGATGGCGGCGCGATGCCCACCGAGGAGGAGCAGTTCCGCGCCTACCAGCAGGCGGCCCTCATTATGAAGGGGCGTCCGGTCATCATCCGCACCCTGGACATCGGCGGCGACAAGGACATTCCCTATCTGGGCCTCGAGAAGGAGGAGAACCCGTTTCTGGGCTTCCGCGCCATTCGCTACTGCCTGGCGCGCGAGGACGTCTTCCGCACCCAGCTGCGGGCGCTTCTGCGGGCGAGCGCCTACGGCGATGTGCGCATCATGGTTCCGCTCGTCACCGGCGTGGAGGAGCTGCGCCAGGTGCGCGCGCTCATCCGCCGCTACGCCGAGGAGTTCGACCGCGAGGGTGTGGCCTGCAACAAGGACGTGCCCGTGGGCGTGATGATCGAGACTCCCGCCGCGGCGCTTACCGCCGATATCCTGGCCCGCGAGGCGGACTTCTTCAGCATCGGCACCAACGATCTGACGGGCTACACCATGGCGGTCGATCGCGGCAACGACCGGGTGCGCTACCTGTACTCGACGTTCCACCCGGCGGTGCTGCGCTCCATCCGCTCGGTCATCGCCGCCGGCCTCGCGGCGGGCATCCCGGTGGGTATGTGCGGCGAGGCGGCGGCCGACCCCTCGCTCATTCCCCTGTGGATCAGCTTCGGGCTGACGGAGTACAGCGTGTCCCCGGCAGCTATCCTGGCTACCCGCGCCACTATTGCGAAATGGTCCGCTGCCGATGCCGATGCGCTTGCGCGGACGGTCATGGCGGCGGCCACGCCGAGCGAGGTGCACGAGCTTTTGAGGGGTGGTGCCCGCTAGGTACTGCGAGGGTTTGGCAACGGCCGATGACAGGGCGGCTGGTTTGTGCGAAAATGGCGTGCAAGAAACAAGAACATTGCATGTTAGGTAGCCTTAGACTATGACCGCCCAATTCAGTATTCGGGAAGCCGATCCCGCGGTTGTCGCGCGTTTGCAGCACGACCTCGGGCTGCCCCGCTTCATCGCCGCCACGCTGGTGGCCCGCGGCATCACCACGGTGCGCGCGGCGAAGCGCTTCCTCTCGCCGTCGCTCGACCGCGACTGGTTGAATCCCTACGACATTCCCGGTCTCGCGGACGTGGCCGACGGCCTGCAGGCGGCCATGGAGGCTAAGAAGCGCATCGTGGTGTTCGGCGACTTCGACCTGGACGGCATCTCGGCCACCACGGTGCTCACCCGGGGCTTGCGGGCCCTGGGGGCCTGCGCCTTCCCGTTCATCCCGCGTCGTTTCGAAGAGGGCTACGGCATTACCCCGGCGGCCTTCGAGCGCGCCCGCGAGCTGGCCCCCGACGTCATCGTTACGGTGGATTGCGGCATTGCCTGCAAGCACGAGGTGGCCGCCATTGTGGAGGCGGGCGTGGAGGTGTACATCACCGACCATCATGAGGCTGCCGATCTGGTGCCCGAGAACGTGTGCGTGGCCGACCCGAAGATGGAACCCGGGTGCCCCAGCGCCATTCTGGCCGGCGTGGGCGTGGCGCTGAAGCTGGTGCAGATGCTGGGCGCGCGCATGGGCTTTCCGCACCTGTGGCGCAGCTACACCGACTTTGCCACCTTGGGTACCGTGGCCGACCTCATGCCCATGCGCGACGAGAACCGGGCGCTGGTGGCCGACGGCCTGGCCCGCATGAACGCGAACCCGCGCCCGTGCATCGCGGCGCTTCTGGCCACTACCGGCCAGGCGGGCAAGCCGCTTTCCGCCACCAACTTGTCGTTCTCGCTGATTCCGCGCCTGAACGCGGCCGGGCGCATGGGCAACGCCGATTTGGCGCTCGACCTGCTGATGTGCGACAACTATGCCGACTGCTGCACCATGGCCGAGGCGCTGGAGGAGGTGAACAACCAGCGCCGCGCCATCGAGGCCGAGCTGTCCGACATCGCCCGTGCCCAGGCAGCCGACACCTACCGGGGCCAGCGGGCGCTGGTGGTGGCCGGCGAGGGCTGGCATGAGGGCGTGAAGGGCATCGTGGCCTCGCGCCTGGTGAACACCTACGGGGTGCCGTCGCTGCTGTTCACGGTGGACGGCGACGAGGCCCGGGGCTCGGGCCGGTCGGTGGGCAACGTGAACCTGTTCGAGGCGGTGGAGTCGCTCTCGCACCTGACCACGCGCTTCGGCGGCCATGGGGCAGCCGTAGGCGTGACCATTCCCACGAAGAACCTGCGGAAATTCGCCGAGGGGCTGGATGCTTATATGCAGAAGCTGCCCGAGGCGGCCTTCCATCCCCTGACCTGCGTGGATGCCTGCGTGCACCTGAACGAGCTGACGCTGGATACCGTGGCTTTGGTGGACCGTCTGGCCCCCTTCGGTCAGGAGAACCCCCAGCCGGTGTTTCTGGCCCAGGGCGTCACGCTGGTGAACACGCGGGCCGTGGGGCAGACCAAGGACCACTTCGCCTGCACTCTCACCAACGGGCGGGCCTCGGTGGCGGGCATCATGTTCCACTGCCCGGCCATCGATGCGCTGCTCGTGAACGACGCGGTGGTGGACGCCGCCTTCACGGTGCAGATCGACGAGTGGCGCGGCCGCCAATCGGTGAAGGCCATGCTGGAAACGGTGGCACCGGCGCGCAGCTGCTGCGCCTTGGAGGCCTGTCTCGATCCGGACGTCTTGTCGTTCTTCGCCGACAAGTTCGCGGAATCCGACGAGGAGCTGTGCGCGGGAGCCGCCGTCGACCACGAAGAGGCCGATTCGCGGCCGGCTCTGGCCGAGCTGCGCGCCCCGTGGGAGGCGCTGGCCAAGCGCGACCCGGCGGGCCTGGAGGCCGCGGTGGTGGACGCCATCATCGGCGGCGCGTCGCTGCATCCGGCCCAGCGCCAGATTCTGGACGCCCTGCGCGAGGGCCAGTCCACCTTTGCCGTGATGGCCACGGGCCGTGGCAAGTCGCTGTGCTTCCAGGTGCACGCAGCCGTGCGCGCCCTGACAGCGCGGGAGGCGAGCCTGTTCATCTACCCGTTGCGCGCGCTTATCGCCGATCAGGTGTTCCACCTGCGGGCGAGCCTGGAGCGCTTCGGCATCGCCAGCGCCGTCATCACCGGCGAGAGCACGCCGGAGGAGCGCGAGCGCGTGTACGCGGGGCTGGCCGACGGCACGCTGGACATCGTGCTGACCACCCCGGAGTACCTGATGTTCCACGTGGACGACTTTGCCGCTTCGGGCCGCATCAAGTTCGTGGTGGTGGACGAGGCCCATCATATCGGTCAGGCCAAGGCCGGGCAACGCGTGGCCTACACGCAGCTGGGCCATGCCCTGGCGCGGCTGGGGGCACCCACGGTGCTGGCGGTGACGGCCACGGCCAACGATGCCATCGCCGACGACATCGGGGCGGTACTGCCGGTGCGCACGTCGGTCATCGACGAGACGGGCCGCGAGAACCTGCAGCTGGACGACCAGCGCAACATCGCCCATCGTGACGACTACCTGGCGAGCCTTATCGCCCGCGGTGAGAAGACCGTGGTGTACGTGAACTCCCGCGAGCATTCCGTGGCCCTGGCGCGTCAGCTGCGTCGCCGGGTGCCGCAGCTGGCCTGCATGATCGGCTTCTACAACGCGGGGCTGTCTCGTGCCGAGCGCAAGCGGGTGGAGGAACTGTTCCGCAACGACGATTTGAAGGTGCTGGTGGCCACGTCGGCCTTTGGGGAAGGGGTGGACATTCCCAATATTCGGCACGTGGTGCTGTATCATCTGCCCTTCAGCGACGTGGAGTTCAACCAGATGAGCGGTCGGGCCGGCCGCGACGGCAAGCCCGCTTGGGTGCATCTGCTGTACGGACGGGGCGACGCGGCCCTAAACGAGCGCATTTTGGCCGAGGCCACGCCCGATCACGACGTGATGGCCCAGGTGTACCGGCGGCTGCGCAGCCTGCAGCGCCAGTGCGCGGGCGACTACTTCTGCGTGGGGGAAGCCGACCTGGCCGATGCCGCGTCCGACCACTTCCGGGCCGTCAGCCCCACCTCGGCGGCCTGCGGTCTGGCGGTCTTCCGCGAGCTGGGGCTCATCGAGACGCGTACGGTGTACGAGTCTGGTCGCACCGCGCTGTGGGTGCGCGTGCACGAAGGGGCGTCGAAGGTGGAGCTGACCGATTCGGTGCGCTACCGCGAGGGTCTGGACGAGCGCGCCGACTTCGGCGGCTTCTGCAATTGGGCGCTGGGGCTGGATGCCCAGGGCCTGGGGGTGCACTTGTCGCATCCCATCGTGCCGCGTCGCGGCCGCAACCAATAGGAGAAGGGAGGCGCCGTGAGCGCCGACAGGGAAGATATCAACGCGTGCCCGGCCCCGACCGGGCCGAGCGGGGCGGTTACCAAGCAGACCGTCGATGCGCTTTTAGGACGGCCCGACCCGACGGGCCAGTCAGCCGCCTCGGCAGCCAGCACGCCCGACGGGCGCTTCGCCGAACTGGCGCGGCTGACCGCCGCCTATATGGACGCCGACGAGGAGGCCATGCTGCGGCGCGCCTACGAGTTCGCGAGCGCGGCCCATGCGGGCCAGTGCCGCAAGTCGGGCGAGCCGTTCATCATCCATCCCATCGAGGTGGGCATCATTCTGGCCGATCTGCGCATGGATGCCGAGACCATTTGCGCGGCGCTGCTGCACGACACCGTGGAGGACACCAAGGTGACTGCCGAGGAGGTGGAGCGCACCTTCAACCCGCAGGTGCGGGCGCTGGTGGAGGGTGTCACGAAGATCACGCGCATCGAGGTGGAGAGTCTCACCGACGAACAGGCCGCCACCATCCGCAAGATGTTCGTGGCTATGTCGAAGGACATTCGCGTGATCGTCATCAAGCTGGCCGACCGTCTGCACAACATGCGCACGCTGGCGGCCCTGCGCGAGGACCGGCGCATCTTCAAGGCCCGCGAGACCCTGGAGATCTACGCGCCCATCGCGCACCGCCTGGGCATCAACTCCATCAAGTGGGAGCTGGAGGACCTGTCGTTTTTCTACCTGGAGCCCAACAAGTACAAGCAGGTGTCCCGCATGGTCACCGAGTCGCGCGCCGAGCGCGAGAAGTACCTGGCCGATGTCATCGACGTGCTGCACGAGGAGATGGGCAAGCTGGGCATCACGGCTCAGATCATGGGACGCCCGAAGCACCTGTACTCCATCTACCAGAAGATGACGAAGAAGGGCAAGGGCTTCTCGGAGATCTACGACCTCATTGCCGTGCGCATCATCACCAGCTCGGTGAAGGACTGCTACTCGGCCCTGGGCGCGGTGCACACCATCTGGCACCCCATGCCCGGGCGGTTCAAAGACTACATCGCCATGCCGAAGTTCAACATGTACCAGTCGCTGCACACCACGGTGATGGGCCCCACGGGCCGTCCTTTAGAGGTGCAGATCCGCACCGAGGAGATGCACCGCAACTCCGAGTACGGCGTGGCGGCCCACTGGCGCTACAAGGAGACGGGCGCCTCGCGGCCCGGGGCGGCCGACAACCTGGATGCCCAGCTGGCGTGGCTGCGCCAGATGGTTGACTGGCAGGACGAGACCGAGGACTCCCGCGAGTTTCTGAAGTCGCTGAAGATGGACCTGGACAACACCGAGGTGTTCGTGTTCACGCCCCAGGGCGAGGTTATGAGCCTGCGGGCCGGCTCCACGCCCATCGACTTCGCCTACGCCATCCACACCGAAGTGGGCAACCACTGCGTGGGCGCGAAGGTGAACGGCTCCATCGTGCCCTTGTCCTACCGGCTGCAGGTGGGCGACCGCGTGGAGATTCTCACGCAGAAGAGCGCCGGCCCGTCGCGCGACTGGCTGAACCTGGTGAAGACCCCCAGCGCCCGCAGCAAGATTCGCTCGTACTTCTCGAAGGTGACGCGCTCGGACGATCTGCAGATGGGCCGCGACATGCTGGCCCGCGAGATGCGCAAGCACGGCCTGGGCATCTCCAACGCCCAGTCCACCCGCGCGCTAAAGCTGGTGGCCGATTCCATGGGGTTCAAAGACCCCGACGACATGTTCGTGCAGATCGGCACGGGCAAGGAACGCGCCCAGCATGTGTCGAACCGCCTGTTGAAGATTCTGGTGGACAAGGGCAACGAGGAGGCCGAGAAACCCACGGTGGGCACGTCGGCATCGTCCACCGGGGTGATGGCGCCCATGCTCACCAGCGTGAAGCGCCCGAAGAAGCACGAGACCCACACGTCGCAGGGCATTGTGGTGAAGGGCGTGGACGATGTGCTCGTGCGCCTGTCGCGCTGCTGCAACCCGGTGCCGGGCGATGACATTCTGGGGTTCGTGACCCGCGGGCGCGGCGTATCGGTGCATCGGGCCGACTGTCCCAATGCCCTCGATCTGAAACGCCATCCCGAGCGCATTATCGACGTGGAGTGGGAGGGCACGCCCTCGGCAGCGGCCAGCTACCAGGTGGAGATATTCATCGAGGCGCTGGACCGCATGAACCTGCTGCTGGATGTGACACGGGTTATTTCCGAAATGGGAGCAAACGTGCTGTCGTGCAACACCACCACCCACCGTGATGGTATGGTCGAGATGCGCTTCTTGTTCCAGGTGTCCGACCTGACGGTCATCGAGCGGGTGATCAAACGCCTGTCCGATGTGGAGGGCGTGTTCGACGCCCGCCGCATGATGCCCCAGGGCGCAGCGAAATCAGCGAGGAAAGGATAGCAATGGCAACCGATCTGTACGAGGTCAGCGGACTGTGCGTCGATGTGAAGTACCTGGTCATGGGCTTTTTGGCGAACAACGTGTACATCATCTCCGACAGCGAGGGCACCATGGTGGTCGACCCCAGCTGCAACGCCGACACCATCGTGGCCGCCCTTGATGGGGCGAAGCTGGATGCTATCGTGCTCACCCACGGTCATTCCGACCACGTGGGAGCCGCGGCCGCCCTGCGCGAGGCCACGGGTGCGCCGGTGATCGCGTCGGCCATCGAGGCCCCGGCCATCGAGGACCCGCAGGCCAACGTGGTGGACGACAACCCGACACCCTGCCCGGTGGACCGCACAGTGGCCCACGGCGACGTGGTGGAAGTGGGCAACATGAAGTGGAAGGTCATCGAGACCCCGGGCCACACTAAGGGCTCCATGTGCCTGTTCAACATCCCCCAGTTTGGAAACCACTCCGATGGGCTGCCCGTGCTGGTGTCGGGCGATACCCTGTTCTGCGGCACCATCGGTCGCACCGATTTCGAGGGCGGCTCCATGGCCGAGATGCGCGCCTCGCTGAAGAAGTTGGCGGCGCTGCCCGACGACACCGCCGTGCTGCCGGGCCACAACAGCCTGACCACTATCGGCGCCGAACGCCGCCGCGTCTTCGCCCTGTACGGCGACCCGGAGTAGGAGAGGGGCACCTGGTGCCATGGTTGCGGGCGGGCTGAAGCCCGCCCCTACGACGGCATCTCTAACGATGGTATCTCTAACGACGGCGCCCCTAACGA
>NZ_JAYMFF010000010.1:0-103825 GCF_035989245.1 Adlercreutzia wanghongyangiae | reverse complement strand
GGCCATCACCTCCTGCCTTGTTGGACGAGCCAATAGATGCAGAAGGCACTGCCAGCACACGGGTCTTACACCGCCGGCTTCTTCACTATAGCGCTCATTTTCTTATCTTCAAGTCTTAATATGCATGAAATATAGCTTGAATTACCTTCAATAGTTTTACTATACATTGCGAATTATTGTAGAAATATGTGCGAATTCAGCAAGACTTTGGCTCGACTTTGATGCGGTGCCTTTCCGGCTCCCTCTCGACTCTGCTGCGACACTTCGCTGATGTTCTCTCGACTGCGCGACGGCGCATCGGACCCCATCGGCATCGCAGGTTTTGGCGGAAGGAAGGGATGACCCTCTCGCTTATCATGAGAGGCGCCGTTTACCGATGGACGAGAAGAATTTCTGGAGAAATTTTCTTTGTAGGAAAACCGTAACCTTTCATACGTATTAAAAGATATAAGGATTTAAGAAAATAATATTATAGTCACTATCTCACATTGAGAATTTGAAAAAATATAGTCATAGAATGACTTAATACTTATGTCAGAAAATGGTCAATATGGATTTGAACTGGGGATTTGCTATATTCCCATATAGCAAAGAATGTCTCTATTAATAAATAATAGAGACATATAATGATTCTGTGACTATTCATTTTCAGGAAGTTTTCAAGGTTCCGACAATTTGTCGTAATTTTTTGTGGAGACGGAATCGGGCAAAAAGGGGTTTTTGAGCACAAAACTAACTCAGAGTCAACAGTAAATGCCCAGCGTAGAGGTCAAAATTGAAAACTTCTCGACTTTACTTCGTTGCCGATTTGTAGATAATTATCCATGAACAAAAACGCTCTTTGGCACTCCTATGCCCAAATAGCGAAACCGACGTTTTGGAAGCAAGTAAGAACCCCGTCGGGACCACTCCTGGCCCCAACGGCGAAATAGCTGGTCGGAAGCGGAAAATGTCCGGCCTGGCACACGAGAGAACGAGCGAGAACATGAGCAACGAACGAATCGAAAACCAGGGTCTGAACGAGACGAGCGTCGCCAACGCTGCGCCCGGCGTGTCCCCCCAGCAGCCCGGCTTCGTGCCGCCGGCGGTGGATGTGGAGGCGCTGCAGCAGGGCGTGATCAGCCGCAACGCACCGCGCCAGCTGAACCCCATGGGCAAGGCCATTGCCTGGGTGCTGTCGGTGCTGCTGGTGCTGACCTGCTGGAACTCCTACTCGCTGGAGCAGGCGCGCCGCATGATCATCGGCGACGATGCCGTACCCATGGCCTCGGGCACCACCGGCGACGAGATCCTGGACGATTTGAACGACGGCGACACCACCCAGGCCGCCAACAAGGCTGACGACGGGGAAGGCTCCGGTGACGATGCCGACGACGGCACCGACGCCGAAGGTGCCGACGAGGCAGCCGAAGGCGGTGACGACGCGGCCGCTGACGATACCGTCAGCGAGGCAGATATGCAGGCATATCTGCCCGAAAACCTCGTCGATGCCGACAAGGTGCTGCCGGCGCTTTCCGACGATGCGCAGAACAAGCAGGCCGATGGCGTGCAGAACGCCGCATCCGCCAAGGCCGAGGACCTGGCCGCTGCTCTGGCCACCCGCGCCCCCTTCTCGCTCGGGGCTACGGGTGCCTGGCGTGCCTCCGACGGCGTGTACCAGGTGGCCTCCGGCTCGCTGACGCTCGTTCCCAGCCTGGGCAACCTGGCCGTGAACCTGGAGGGCGGATACCTGGGCGGTGCCGAGGATGCCGACGTTGTGGCCCTTACCTTCACGGCTCCGTATCTGTACCAGAACGCCGAGGGCGCGTGGGTGCGCACCAACAGCGCCGAGGACTGGAAGGCTCACGGTGGCGAGGCGGCCGACGCCCGCGCCGTGCTCAGCTTCCCCGGTCTGCCCGCAGGCTGGACGGTGTACACCGAGCATATGGGCCAGTACCTGAAGCACACCGCCGACGAGGCGGCCGCCGGCCTTTCCGGCACCATCGTGCTGCGTTTCGAAGGCGTGCAGGACGAGCACGGCATCACCGTGAACGACACGCGCGGCCAGCTGCCGGCGGGCACGGCGCTGCCCGGCGCCATCGCCACGCTGACTGCGGGCGTGCCCGCTGCCGAGTCGGTGGAGCTGTCGGCCGCCGCAACGGTGAACTCCTACACCGCGCCGCGCAACGACGATGGCACCCCCATCATGAACGACGACGACAACAAGACGCGTAAGATCGAGGATGTGCGCTACGTGGCCGCCGAGGCCGCGCCGGCGACGGTGACGCTGACCAACGCCGAGCCTCAGGTCGCGCTGACCGCCAAGGTGGCTGCCGCCGCCGATCCGATGGTGCAGGACGGCACCGCGTGGGCTGCCTACCTTATTACGTTGGAATCGGCCAAGGGCGCCCTGACCGAGAAGGGCTACACCCTGCGCGTGGCCGACGAGGCTGCCGACGCCGCGGGTGCGGGCATGCTGAACGCCGACGGCATTGTGGCCTTCGATGCCACGGGCATGACCGACGAGGAGCTGGCCGCCGTGAATCCGGCCGACGCCGCCACGGTGGATGCGGCCCTGGCCGCCGTTGCCGCCCGCGACGCCGAGGCGGCCGAGCCCGGCGCCGACACCGAGCGCGAGCGCGCCGCGGTGACCAAGGTGTCCGACGGCGTGGCCGACATCACCTTCGCCACCCGCGAGGGCGACGCGCTGACCTACGACGCCATGGAGGCCGAGGCCGAGAACAACCGCGTTCTGTACGTGGCCGTGCCCTACCAGGAATCCGCGCTGAGCGTGCCCACCATCGAGGTGCCCCCTGCGGCCGATGCCGGCGAGGATGCCGAGCCCACCTTCGAGCCCGACCCGAACGCCACGGCCTACAGCCCCGAGACCATCGCCCTTACCCTGAACGCCTCGGTGAACGCCAAGACGGTGCAGGAGGAGAAGGTGGCCGGCGCCGCCACGCTGAACGACAGCTTGGCCGACGAAGACACTACCTATATATATAGTGTAGAGGCGCAGACGGTGGAGTTCCCGAAACCGGCCGAGCCGGAGACCCCCGAGCCTGCGGAACCCGAGCCCTCCGACGAGCCCGCCGCCGATGACCAGAACACCGATGGCGAGCCCGCCGACGACGAGCAGCAGCCCGCCGATGACGAGCAGACCGCCGACGAGGACGTCACGCCGGCCACCGAGCCCGTGGAGCCCGACCCCATCCTGAACGCATCGCTGGAAGAGCTCATCATGCCGCTGATGGACTTCGGCGTGTCGCCCTTCGCGCTGGCACCCACCACCTCCATCGGCGGTACGCTGACCGAGGCGCTGTTCAATCCCTCTTTGGTTGTGGACAAGGTGTCCACCGCCCTGGGCACCGACACCTATCTGGTGAACGACCAGGAGCGCCCCACCTTGTCGCTGCAGATCGAGAACACCGGCGGTGACGGCTACTGGGGCGGCTGGAGTCTGTACGGTTCCGACTACTACGGCACCATCGTGGACGGCGCCTACAAAAAGCCCACCACCAACGACTACCAGTTCGCTGATGCGGCCACTGCTATCGCCTACGCCGAGAACCCGGCCAACGGCACCGGCTTCACTCCGTCCTACAGCTACAAGACCCTTATCGAGAATGCTCAGGCTGCCGGCAAGACTGTTGAGGTGCAGCGCCTGAAGCTGGAGGACTACAATAAGCAGATGGACGCTCTGGGCTACCAGAAGATGGGTACGCGCCTGTATCTGGACGTGCCCTACCTGTATCTGGACAACTCCTCGGGCGCCACGCTTTCCACCTACGACTACAACGAATGGAAGAAGAAGGGCGGCGCCTACACCAGCGAGGGCGAGTCCACCGATCCCTCCAAGTTCCAGTTGTTCACCGTGGAGCTGCAGAACATCAACAGCATGCTGAACTACTGGAGCGTGTACCTGCTGTTCGATCACGGCGGCACTGAGGCCAAGGTGAAGCTGGACGGCTTCCTGTCCCAGGGCGGCACCGACCTCACGAAGATTCAGGATTACGACAAGTACCCCGAGCTCGAGGGCCTGAACTTCCTGAAGGGCGTCACCGGCAAGATTGTGTTCGAGTGGCACGGCACCACCAACGAGAACAACGCCACGCTGTTCGACGAGAAGATGCCCAAGTACCAGCTGAACCAGAAAGTACCCAACGGTGTGGTGCACATGTTGGGCCGCATTCCCGAGAACGCCGGCGGCACCATCTGGTACGGCGGCGAGGCGGCCGCGTGGACCGAGAAGGTGTCGGGCAAGGAGAAGAACTGGTACCCCACCGGCGGTCGCGGCAACGTGCTGGTGGCCGAGAAGGGCAAGAGCTACTCCCAGAAGATCCGCAAGGTGACGCTGCTGAAGACGAACCTCAGCTGGGACACCACCTACGAGGCCATCTCCGACAACGTGCTGTTCGACCGCTACAACTATATGGTGTACCGCGTGAACACCACCAATACCTCTGAGGGCAACTCCGAGGTGGACTACCTGGAGTACTTCTTCCGCTTGTTCAACACGTCGGACAACGGCAACCAGGGCATTACCAACACCGACCTCATGCAGTGGAAGTACAACCCCGATACCGGCGACATCACGAAGAACACCTTTGAGACGGTCACGAAGAAAAAATGCTCCAAGTGCGGTTTGGAAATTTCAGTGAACGACACGGTGTGTCCTTATTGCAACGAGGAACAGCCGGCCCAGTCCGACAGCAGCATGTACATCGGCCAGCAGAACGCCGGCGGCGTGCTCATCTACGACACCACCGACTGGCTCGATAAAGACTACGAGGCGCTGGAGATGCGCACGTTCTCGAACATCGACTCCATCAACACGCGCGCCAAGAGCCGTCCGAAAATCTACGAGGACATCAAGGACGAGAACGGCAAGGTGACGGGTCAGCGTCTGAAGTACGACACGAGTCACGACGAAGATTACCCCATCATGTCCAATGACGAGGCCAAGGAACAGGGCATCACCTTCCAGTATCCCGCCAAGGAGATTCCCTATCGTACCAACGGACAGTCGGGCATGGTGAACTTCACCGTGTACGGCACCACCGATGGGAACAACAAGCCTGCCGACGGCGCCGGTCATCTGTATCCCGAGAACCTGCTGCAAGGGGAGGGCACCAAGGGCCACTTCAGCTTCATTCTGGCCTCGCCCTACACCACCAACATCAACCTGAAGTCGGGCGCGGTGGGCAATGCCTACTACGTAACGCTGGGTGCCGTTACCACCATCAACTTCGGTAAGCTGGGTGTGGGCAAGGACTACTCGTGGTCGAAGACCAACCCCAGTTTTGAGTCGCCCTTCGGCGTGCCCGAGTCGTCTATGACCGGCGAGAAGACCGTCATCGACGAATGGCAGCCGCGCAAGAACGCCGGCAACAAGGTGATCGGCTTCGAAAAGCGCGCCACCCCCATCGAGAGCCAGACCACCACCAACACCTTCCTGGGCTATCCGGTGAGCTACCATATTAAGAACTTCACCTCGCGTGGCAACATGCCCCTATACGGCGAGCAGGCCCAGTCGACCACGGCCGGTCCCGAGATTCTGGATTCGCTGCCGAACAACTTCCGCCTGCACAACCTGGAGTTCACGGTGGACACCGACTACGCCCTGGCCGACGACGCCAGCGCCCAGGCCAAGATGGCGCCGCTCTCCAAGTACTTCAACACCCACAAGGCCGATTTCACCGAGCAGATCACGAATCTGCCCGGTGGCGCGCTGAACGATTCGGCCGTGGCGCAATTCGAAGTGGCCGTTACCTCCACCACCGAGAAAGACAAAGACGAGCACTACTGGGTGAACCTGGGCATGCCCAGCTACCTGAAGTCGGAGCAGGTGACCAACGACGAGGGCGAGAAGGTGTGGCGCCACACCTATCGTTTGGGCGGCGATGCGAACGACCGCGACGCCAGCCTGGCCAAGCGCATGGAGAACCGCGGTATTTCCCCCATCGTGGGCCTGGCCAAGAAGCTGACCGCCACGAGCGACGAGATCATCACGTTCACCGGTCGCATGCGCATGCAGCTGGTCACGCCTATCGAGATTGAAGAGGACGAGGACGGCAACCCCATTCCGCTGCCCATCTCGGTGAAGGTGACGGGTTCGGCCACGGTGCCCCAGACCGACTACAAGAACACCACTAATGTGAAGTACGGCCAGCGCACGTGGAACCACGCGGCCCAGAACTACACCTCGAAGGTGCAGAACTCCGAGCAGTCCACCGCCACCTTCCGCCAGGATCGCGACTGGACGCCGCCGAAGCCCACGGTGGGCGCCACGGCGGTGGCCATGGCCAGCCAGCTGTACGACCCCAACAGCGCCATCAGCTCCACCAACCAGGATGAGCAGCCTATTTTGTCGCGTTCGGGCGCCGGCTGGCGCTTCACCCTGGGCAATACCCAGAACTCCATGATGGACCCGGCCACCTTCACGGTGGGCGACATGTTCACGCGCACCGATGCCGAGGGCCATCAGGAGGCCGCCGGCTTCGATACCGAGCACGTGGGCATCTCCGAGGATCTGCTGAACGCTGGCATCATCACCTCCATTACCGTGCGTTCGCTGACGAAGCTGGCCACGGGCTCCATCACCAGCACCGCGCACACCTACACGGGCGAGGCCCTGAAGAACCTGATCGAAAGTCACCGCGACGTTATCCAGAACGACGACGGCACCACCACGCCCAACGGCGTGACGCTCACCCCCGAGGTGTGGCTGAACCAGTACTTCAGCTCGATGAGCATCGAGTTCGAGCAGTTCAAGGGCACCCACGACCTGTCGGGCAAGAAGATGTACGTGGAGATTAACGGCACGCCCGAGGAACTGGCCACCATGACCATGGAGGGCGTGTTCACCACCGCCTACGAGAAGTACGACGCCATTTTCGGCGGCCGCAACGTGTCGGCCCGTGCCTCGGCGTCGTTCACTAGCCGCAAGGCCCCCTACAACCTGCAGGTGGTCACCCAGGGTATGCGCGAGAGCAAGGTGTACGGCGATGCCGCCGCGCTGCTGGGCAATTGGGAGTACAAGCGCAACCCCGACGGCTCCATCAAGGTGGATGCGAACGGCAACCCCGAGATCGAGAAGGACACCCAGAACAACGACAAGGTGTTCGAGGGCTACATCGGCGACCCGGGCACCGGTTGGCGCATCAACGTGTCCAACGATTCGAACTTTGCCATTGGCAATGCCGTCATCAAGGGCGGCGTGGTGCTGAAGGACTCGCAGGGCGCGGGCCTGCCCGTGTTGTCCACGGAAACGGCCGATCGCAAGATTCCCTTCGTGAAAGACGGCCGCACCGACTACAACACCCAGGCCCTGGTGATCAGCCCGGCCCTGTGGCAGACCAGCCAGGTGCAGGAGACCGACAAGGACGGCAACCTCGTCACCGACAATGCCGGCAACCCGGTGATGAAGGACGTGCTGAAGGGCGGCGTGTTGGCCGACCTGAAGCTGGAGTACTTCAACGCCACCAATCTGGATGAGAACCAGAAGCCGCAGTACGTGACCATCGACGGTCTGCTGCTGCGCGCCGCGACCGGCACCTTCACGGCCCAGGACGAGAAGGACTTCGCCGCTGGCACCAAGAAGCGTCCCACGGCTCAGGAAATCGCCGACGCGGGCATCAGCCTGGTGAACGACTACGTGGTCATCAACCTGGAGACCAGCAAGCTGTGGAACGCCAACAACTACCTGCGCGGCTTCGAGCAGTACTTCACCGATTTCGGCATGGGCCTGAAGCAGAGCGATAACGCCTACATCGACGTGTACGGCACCATCGTGAACCAGGACCTGCTCACCCTGGGTGCCGTGTTCTCCACGGCCTACGCCAAGAGCAGCTGGGACACGGCGGTGGACTCCGAGGGCAAGGTGGACGGCATGCCGTACCCCGCTGATGGCACGCCCATCGTGGATGCCTACGCGAACCTGGATGCGAACAGCACCGTGGCCGGCGAGTTCGACCCGGCGTTTCTGGGCTTCAACCGCGACGGCCAGGTGGAGCAGGACGGCCTGCTGATCGACTGGAAGCGCGGCGTGATGACCAAGAGCGCCACGGGTCTGGAGGAGAAGCCTGCCCTGGATGCCAACAACCGCCCGGTGACGGCGCCGCAGCAGAAGAGCTACTATGACTACGAGTCGGGCTACCGCGTAACCCTGGCCAACGACACCAAGTACGCCATGAGCCTGGGCTCCACCGTGGACATCGGCCCCATGAGCCATCATGCCCTGACCGATGCGCGCGACCATTCCGACGGTGTCGAGCGCTTGGTTGACTATCAGACCTACCAGGTGGTGCTGTCGGCCCAGCTGTTCAAGGGCAAGGCCTCGGGCGCCGACGAGCAGCAGAGCTACTACGCCGGCGACATGATGGACGCCTACATCGAGTACTTCGATATCGAAGATTCCGATGCCTCCGACCCGAAGCGGCTGGAGTTGAAGGACCTGATCCAGGGCATTTACGGCTACGAGCTGAATGCCGACGGCAGCCTGTCCTCCACCCCGGCGTCGATGCCCGCCTGGGCGAACGAGCCCGTCACCGACGAGGAGGGCAACCCCACGGGCCGCAAGGTGGTGGAAGTGGATGCCCGGGGCAACTACGTGATCGACTGGCAGGCTTGGGGCCGTGGCTATCTGAACCGCGTGTTCCTCGACTACGCCAAGTTCAACGGCTGGGTGAACGAGAACACCGGCGCCTTCGTGGAGTTCCACGGCAAGAACACCAATCGCGGCACCTTCCAGCTGGACGCCAAGTTCAAGACGAAGCAGGCCATTGAGGAGTGGACCCGTTCCTGGACGAGCAGCGTGGCCCTGCACGCGGTGCTGCCGCCCATTCGCCCGAACTCGGCCATCGGCGCCTACGGTCATGAGGCCAACGCGAACACGCCGGGTGTGGCCGATGTGCCCACCAAGCACGTGAACCAGCAGGCGCTGTATGATCATTCATCGAATTCGGATCGCGACAGAAGTAACTTCAAGGAGAACTACTACAAGCAGTATCCCGTGGTGTCGGGCGAGATCGCCATTGATAAGCCCATCGCTTACCGCGAGGAGCGCAACTCGGGCTACCGCGCCATCGTGACCAACAAGTCGGCCTATCCCATGTACCTGGGCGCGAAGCTGACCATCGGCAACCTGGTGCCCCGCTGGGACAGCTTCGGCAAGGCCTTGGACGAGACGCTTTCGTACCACGCCACCGACCTCACCTTGTCGGAGGGCCTGCTGAACCACGCGAAGGTGGACTACATCACCGTGCGCCACATTCCCGCGAACAGCAAGGTGGTCTCGGGCTCGGGCTCCGGTGCCCTGAACGGCCAGTACGTGGCCCCGGACGGCTACAACAACCAGATCGTGGTGGGCGGCAACCTGGGCCTGGTGGCCGTGACGGGCGCCGCCATCGCCACGCTGGACTGGGATACCGACCTGAAGAAGTACTGGGATGCCGACGGCGACGGCGCGTGGGATGGCGGCAACGTGACCATTCCCGCCATCGAGTGGTTGAACAACGACGCCTACTATTTCGAAGTGCACTTCAAGCGCATCGACGCCAACGTGACCGAGGCCGATAAGGCCTGGGCCGACGTGTTCGGCTATGCCATCGACTCGGCCAATGTGTCGCTGGCTACTGACCCTTATCATGCGGAGTCGGATGATGTATGGCCGGAGATGAACGAATATGCCATCGCTCACTACGGCACCGATCATGCCTGGGATTGCCCAGGTGGTAAGCCGTATACTGACATCCACTACGCCGGGCGCAAGGCCTATGTGGGCAACTACTACGTGTGCATCCAGGCCGACTCGCGCCTGAAGGCCACCTATCCCAACAAGGATTGGGACTTGGCCGGCAAACCGGGTAGGGAGAGCCCCGATGGCGAGGTGACCTATTCCGACGACCAGGCGAACCTGTACGCCATCGCCGGCATGCCGAACATGGCACTGTCGGCCAAGGCCTACTTCGATGTGACCAAGACCGCCGCCGAAGCGGTGAACGACGTGGCGCCCAAGAACTTGAGCGTTCCGAACGACAACGGGGGTGCCAAGGCCTATTGGGGTGAGGACGGCGCCGCCTACCGCTTCAGCTTCAGCAACACGGGCCGCGCGGTGTTCGAGAGCGAGATGCAGATCGGCACCACGAACCGCAAGAACTACAGCTACGCCGACGGCACCAAGGACAACGGCTTCGTGCCCGCGGGCACCAGCGTGTCCTACGAGCTGGTGGCCGACCGCGACGATGTGGAAGAGTACGAGAACGTGGTGCGCGGCTTCCAGACGAAGAACATCATGCTGTCGGCCGACCTGCTGGCATCGGCCGATGTGAAGGAGATCGAGGTTCAGTACTTCCCGCGCGGTCTGGCCGCCTCCGGTCCTCTGACCGCCGTGCCGGCGAAGCAGACGATGTACTTCGCCCTGGGCGACACCCGCGACATCATCAGCCACCAGGTGCGCGTAGGCGGCGCCGTGGGCACCGATGCGCCCCTGGTTACCCACACCGGCGTGGTGCAGCTGCCCCGCGCCGACTACACCGACGGCGATGGCAACGCCGTGGCCGGCTTCATCAATGCCGATGGCAACCTGATCATCCCCTGGGACGAGTGGGGCAAGGGCTATGTGACCAACGTGGTCATCCGCTTCAGCCACATCGACGTGGACGCCGGCGCTACCAGCAAGAACGGCCAGAATGCCTATGTGGATCTGTGGGGCGAGGCCAACAATGTGAAGGATATGCCGCTTTCCACCTGGTTCGGCTGCACCTACAAATACGACGGCTGGCACTACATGAAGGATGAGCCGACGCGCCCCTACGGCCAGAATGTAGGCGGCTATGCCCTGAAGACGTGGATAAACTACTGGCCGAACACCAATGTCAATCCTGGCTACACCTCAGGCTACACCCGCGTGGGCGACTTCGTGAAATACGTGTCGAACGGCAAGACCTGGCAGCAGCTGGGCATTAGTCCCTACCTCCCGGAAAGCTCGTACACCGCAGCGCTCATGCCCCAGTTCAAGCGCTGCGTGGCCGAGTGGCAGACCTACTGGCGCGGTGCGAACGTGTACCAATCGGGCGATGCCACGGCATGGCTGTACGGCCGCCCCTACGAGTCGGACGAGCAGATTACGGCCCGCGCCTTCACCCGCGCCAAGGAGCCCGCTTCCGATATGCCGAACACCGATCTGTACGAGGCCCCGGAGGATCCGGCGCCCGCGACGGTGGACCGCACCAAGAGCGAAGCCCGCACCTATCTGGACGAGCCGGGTGCCGGCTACCGCTTCACCCTGCGCAACGAGGCCGCCAACGACGAGACGGGCACCATTCCGTTCCGCATGCAGAAGGCCTACTTCGCCACGGAGTCCATTCCCTTCGTGGAGAAGATGGTGAAGGACCCGGTGACCAAGGAAAACGTGAAGGCAGGGGAGTACGTCAACTTCACCACCGAATCGGTGGTGGTGTCCAAGGGCCTGTTCGATGCCGTGGCCGGCGGCGCCTACGACGGTGGCGACAAGACCGGCATTGTGGACTTCAGCCTGTTCTACCGTGTGTACGATGCGGCGAACGACGAGAAGCTGACCATTCCCGGTGATGTGCTGATCGCCCTGGCTGCCGGCTCCGCCACGCGCTTCGTGACCGACGCCGCCACCGGTGTGCGCACCACGAACGCCGACGGCAGCTTCGCGACCGCCCCTCTGACCGACGAGGCCTGGATCGACGAGGTGGGCCCGGATGCCGCCAACGGCAACCGCTTCACCGCCTGGCGCAACGTGACCACTACCCAAACCGCCGAGGACGGCACCGAGACCACTACCACTAAGAAGCAGGTGGTGGCCTACCGCGATGCCGACGGCAACGTGATCATCAACAAGGCGGCCTGGGGCGGCCACTACTTCCGCAACGTGGAAACCCATCTGCGCAACTTCGCCGCCCAGACCACCGAGGCCTCGAAGGCCTACATCGAGTTCTGGGGCACGGGTACCTACCGTTGGGTGGCCAAGGACATTTCCGCCACCTTCCGCTCCGACTGGCTGACCAGCTGGTGGAACACCAACAGCCAGAACCGCTACGACGCGGCGCAGAACTCGCGCAGCTCGCTGGGCGTGGTGACGCCCCATGCCACCGGCTTCACCGTGGACACGGTCTATGATGCCCAGATTAAGAACTACGACTATCCGGCGGTTATTGGCTCCAGCAACTACAGCGTATATTCCACCTACAACCCCTATTCGAACTACCGCGGCTGGTGGTTCAACCCCGTGGTTTCCGGTACGCCCACTACGGCGAACCTGGCCAACCATGCTGGTGCCCACCAGTACAAGGATGTTTCTGTGGGCGGCAAGGCACGCTACACCTACACCGCCTCGGCCCGCTTGAACGTGGCCCTGCAGCCGGTGCGCCCGGTGATCTCCATGTACTCCTACAAGGACGCCGCTACCCACAACCTGCCCATCGGCTCGCTGGACAAGTACGCCTATGAGGCGGCGGGCCTGGCAAGCCATCAGTGGAACGGCGACCAGTCGGTAGCGGGCACGAAGCTGCTCGTGAGCGACCACGTGAAGGATCAGGACTTCCCGAACCAGCCCCGGGCCTACTGGCGCGACGAGTCGGCCGGCTTCCGTGCGGTGGTGACCAACAATTCCCGCTACGCCATGACCGACGGTGCCCAGATCACCATCGGCGAGCCGGGCATTGCCTACAAGGGGGCCGGCGAGATGCGCCCCGTGTCGCGCAACGACGCCCGCGCCCTGCTGCAGAACCTGGGCTTCCGCACCACGCGCCTCACGCTTTCCAAGAAGCTGTTCGATGTGGCTCAGTACACCGATGAGGCCGGCGCCAACGTGAACGGCATCAAGTCGGTCACCTTCAACTGGTACAAGAAGGACGCCACGGCCCGCAGCATCTACACCCATACCGGCGGCGACAACATCGTGCAGGCCGGTTCTCAGATTTACTCCACCACCTACACGGGCGACCAGGTGGCCGCCTGGTTCGCGGGAAGCGATGCCGACAGCTACGAGCAGCCCAAGCTGGACGAAAACGGCCAACCCGTGAAGGACGAAGAGGGCAAGCCGGTGATGGAGACCGTTTCCACGGCCGGTTCCGCGGTGAAGAACGCCGATGGCTCGGTTACCGTGTCGTCAGCCAAGTGGCTCGGCGGCGATCTGTGCGGCGTGGTCATCGAGTACGAGAACTTCGCCAACCGCGTGACAGGCACCGATGCTTATGTGGACTTCTTCGGCTACACCATCGACTCTCCCGATGTGAATGACCGCAACCAGATCAGCGGCAGCTGGTGCGACAACCACGGCTGGCACTGCGGCTCCACCGAGTCGGCCCACACCAACTGGGATTGGTTCTACGACCGCATCCAGCAGCTTTCCGAGTTCCGCACCACCTACGACGTGGACGAGTGGAACTACCTGTACGGCGAGTACCGCGACGGGAAGACCTACACCGGCACCCATACGGACGGCACCAAGTACACCTACTACGTGAACCGCATCAACACCAACAACGGCAGCGGTACTACCCCCAACACGTGGAACAACGTGAACGTGAACAGCTACGGCGAGCTGACCAACACCCGCGACTTCGCCGAGCTGCTGGCGCACATGCCCGCCTCCAGCCAGAAGGTGGTGGCCAAGTCGTACTTCGTAGACGCAGCCACGCCTCTGAAGAACATCGCGCTGGGCGCTGATACGGTGAGTGTGCCCGACGATAAGCTGCACGACTCCACCCCGGCCTACTTCCGCTATTACGGCGCGGGCTGGCGCTTCACCTACACCAATTACGGCAACCCGCAGTCGAAGCGCGGCGCGGATACCACCAGCAATGTGTACACCAGCGATGTGTACGATCCCGACCGCAACGTGTACGATGTGGACAACCCCCACACGGGCGGTTCCTACGAGATGTTCGACAGCTACATCCAGGTGGGCGCCATGCCCGCCGACAAGGTGCCCGACGGCACGACTGCGGGCACGAAGGACGAGCGCAGCGACTACGACAACGACTGGCGCAGCTTCGACGCGAAGTACGTGAGCCTGTCGAGCGGACTCATCGATGCCCTCACTTGGGACCCGGCCACGTGGAACAACGCCACCTGGCACGAGGACGCCATGAGGAACAACGGCTTTGCCGACAAGCGCGGCAACGCTATCAAGACCATCAAGATCACCGTGTTCCCGTCGGAGAAGAAGGCGGCAGAAGACGCCCCCGACGCCGACGGTGACGGGGAGGCCGACCAACCCCTGTTCACCGAGGGCACTCAGGTCGACCCGGCCACCGGCGCCACCATCGACACGGTTCAGCGTGACGACGGCACCTTCGTGCAAACCTACACCTTTACGGTGGAGCAGATTCTGAAGGCACCGGGCGTGCAGTACACCGATGGCAACCTGATCATTCCCGCCGAGGCGTGGGGCGAAGGCTACTTCTCGGTGTTGCGTGTGGACGCCTACCACTTCAACGCGAATGTGCGCGAGGCCGACGATGCCACCATCGATGTGCTGGGACGCACCGATGTGTCCGAGAAGGACCTGGTGCTGAAGTCCACCTTCAACACCTACTATCAGGGATCGGGCGCTCTGGATGCGCAGAAGCAGGACATCGACGCCACCGACGCCACCAAGAGCGGCACCTGGGATCACCGTAAAGATAACTACCTGTTCGGCAACGCCATGGATCTGGAGGATTCCGCCACACTGAGGGCACAGATCGACCCCATCCGCCCGCGCATTTCCGGCTACACCTACCTGTACGCCGAAACGGTGGGCGAGGAGCAGGCCTATCCGAAGATGGAGTACAGCCCCGACGGCGTGCACACCGGTGCCAACGGCGTGCTGAACCAGCCGAACACCCCGCTGGAGACGCTGATGGGCTCTGAGAACTCCGGCTGGCGCTTCACGCTGACCAACGAGCCCTCCTACGCCATGGACTCGGCCCGCATCACCATCGGCACGAAGTACTCCGCCAAGGAGACGACCGGCGACAACAAGGGTTCCAGCTGGGCCGATACCGGCTCGACCGGCAACGCCGTGCCTGTGAGCGGCGCCGCCAACAACTACGACGGCGGCGACACCATCTACGGCGAGCTGGTGGACGGCCAGTGGCGCGGCTTCGAGATTAACGAGCTGTACTTCAACAATGCCGCCGTGGCCGCCATCCTGGCCGGCAAGATGGCCGAGAACGCTCCCGCCAGCCGCGTGGCCACGGGCGACTACGAGCAGCAGGGCAGCTATGTGGCCCCCACGGCCGACGCCGCGGCCCTGAACGCCCTTTCCGAGGAGCAGGTGAAGAAGTACCTGGCCGACGCCACGCTGGACGTGTACGCCGTGGGCCACACCGACACCACCTTCAGCGCCACCAAGACGGTGAAGCGCGTGCAGGGCAACGGCTCCTACGCCGACGAGACCATTACCGTGGCCACCAAGCCCGCAAGCCTGCTGCCCATCCACCAGATGGCCGGCGCGGCCGACACCACCCCTGCCGACAAGGACGGCAACCAGGTGTACACCTACGCCGACGGTACGGCGAAGTTCTCGGCCATCAACCTGGCGAACTACGTGAAGAAGGTGGACGGCCAGTGGGTGATCGACGTGCCACGCGAGGCTTGGCTGGCCCACGATAAGGACTGCCAGCACAAGGACGGCGTGGGTCACACCGGCAACCTGTGCAAGGACGAGTTGTACGTGGTGGGCGTCACCTTCCATCTGCCCGGCTTCGCCGCTCAGGTGAAGGATACCGACAAGGCCTTCGTGGACGTGTACGGCGTGCCCACCCGCGCGACGGTGATGGCCCTGAACGGCGAGTTCTCCACCGAGTACAAGACCGAGGCCTGGAACCGCAACGTGAACAGCCGCACCATCGACGGCGACTACGCCAAGATGCTGCCCTTGACGGCCGAGCCCGAGCTGAAGACCTTCTTCAACTGGACCGGCGGCAAGACGGCCGAGAACAACCTGGAAACCGACCTGGTCACCCATCGCCCGCTGACGCAGGCAGCGAATGGAGCGCCTAGCAACGTCATCGACGATGCGCTGCGCTACACCGTGACCCACGTGCCCTACCGCTGGGGTGAGGGCAACTTCGCCAACATCGGCACCGACGGCAAGCCGGTGTTCGGCACCGACAACCCCCAGGAGGACGCCTGGTACGAGTACATTCTGGTGAACCGCTCGAAGTCCACGGCTACCGACGGCTATGTGGATTTGTCGCTGGACGGCATGATGTCGCTGAAGGGCAGCGACGGTGTTACGACCGACACCCGCGGCTTCATGGGCGAGCGCTTGGAAATCGACGGCTACTATCGCTATGCCGACGGCGACGATCGCAACCGCGCGAAGCTGCCGGCCAGCGACACCACCACGAGCTACCATTGGACCAACCGCGCCGGTACCGTGAGCACCCTGTGGCTGTACGGCCACACGGCCATCGTGCCCCATGCCGGCAGCGTGGACTTCAACGACGCCGTGAACGGCTCGTGCCGCCGCTTCGTGGCCACGGCCGCCAACGCCGCCGCCTCGAACGGTAAGTACGAGGCCGGCGACATCGTGGTGCAGAAGAACGACGCCGCGGGCACCTTCGTGTCGGCCACCAAGCCCGTGGCCGTGGTCACTTTGGACGATGCCACCATCGAGGCGCTGTTGAAGCGCACGGGCACCTCCATCGCCTACACCACGAAGGCCACCACGGCGAACGCTTCCGAGCACGAGGCCACCCTCAGCTTGCCGCTGAATATTGCCGACCTGGAGGCCCTGGTGGCCGCTGGCGGCGTGAACATCAGGCTGAACCGCAACGCCCAGGGCAAACTGGACGACATCGCGAACGTGCGCCTGGTGTACAACACCATGAACGCCGAGCTGTACGAGTCCTATCCCGAAGACGGCCTGAAGGCCACCGACAACCCGGCCGTGGTGAACACCAACACGAGCCTCACGGCCCGCATCTACGGCGACGTGCAGACCCACGGCACCCCCACCACGACCATCACCGGCTTCAACACCCTTACCGTGGGCGACCGCAACGCCTCCTTCAACGAGCGTACCTCGTCCACCATGTACTACTTCCCGCTGTCCAGCTTCTACGGCAACATCGACCGTTCCAGCAAGAAGGAGCTGTACATCATCAAGTACGCCGGTGCCTCGGAGGCCTCGGCTATCAAGGCGGCCGCCTCTCGTCCCGCTGGTACCAGCGACACGGTGAGCAAGGCGAACGAGTACGTGACCAACGAGACGCTGTCGTCGAACCAGGCCGTGGTGACTTTGGCCAACAAGTCGCAGGGCGGCTACGAGTTCACCCTGCGCAACACCACCCGCGCCCGCGCCGACAAGACCACGCTTTCCATCCGCTTCGAGAGCGTGGGCATGAAGGCCAAGAACATGCTGGTGCCCGACCCCGAGGTGACCGATGCCGACGACGACCTGGATTCCAACGGCCTGTACGTCTACCGCGGCGTGGTGCGCGGCTTCAAGACCGACGCGCTGACCATCTCCAAGGCCCTGAAGACCATGGGCGCGCTCACGAGCGTGGACCTCACCTTCTACCAGCCCAATGGCGAGAAGTTCATTCTGAAGGTGCCGGCGAATTCCAGCATCCTCACGGCGAAGACCGACGGCTCCTACGAGATCGATTTCAATGCCGTGTGGGGCGCCAAGGTGGTGAACACCTTGGGCACCGACAAGGCGCGCGAGGAGTACATCCCCGTGGGCCTGACCACGGCCAAAAACGACTTCGCCAGCACCGCCACGGTGCCGAACCGCGCCGACTACACCGGTCCCACCACCGTGAACTCGCTGGCTTACAAGGTGACCGACTGCTATCTGTACCAGGTCGACTTCCAGTACGACTCGCTGGAGCCCTCGTGGCGCGCCAGCAATCTGGACACCAAGTCGCCCGTGGACAGCACGAAGAACCAGACCGACGCTGCGGGCGCCTCGGGCCTGCTGCCCTCCAATGCTGCCAACAACGGCCAGCGCGAGACCGCGGCCGACGATCTGGGCATGCTGACGGTGAAGGCCTGGGGCAACGCCGACTGGTACAACTCGGTGGGCAACACGGCTTCCTATAACACCTCTAATGTGGACAACAGCAATTGGAGTGTTGCCGGCTTCCTGAACGCCACCGACAAGACGCTCACCCCCTGCGTGAACGGTTACCGCACTCGCTCTTACGTTTCGGGCGGACATACCTACTACAACCACTACTACCCGCACAACCAGACCCTGCATGCGCGCTTGTTCCTGAAGCAGAAGGGCGACTACGACTCCCGCGGCAGCCGCACGAGCGACTGGCAGGACGGCTCGGCCCTGAACACCGCCGGCAAGGACCAGGCCTCGCAGAGCAGCGCCAAGTTCAAGTACGACACCGTGCGCAAGTGCGCGGCGCTTTCCGTGGCGCGCCCCTACCTGGAGGTGCACTCCTATGTGCGCTACGGCGACCGCGACAACTACACCAACGCCACCGTGGGCGGCGAGTCGTCCACCTATGCCTCCGACGGAAACCGCACCGAGGTGAGCGTGCCCTACGCCAAGACCTTCAACTTCTGGGCGAACCTGAAGAACGAGGCCGGCGTGTCCAAGCTGGACGACACCGATGTGAACATCACGTTCCCCATCGACTACGAGCGCAACATCAAGACCGACAAGGGCGCTGTGGCCAATTCCGTGAAGAACATGTACACGGGCTTCCATCCTGTGAGCTACAGCATCTCGCGGAACTACCTGAAGTGCTTCCCCGACGAGTCGGTGGGCAAGATCCGCATCTTCGGCTACTCGCCGGCCCAGGTGGCCGAGATGTCGGATCCCATCAACAATAAAGACATCTACGCCAACGCCCGCGCCAAGGCCGTGCTGTGGCCCTACTACGAGGAGAAGGGCGGCAAGAAGGTGCTGGCCGGCTTCGAGCTGGAGTACACCACCGGCGCCGCCACGGGCAAAGCGGTGCTGCAGGCCCGGGGCGCCTACGGCTTCAACGAGTCGGTGCTGAATGCCAGCACGCTGACGAGCCACGGCTTCACCGTGACCGATGCCACCGTGGACGGCAATAAGGTGAAGAAGCTGCGCATTCCGCTGAACGACGACGGCAGCTTCTCGCTGACCGAGCAGCAGGTGTACGACATGGGCATCGAGGTGCCCACGCTGTTCCAGCTGTACTCGTGGAAGAACATGGCCGAGGACTGCGCCAAGAACGCCGACAACACGGCCGGCAGCATCGACAAGCAGACCGTGCTCATCCGCGGCTACACCGACAGCAACTTCGAGACGTCGCGCTGCATCAACATCAAGACCTACAACCATCTGGACTCGTTCCGCGAGGCCCCGCTCGATTTACCCGCGGTAAACGGTAGCCCGGCGCTGTGGGGCAACGGCGACAAGGTGGCCAACAATACCGAGGACGCCTACACCCTCACGCGCCAGGACCGCTCGCTCATCTTCGTGTCGAAGATGTACTTCGACACCGTGAGCCGCACCGCCTACGCCGACGTGGATTCCGGCGAGACCGTGACGGACAAGAACAGCGAGATGGACAACGCCAACAAGAGCGAGGTGGACAAGGTCGTCGGCACGAAGTACGAGCAGACCGCCGACGCGCCGGTGGTGGCTGAGGACGGCACCGCCCAGGAGTTCTTCCGCTTCAACCAGAACCTGGTGAACGACGGCTACGCCGCCATCGACGCCGCGAACATCGACGACTATGTGACCACCACCTCCGACGACCCGGAGAACCCGGCGCCCACGCCGCAGCAGGCCTACGTGAAGATGGAGGACGGCACCTACCTGGAGGCCATTCTCACCCGTGCCGAGGACGGCACGCTGATGTTCCGCACCAATGAGGACGGCAGCGTGGACGCTCCCGCCGGTGACACGGTGTTCTACGACTACGATCGCGACCGCATCCATGACGGCTATGTGGCCGTGGCCACCGAGGACTTGGTGAGCACCCAGAACGGGGTGGGGGAGACCAAGGGCACCCAGCTATACATCAAGCAGGAGATTACCGAGAACGGTAAGAAGAAAACGGTTTACTACGCCGCCGTGGTGGAACAGGACGACGAGGGCGTGCTGACCTGGTGGCAGGCCAGCCGAGCCAAGCCGGCCGAGGGCGAGACCCTGGGCGACCTGTACGCGCCTACCGAGGCCGACAAGGAAACGGCCAAGTGGATTCTGCGCAACCTGGACTACGAGCTGCAGGTGACTTACGAGTACAGCAGCGCCACCTACCAGGCCGTTGATGGCGCCGGCGAGGACGACGAGACGCTGTACGAGGCCGTGGTGGACACCGACAGTGGTGAGACCACCTATGTGGAGGTGGCCGATGCCACGGCCGCCGTGCAGGCGGGCAAGCAGCTGTACCGCCTGGTGCCCGGCGTGCAGGAAGGCTACGTGATTTCCGCCGAGAAGGTGAGCGAGGCCACCGACACCGCGAAGGCCGTGGTGAAGGTGGTGGTGTCCCGCGGCGAGGAGCCCGTGGTGAACGAGGCCAAGGACCAGATCGGCAAAACCCTCGAGGCAGCGCGCGAGGCCCTGAAGGAGTTCAACTTCGTCATCAACGACGCCGACATCACCTATCGCTACGACGATACGGTGAAAGAGGGGCTGATCATCGACGCCGAGAAGCTGAGCGAGCCCGTGATGAGCGAGGACGGCAAGACCGTGGAGACCATGGGCACCGTGAGCGTGGTCATCTCCAAGGGCGCCGACCGCTTTAAGGATTTCCGCGGCATGAGCCAGGCCGAGGCCATGGAGGCCCTGCCCAAGGCCACCTACACGGTGAACGATGTGGAATACACCGGCTACGAGGTGAAGACCGTCACCATGAAGTCGAGCGACATCGTGGCCGCGGGCGACGTGATGGACTACAAGGTGGTGACCGAGGCCTTCACCGAGCCGGCCGTGGAGGGCACGCTGAAGCCCGAGTACCAGCCCGGCTACACCCACCCCGTGACGGGCGAGCCGCTACCCGAGCCCGAGAACGAGGCCGACAAGTACGTGGACGGCATTGTGCCCAAGCCCGCCGTGGCCCATCCGGCCCAGATCGAGATGATCGTGTCGTCGGGCAAGAGCCCCGATACGCTGGAAGTGGAAGAGCTGGCCGCCAAGTACCGCGGTTGGGAACTTGAGGCCGCCATTGCCGACTTGGAGGGTCTGGGCTACACCGTGGACCGCACCCTGGGCGTGGTAGAAGAGGAAAGCGATCCGGTGGGCGACGTAGCCGCCGTGCCCGCGGGCGCGGTGATCACCGTGAAGCGCAACGGCGCCTATTCCGAGGACCGCGACCAGCGCGGCGCGGTGACCATCACCATCTCCAAGGGCATGTCGGCCACGGCCACCCGCGCGCTGCTGTTCCAGGATTGCGTGAACAACACCGTGGAGGAGGCCACCGCCAAGCTGGTGGCCGCCGGCTACACCGTGGACGAGGCCACCGACCTCCAGGCCAGCGACAGCGTGGCCGCCGACCATGTGGTATGCGTGGGCTTGGTGCAGGTGACCACCGACCCCGACACCAAGCAGGACGTGGAGGAGATCATCACCGGCGACGACGCCCCGCTCGAGCTGAAGCGCGTGCGCCTGGTGGTGTCGTCGGGCGCCGACAGCTCGTCGGGCGGCACGGGCTCGCTGACACCCGGTGGCTCCGGCTCCGGTGCCACGGTAAGCGACGAGCCGAAGTACGACACCTGGGATGTGCTGAACGGCGGCACGGTCGACCCGAAGACCGCGCGCTTCACGAACTATTCCGTGGGCTCCAACGACGGCCACTCCCACTACGGGCATTCCGAGTGCTGGGGCAACTCGCTGGACGAGACCTCGGGCGACTTGGCCATCGGCTACAAGGCCCAGGGCTCGTTCCTGGTGGACTTCCGCCAGGTGGACACCTTCCCCACCGGCTACCCGAACGCGCTCGGCAACATCACCTACCGTCCGGCCAACCATTCCGGCTACGACCCGAATCCGGCCCGCGGCACGGTGACGGCCAACGCCCCCGAGGGCACCTTCTTCATGGAGCAGGGCAACTCGAACTTCTACCTCACCCGCTGCCCCAGCTGCTACAACTGGTCGTTCTACGACCGCAACAGCCGCTGGATCTACGGCACCAAGGCCGTGGGCGCCGGCTCCACCGACCCGGCTGCGGCGGGCAACATCGTCGACCAGGCCCACTACCACGCCACCCACTACGGCCATGCGTCGCACTTCTGCTACGACTGGGCCAACGGCAACCCGAAGTACAACTCCATCGGTTCCTACACCTATAACACCGGCGCCCATCTGGAGATGGTGCAGGATCTGGCGGGCGACGGCTTCGATGCCTACTACATCAAGATCAAGCGCCAGGCCCTCAGCTACATCGACAAGGTGACAGTGAAGTACCAGCACACCGACGGCACCACCAAGACGATGGAGGTGTCCGGCAAGGAGATTCGCGCGGCGTACTACAATTCCCTGGCCACCGACCGCACCCAGGCCGAGGCCAACGGCGCTGCCGCCGGCAGCGCCGCTGCGGCCACCTCGGTGCAGTTTGACAACGGCACGGGCAAGAAGGCCAATAACGGTACCAGCACCAGCTACGGCGCGGGCCAGTACTTCTTCCGCCTGAACCTGATGAAGTACGAGGACGGCCAACACAAGCCCGACTACGGCAACAACCCCGACTACGCCTACCGTGATTCCTTCAACGACTACCCCGAGGGCAGCCAGCCCGAGTTCAAGGTGACCCAGATCGTCTACGACGTGACCATCAACCAGGGCACCTTGGATTCTGCGGGTAACCCGATGTACCCCGACTACGGCCAGTGGTTCTCCGAGAGCTTGAGCGCCTCCAGCGCCGACTGGACGAAGAACATGTCCTTCGAGGTGACGGGCCGCTTCATCAAGACCGATTCCCCGAACAACGCCGAGGTGACCTCCGCCACCGCCAACAACACGGTGACGAGCACCACCACGGTGAACATGACCATCGGCGGCGACTACTCCGGCTCCAACTACGTGCATCCGGCGGCCCAGCGCTACGACTCGCCCGACCAGCGTGCCGACGGCGCCAACGCCAAGAGCACGTCGAACATCGCCGCTGCCAACGTGTACGGCGAGACGGCCACCAGCGGCGCGGCCGAGAGCTACAACATCTACTACGACGAGTACAACCGCGGCTCGTGGGGCTACAAGAACTTCCACCGCCTGGGTGCCTGCTGCCGTTCCGGCTGGTGCAGCTACCACGGCTGGCACCACCACGCCCACTACTATCAGTTCGACGAGGGCAAGATGCGTCATTTGCGCACCTCGTCGCGCATGATCACCTACGAGAGCCGCAACTACGTGCAGAAATCCGTGACGCGCGATGCGGGCGCGCTGGGCTGGGAGGGCAACAAAAACGTGTCGGACAACCATACCGACCAGGCGGAATTCGGCGGCGACGAGGCCTACTTCGTGTCGCTGTACCGTACCGAGCCGGGCACGAACAACACCTCCTACAGCGACCACGACTACAAGCCCTGGTCCACCTACGTGTCGGCGGCCGACAACATCCGCATCACCGACAACCTGCCCACCATCTATCCCGACCAGGATATCGAGTACTACGGCTATCTGGGCATGGGCATGAAGTTCTTCCGCACCAACGCGGCCAATGCGAATGCCCCCAGCACGGTGGGCAGCAAGGTGAGCTCCATCACCGGCATGACCGCTGCCAACGTGTGGGCGCACTTGAACCCGCTGACCAACTACGCCGGCATCGAGCGCAAGGGCAACCTGGATCGCGTGTTCATCACCCTGCGCACCACCGCCTGGGATAAGGACACCGACTGGACCGAGGAGGCCGCTGCCACCGACAACGGCTGGACGAAGAACCCCGCCAAGGCCCGTACCATCCGCATCCGCCTGAACAACATGTACCTGGTGAATGCCGACGGCAGCGAGACCATGGTGGACTCCAGCCTGAAGCCCACCACCGACGAGAGCAAGTCGCCGGGCCTGACCTATCTGTTCACCAAGGGCCTGGACGCCAACGGCGACGCGGTGATGTACTTCAAGCGCGTGAACGCTGCCGGCGAGGCCGTGGACTACACCCCCGACTTCATGGACGCCCGGTACTGGAACAGCGCGCCGGTGTACAGCTATGTTAAAAAGGGTAAGGATGCCGCGGGCAACCCGGTGTTCGAGGCCGACGGTAAGACGCCGGTGGTCGATCGCTTGACGCTGGAGGCCCTGGAGAGCGACCACGCGCCGCTGACCATCCAGCTGGCCGAGGGCGAGTTCGTGACCAGCTACACGCTGGATCTGGGCCCCTACGGCGGCGATGCCGACTCCACGGCCGAAACGGCCCGCGCCTACGACGGCGACCGCGGCTCCGGCCAGGCCACCAGCGACTTCGCCGTGCTGGGCCGTCCCTTCATCTACAAGGGCCAGAACAACAAGCTGTTCGTGGACGGCAGCACCGATCAAGAGACGAAGTACCAGGACTACATCACCAACGCCATCTCCACGGCCACGGTGGACTTCAACCACTTCTACGCTCCCACCACGTTCAAGCGCAGCGAAGACAAGCAGATCTACTCCTACAACAACTGGACCATCACCAACGGCTACCAGAAGCAGTACAACTACGTGGGCTACGGCAACCGCTGGGTGCCGCGCAATTCCGCGGTGGACACCGCATGGCTTGCCGGCTACAAGGTGCGCTACGGCTACAGCACCGGCATCCAGACCGAGAACAACGGCGCGGCGGGCGTTGCCGCCGACACCGTGGTGGGCAACGGCACCAAGAAGGCCAGCGAGAACTACCGCAACGAGGTGCTCACCCAGGGCAACAGCTTTGGCTACACGGGCACGTCGGCCTCCATCGTGCCGTCGGCACCGTGGAACTACGACTTCACGGTAAGCTCGTCCACCTCAGGCGGCTACACCACCAACACCATCACGCGCCAGACCGACATCAAGCACATCTACGACTTCGGTGACGGCGTGTCCTCCGACAACCTGACGCCCACCAAGGCCACCTACGAGGTGCGCTTCCAGAACACCAAGGACGAGGTGAAGGAGGGCGGCAATCTGGGCGGCGACAACCTGCGCGCCGCGCACCTGTCGCGCGTGAAGCTGAAGAGCACCTTCGACGATAACATCACGAAGGCGGGCAAGGCCGCCTCCGAGAAGGTGTTCCGCCTGCAGAACGTGTACGTGCCGGCCTATCTGGTGCGCGACGGCGGCGCGAATGCCAACCAGTACACCGATCACGCCTACTGCGCCGACCACAAGAGCGGCACCTGCATCGCCTACCAGTACACGCCGTACGTGAAGAACGGCGATGCCTACGAGCCCTACACGGGCAAGCGCGTGCTGAACGCCGACGGAACCAAGCAGGTGACCGAGGACGGCCGCCAGATTTACCTATCCATCGTGGGCGAGCAGTACACCACCGAGGACTACGCCTCCGGCCGCGCCTTCATCGAGGCTCTGGCCTGCGGCGGCCAGAACGGCCAGGACTGCCATTGCGTGGCATGCGACGGCGGCTGGTTCAACGCCACCGACTTCACCTTCACCTACATCGACGCGCTGGGCACAGAACAGCAGAAGTCCATCACCTGGGCCGAACTGAAGGAGGCCGGCCTGGTGAGCGGTCCGTGGAAGATCGCCGACGGCACCCAGGCCGCGGGCACCATGGCCTATGACGGCACCGCGTTGGACGGCAAGGTGACGGCGCAGATCGTGTACGGCGCCGACCATAAGCCCATCTACGACGCCGACGGCGACTACGTGATCGACTTCGAGGGCCTGTTCCGCCAGTGCGTGGCCACCGAGACGAACGCGGGCACCGACGAGGAGCCGAAGCTCCTTACAACATATAATCATCTAACCATTAAGAACGACAAGCTCCTGACCGACGCCAACGGCAAGGTGACCTCCATTCAGAAGAACGCCGGCGACGCCCTGTCGTTCGGCACCTACCGCGCCACCGACGCCACCAATTCCATCAACGGCTTCGCCAACCCCGGTGCGGCCGCCGATCCTTACGACGAGGACGAGGTGGACCAGGTGTACGCCAAGGCGCTGTTCACCTCGCTGCAGATCACCTTCGAGGCGCCCAACGCCAACCGCCGCTTCACCAACACCATGCTGGATTCGGGCCAGTGGCTGACCCGCGCCAGCCAGGTGAACACGGGTGCCGATGTTTCCGGTGCCAATACCGTTCCCACGGCGAACGACATGATGGTGAACTACGCCTTCAAGTACGACGGCACCTTCGTGGACCGTCCCGTGGCCCAGTTCCTGGCGGCCACCGCGGCCACCAACACGCTGACGCCCAATAACGTGCTGGGCAGCGGCGACAAGGACAACGCCGCCCGTTGGGATTACAACTCCACGCCCACCTTCGGCAAACAGGCCAGCCACTTCCGCGGCACCGATGCGCGCCACCTGCTGACGGTGGACCTGAAGGCGAAGGACCCGAACACCGAGTCCATCGTCATCTCCAACGACGACACGGCGGCCTACCGCATCGACCATCGCCTGGGCATCCTGGACGTGTCCTACGTGCGCGGCACGAAGATCACGCCAGTGGGCCACGGGGACGCGGGCGAGCCCTGGCTGGACGCCAACCTGGCCGCCGGCGAGACGCCTACCCACTACATGCACAAGCGCATCGACGGCACCGACATCGGCATCTACGCCGCCGGCGTGCGCTGCCCCGAGGAGTGCAGCAGCTACGGTTGCCCGAGCCACCGCTGCGAGTGGTCGAACACGGTCGTGCGCACCCCCTACATCCAGCGCACCCAGAGCTATCCGGTGAAGAAGGACACGGTGTTCGCCTACGACGCCGACGACCGCTCGGTCACCAACGTGTTCAGCTACCAGCCCTCCAACGCCGACGGCATCGCCAACGACATCCCCGACGGCGCGCTGTACGCCGGCGACTACCTGGAGTACACCTTGTACGTGGGCGCCACGCTGAATTCCATGCTGCCCCTGCAGCATGTGGACGCCCGCTTCACCGTGGGCCGCGGTCAGCGCATCGTGGGCTGGGAAGTGGTCACCGAGGAGGCGGCCGCGAAGAAGCTGTCGCTGAACTCGGTGGGCAACGACACCGTGTGGGGCGTGACCGACGATAAGGGCAAGCCCCTGTCCGACGATGTGGCCACGGTGACGGCGAAGCTGCTGGGCGAGTCCATCGTCATCGACAACGGCGACGGCACCACGGCCACGGTGGACAACGTGACCATGGCCCAGGCCCCCGCCTCCACCGACCTGACCAAGTTCCCCCACGACAAGGCGGCCACCACCCTGACGGCCGGCCCCTCGGCGCAGTCGCTGCTGGAAGGCGTGGCAGGGGAGTACGCCGCCAGCAACCGCGGCCTGGTGTTCTCGGTGGGCAGCCAGACCCAGCAGGTGCAGCCCGGCCAGGGCGTGTACCTGCGCGTGATCACCCAGATGACCGACGAGCTGGAGGCCGACCCCGACTACAACGACACGGTGAACAACGCCTTCAACAACGACGATGACGCGCCGGCCTACGACGCGGATAAGATCAAGGCCACCTTCGAGGTGACCGCCAAGCCGCGCCACGGCTACACCCAGTACATGGTGGAGCAGGCCGACGACCGCGACGAGGCCACCTACAAGGTGATGCACGACGAGGCGCGCGACATCATCGAGTACCACCACAAGAAGGCGGTGGACGCGAACCTGACCGGCAAGAGCCAGTACGGTGCCTTCGTGGAATCGGATGTGCAGTACTACAGCAACGGCGGCAACACGAACGGCTACCATGCCACCGTGGCCGACCGCAAGAGCGGCATCACCGCGCCCTTCGACCCGACCACGGCCGGCGACCAGCTGATCAAGGTGACCGCCGAGGACCGCGCGCTGAAGAACGCCACCACCCTGGACGGCGCCACCGACGCCAGCGGCAACCTGGTGAGCGACGACCTGAAGCAGATTTCCGGCTGGCAGGGCGTGGTGCTGACCAAGCCCGAGCAGACGATCACCAACGCCGGCGACGTGATGCGCGACGTGAAGGACGACCATTTGGGCGATGTGCGCATCACCACCGAGTATCCGAACGTGTCGCCTACGCGCAACACCACGGCCAACCAGGACGGCAACCCGCTGAAGGTGAAGGTGTCGAACCTGGCGAACCCCACGTTCCACACCAACGACATCCGCGTGACGGTGCGCTTCACCGAGCGCTTCAACGATAAGCTGCAGCGCCCCGAGGGCAAGCGCATCTTCGAGGTGTACGGCCACAACCTGGCCTACCCGGAGAACCTGCCCGACAACACCGCCATGGCTCCGGGCGGCACGCGCCAGAACACCGATCTGGCCGACATCGATGCCAAGGACACCTATCCCATGAACCGCGCCTCGGCCGATTCCGTGGTGGCGGTGAACCCGGGCGATGCGGCCGACGGCACCGTGGCGCGCGACGTGGCCTGGACGCATCCCGGCCGCGAGAACATCAAGGTGGAGTACTACGTGCCCCTGGCCTCGGATGCCGACCGCGAGAAGGTGATCGCCATCATGAAGGCCGATCCCGACGCGGTGGACCCGGTGTATCTGACCACCGAGACGCCCGAGGAGAAGGACGAAGAGGGCAACGTGACCGTGCCGGCCGTGACCGACACGGCTCTGGTGGGCGCGTGGCTGACCGAGGACCAGGAGCACAAGGCCCTGACCAGCTACATGACCGGCCGCTCGAACAAGGTGGCGGGCACCGAGAGCGTCGTCGACATCAACCTGTTCCGCGAGGCCGAGGCCATGCGCTGGACCTACTACGACATCCCGGCCACCGAGGACGGCCTGAACCCGTTCAAGCTGAACGATGTGGTGCTGGACGGCGTGGCGCGCTTCAACGACACGCGCGACCTTCTGTCCACCACCCACACCGACATCAACAACTACTACACCGGCAACGTGGCCGTGGACGTGGCCTACACCCACCATCACAACGAGACCACCACGCTGCCCTTCGACGGCCCGCTGTACAACGCCACGGGCACGGTGAACGGCTCGGGCGTGGGCGCGGCTTCCTCCACCAACGTGCAGCATCTGGGCTGGAAGACGAAGCAGAACCAGTGGAAGGTGTCCGAGAACTTCCGCGTGTACCGTCGCGCCCCGAACACCCAGTTCCAGAACCAGGTGTTCCAGACCCGCGACGAGGCCACGGCCCTGTACGACGAGAACGCCCCCCAGAAGACCGGTTACGTGGCCGGTGAGACCTTCTGGTACAAGGACACCCTGGTGAACGCCAACTTGGCCGTGTCGGCCAGCGCCATCGCCGTGACCACGAAGTCGTGGACGAGCGGCTACGGCGACTGGGCGGCCGGCGACGCGAACGGCCGCGGCGGCCAGTACCACTCCACCAACCACGGTCACAGCACCGGGTCGGGCATGAGCATCAGCTTCCAGGTGTACAAGACCACTACCTTCTCGTTCCAGTACTTCGTGTCGTCTGAGAGCAGCTGCGACCGCCTGAACTGGACGGTGAACGGGCCCTCGTACTACAACACTTACTCGGGCAACACCGGCTCGTGGAAGACCTGGTCTGCCACGGTGAAGCCGGGCAACTACACTGTCAACTTCAGCTACACCAAGGACCACTCGGTGCACAGCGGCGACGACACCGCCTACCTGCGCAACTTCTCCATCGTGAACGGCTCCAACGGCGACGTCTCCTTCGACTACGGCAGCGCCAACGCCGCCGAGGTGAAGACGAACGTGTCGGTGACGGACACCCAGGAGGAGAGCGCCGGCGAGGGCGAGATCTACAATCCGGTGTTCTACGAGCGCATTCCGCTGGACTACCTGAAGCAGGCGGCCTACGGCGGCAACAGCTACGGCGATACGGCCTCGAACATCGGCAAGGACATCACCGCCAGCTACCTGGAGAAGGTGATTACCGAGAACACGGCGTGGTACGACCGCTACGGCAACGACGTGACCGCCGAGCGCACCCGCGGCCTGAAGGTGAAGGTGACCCAGGTGGGCACCGAGGAGGGCGCGGCCACCACCACGGCGGCCGACTACGGCGGATCAATGAACTACGAGTCGCACGAGCTGGGTATCTGCGACAACGGCGGCCTGACGAACCCCTGCACCCTGGGCGGTTCCAGCAACTACACCTCGGGCAAGGCCTACAACGACATCGTGCCCACCGACGAGGGGGTGTCGAACACCACCACCTTCGGTCTGTTCAAGATCGAGTGGGTCATGGATGACCAGTATGAGGGTATCAAGGGCGTGGCCGATCCCACCGACCCGGCCGACACCCGTTTCCTGCCTGAGAACGAACTGAAAACCGGCTCTTTACTGACCGACGGCAGCGTGCCGGCCAAGGGCACCGTGCCCACCGACAAGCACCAGCAGCTGCGCCCGGTGGACCGTCCCGACAACAACGGCACCGTGGTGGAGGTGGGCGACACGCTGTCCATCGCCATCCCCGTGCGCGCGGCCACCGAGAACCTGCCCCAGGTGTACAAGGACCTGGATGCCTCCGACACCACGGCCACCGTGGGCGCCGCCCGCGTGGACGATCCGAACGCGGCCTCGAACACCGCCGGGGTGCGCCCGGCCTACCTGCCGCGTTTGGGCGAGTACTACTATTCCAGCTACCACCTGCACTGCGGCCACACCGGCTGCGCCGCCGGCTCGTTCTTCGTGAACCCGGGCCCCGGCAGCGCGAACTTCGGGCTGTCGAACGCCATGCTTGACCCGTTCGGCACCGGCATGGTGACGGGCAACCGCATCAACAACCAGAACGTGCTGATGGACATGGACTCGCTTCTGCACGAGGTGGCGTTCACGGCCGACAAGCCCAAGCACGTGGACACCTACGAGATGCTCGACCACACCTACACCTTCATTCCGGGCACTGCCTCGAATGTGGTGAAGAACGGCGACGGGCACATCGGCGAGAGCGTGGTGAACACCGCCGGCTACACCGAGAGCAACGACTACGGCTCTTCGGGCCGCAACGGCCAGTTCATGGACGCCGACGTGATCACCACCAACAACATGCAGAAGGTGAGCTACCTGACCACGAGCGGGCGGCCGGCCACCATGGAGCTGGGCCGCAGCCACCTGCCCATGGGCTACACCTACGCCAGCGCCGACGAGTGGAGCCTCGACGCCGGCGGCTACACCTCCGTGCAGACCGAGTACACCCGCGACTACTTCAGCTTCGTGACGGCCAACCGCATCGCCGACGCCCTGTCCACCGTGGAAGGCGGCGTGGGCGCGGTGCAGTACCGTCCCTACAACACCAGCGCCAAGCGCAACGAGACCACCGTGAACATGGGCGTGGACTCGCCGCTGCGCACGGCGGCCGAGAAGCTGTCTGCCACCCCGCTCGTGTGGTCGCAGACGCGCGTGCACATGCAGAAGGCGTGGCTGGCCACCACCTCCGAGATGGTGAGCGACTTCGACAACGGCGTGGGCGCGGCCAACGCCACCGACGACTACAAGGCGGCCCGCAAGTACAGCCAGCCCACCACGCTGTCCACCGGCGCGCGCGGCAGCCTGGCGATAAACACCCCCTTCGCGGCGGCCGATGTGAACTACACCGACGCCTACAAGAACCTGTACGACGTGTCGTGGGCCAACGACTTGAAGCACTGGCAGCTGACCGCCGATCCCGAGATCGAGTTCGGCCAGTACGAGGACGCCCTGGAGTTCGGCCAGGAGTTCACCAGCCAGCTGACCGCCTACAACTACGGCGACCGCAACCTGGATGGCGTGACCTTCACCTACATCATGCCCCGCGGCGTGGAGCCGGTGCTGCGCAAGGACGGCAGCATCGATGTGGGCGCCCAGCTGCTGACGAAGGTGAACGGCATCTCCAAGGGTACCGGCGCCGATAACGACGGCGCGCCCTATGTGAGCGAGACCTACGCCGACATTCCCGCCGAATTGGTGGACGTGCAGATCGTGCAGACGCCCTACGGCGCCTACCAGGGCTACGACGCGCCCTCTACGAACCAGGATCCGGCGGCCTACCGCACGGGCAACGTGACCACGGCCGACGTGGACTACTCCGAGCATGTTGAGCAGGGCACCTACGCCAGCGTGAACGGCGCCACCGGCGCGGCCTCCCAGCGCGGCGAGGGCACCGACACCAAGAACGCCGCGGGCGAGATCGTGGCCGACCCGTCGAAGATGACGGGCGCCACCTACACCCAGAGCAGCCAGCCCTGGGTGCTGAAGATCACCGTGAAGCAGGATCTGGGCAAGTGGTTCGGCCGCGCGGTGGACAACGCCGCCAACGGCACCGACCCCGACCCGGTTTCGCTGCGCGCCTGCTACGACGAGGGCGGCTACAAGCTGCGCGTGAACCTGCGCAGCCACATTTTCGGCAACAACGAGTCGGAGGTGTGGTACGACCGCCTGCTGACGGCCCCGTGGGACGATGAGGCCAACACCGGCAACGTGGACGCCGCCACCCCGGGCACGCCCGAGGCCCCGGCCACCTATGCTGAGGCCGATGACGCCGAGCGCGCCGATACGGCGCTCACCCTGTACGTGAAGGACGCCGCGGGCGCCTACGTGGCGGCCACCGCCGCCGACCGCGCCAATGCGGATGCCACCTTGTACAAGATGACGGCCCCGGCCACCGCGGCCGCACCCGGCAAGGAGCCCTTCAACTCCAGCGCCTACTACCAGATCTACGACGTGGACACCTACGAGGGCGGCGCCGCCCTGCAGACGCGCCGCCAGAACGTGCAGCCCTTCGGCATGGACTTCAACTGGACGCTTATCGCCAAGGGCCGCCTGGGCGTGCACGCGCCGCTGTACGGCCAGTTCCACGGTTCGCCCAACATGCCGGCCGTGAACGGCACCACGGTGCTGAACAACGCCGTGGCCGCCGATGAGGCCTTCGCCACCAACAACGACCAGAAGGCCCTGGCGCCCATGGGCCTGCGCGTGACCGACAACGCCGCTGTGAACTACGACGACGCCCTGAAGGGCGGCACGGTGCTGTATGCCCAGACCGGCGCCCACGCCGTGATGCGCAAGCCGATGGTGCGCGTGTGGAACACCGTGAGCACCTTCGAGCCCGAGGTGGGCGACACCTCGGATGCGGCCATCGCCGTGAACGAGACCTACTACGTGGACACCGAGGCCGACAAGCGCCAGCTGAACGTGCACGTGGAGAACCGCTACTGGCTGGACGAGCAGCCCTACCAGTGGGAGCAGGTGAGCGGCTACCACGACCGCCAGGTGTACACCTCGGCGGCCCACAACAACTATGCCGTGGACGGCGGCAGCAAGGGCTCGCTCACGCTGCCCGTGCTGACCGTGGTGCTGCCCTACGGCGTGGCCCTGTACTCCAAGACCACCAAGAAGCCCTATTCCATCGAGGGCACCCAGACGGTGAGCCCCGACGACTGGGATATCTCCACGCCGTTCATGGCCGATTCCGACAACTACCACAAGCTGCAGATCGGCGACAAGAAGTACTGCCGCTACGTGCCGGGCACCGACGCGGTGTTCACGGCCGTGGCCGACCCGGCCGCGTTCACCGGCGACCTGTACGTGCAGGACACCGATGCCGACGGCAACACCATCTATGTGCAGAAGGCTTACGATCCGGCTGATGCCGCCCTCACCTACTACGAGCTGACCACGCCGGCCGTGGCCCCCGCCTACGACGAGATCTCCACCGATGATCTGGAGACCTTCAAGGGCGACCTGTTCCTGCTGGATGCCGCCGATGCCGACGCCAACGCCGACGGCTATGTGCAGTACGCCCGCACCACCGACAGCCTGTGGGTGGAGAAGGTGGCCGTGCGCGGCACCGAGCGCGATCTGAACGCGAACAAGGACCGCGCCTGGAAGGACGACAACTGGGCGGTGACGAGCACCTTCGAGCCCGTGACCACCAACACCGGCGCCACCGAGTACCGCTACGTGGTGCGCTTCGAGCCGAAGGCCTCGGGCTACAACGACGCGAACGACCTGATCACCCAGATCACCTCGGGCGGCATGGACATCTTCAAGATGAACGTGATGACCTACGACGAGCCCAAGATGGGTCTGGACCCGGCGGCCATGGCGCGCTCCTACGAGAACGTCCGCGCGTTCGTGACCTCGAAGGTGGACGGCTACAAGTACCTGACCGACGACATGATCACCGTGGCCGTGAACCCCGATCCGAAGGGCACCGTGAACACCGACACGGTGACCCAGCACGACGCGGCGGGCAACGCCCACACCCTGGCCGGCGCCGGCGCCGACAACCCGTTCACGCCGGGCGCGCCCTCGCAGCTGTCCGACAGCAACGGCATGACCGCCCGCGAGAAGAAGCTGACCTGGCTGGCGTACCGCGGCTCCCAGGCCAACTGGGGTTCCATCAACTCCACCACCTACAACAACAACCTGCGCGCCACCGGCTGGTACTCGGCCGACAAGCGCCTGGACGCCACCGAGACCACCTACTACACCTATGCGCCGGTGGCCGGCGAGGGCTGGGGCGGCTCGGTGTACACGGCCACGCCGCACACCGAGGGCTTCATCCCGGCCAAGTACATCAACAACGGCCAGAACACCGCCGAGAAGGTGCCGAGCAACTACCTGGCCGGCTTCAACGGCCGCTATACCGAGAACCAGGATGGCAACGGCACCACCCGCAGCCGCCTGGCCCTGGGCGGCGTGGCCGTGGCCACGCGCCCGCTGTACGGCGCCGATACCCTCACCCTGGGCGTGAACGGCGAGCCGCTGGCCGCCGACAAGCAGAAGCCCCAGGGCAAGGGCCTGCTGGTGGGCGACTACTTCTTCGATGCCAACCAGTACGGCCTGTCGCAGGCGACGACCCAGAACCTGAACCGCGCCGGCGACGGCACGGCCGTGCGCACCGAGCGCTTCACCGATCGCGCCACGGGCAAGGCGGCCGACCACTACGACGACGGCGTGTACGCCACGGTGAAGCTGCGCACCAAGTCGCCCACGCTGAACGTGGACTACGAGGTGGAGGCCAGCCCCAACGACCGTCCGAGCGATACCGGCAAGAACTACGCCGACAAGACCGCCAGCGACTACGTGCACGGCACCGAGCGCACCGGCATGGGCGCGGGCAAGGACTCCATCATCAAGGTGGACGGCTCCATCATCTCGGCGCCCACGTCCATCCTGGACGCCGCGGGCAACCTCATCACCGACCGCGTGATGAGCGACGCCAACGGCCATGAGCTGATCAAGGTGCAGCGCACCGAGCGTCCCGACGGCTCGCAGACCACCACTATGCACTACAACGCCTACGACGAGGCCACCGACACGCTGATTCCCCAGCGCGAGGCCACCCGTCAGGTGAGCGCCGACGGCAAGACCATCGTGGTCACCCTGAAGAGCTACAAGAACGGCCAGGTGGAATGGTCGCTGGTGAAGACGTTCAAGAAGTCGCAGCTGACCGACGCGGTGGACTCCACCGAGGCCAAGCTGTACTCCGGCGACGTGGATGCCGGCGGCACGCACCTCATCACCGAAAACTACAGCCGCACCAAGAAGGTGACCTTCAACGACATCGTGGGCGGCGGCGCCCCCGAAACGGCCGTGGGCACCACCTTCTTCACCCGCGCCAAGCACTTCGCGGAGATTACCGATGCCTCCTTCACGGGCACGAAGTACGTGAAGCGCATCGACAGCGCCAACGGCAAGACCCTGTACGTGCCCGAGGACCAGACGCCTCCGGGCCAGCCGGCCACCACGACCGAGCCGCGCTACCAGCATCTGCCCGAGCTGGACGTGTACACGGCCGTGCCCTACACCTTCGATGACCTGCATGACGCCTACGAGGCGCAGCAGAAGGCCAAGAAGCAGAAGGACGAGGCCGCCCAGGATGTGGCCAATGCCACCACGGCGGGCGACGCCACCGCCCTGGCCCGGGCCCAGTGGGCCCTCACCGTGGCCACGCTGGCCGCAGAGGAGGCCAAGCTGTACGTGGGCGACGGCGAGGCCTACGTGGGCGTGGTGCTGAACGAGCTGCCTCCGCGCGTGGAGCAGACGGTGGATCCCTACAGCTACTTTGCCTACACCGCCGGCAACCCCGGCACCCTGGACATGATGGGCACCACCTTCTACGTGCAGAACCGCACGTCGAAGGAATACGAGGTGGTGAGCATCGTCTCCGCTACCGATCTGAAGTACTACAGCGGCGCCACGGCCCCGAACCTGTACGTGAAGCAGACCTTCGGCGACACGGTGAACTACGTGCGCGCCAAGCTGGTGCGCAACGTGAGCGCCATGGACGAGCGCGTGTACACCTTGGACGGCGACAGCAAGACCAAGCCCATTACCGGTGTGACGTTCTACACCTACGAGCGCAAGGCCGAGCAGAAGGTGGGTGCCGACGGCAAGCCGATGTACGACGAGGATAACAACCCGGTGATGGAGTACACCGACGTGTACACGCCCTTCCCGCTGGACGACAGCAACGTGGACAGCGTGACCACCAAGAAGGCCACCGACGGCTCCGACCAGGTGGTGCGCCCCGACACCCAGCTGTACGTGGCCGACCCCGATCATAAGGGCTCCTATCTGAAGGTGGGCGACATCACGGTGCGCGACGACGAGCAGTGGATGTACGAGTACACCCTGGACAACTACCCGCAGGTGCCCGCCGAGGGCGGCGTGTTCTACGTGATGGAGGAGAAAGAGCAGAACAAGCTGGACGACAACGGCGATCCGGAGCAGGACGAGGCCGGCAACCTGATCAAGGAGACCGTCTACATCCCCACGGAGCTGAAGAAGTCGGACATCAAGCTGGGCGACTACCTGGAGGCCGAGGCCGACCGCCTGTACGTGAAGATCGAGACCGCCCACAAGGGCAAGGACAAGCTGCCCGACGAGCTGAAGCAGGGCTCGGTGGTGTACGTGCGCCACGCCGATGACGACGACGTGGACGTGTACGTGCAGATCGAGCTGGAGCGCGTGAAGGAAGAGCCCCCGGTGGTGGAGCCCGACGAGTACGACCGCTTCGAGTTCAGCCGCGACCAGACCGTCAGCGACGTGCGCATCGTGGTGAACCGCTCGGTGGACTTCGTGGCGCCCTTCCGCGACCCCGACCAGCTGCTGAACGACGACGGCACCGATCACTTCATCCAGGGCGGCGAGTACTCCGTGAACAGCAAGACCCTGGAGTGGGTGTCGGCCAACGACCCGTACTTCCTGTTCAACAACTACCAGTACGACCCCTCGTTCCTGAACCAGTTCGGCATGGACAACGACTGGGTGAACCACGACACCCTGTTCCTGCCCGCCTTCGAGAACGACGCGTGGCAGTACGACCAGACCCCCTGGTTCGCCGCCACGGTGACCAACTACGCCGACGAGAACGCCCAGCCCGGCCAGACCGGCTACCTGGAGCCCGACGAGTACACCGACATCGTGGAGGCCCAGGGCGACATGAAGCACGCCAAGCTGGTGTACGCCCTGCACCTGCCCAGCCAGGTGACGTTCTACGACGACCGCATGCTGACCGACGACAAGACGCTGGCCCAGGTGGACGACAAGGGCGTTTCCAAGTCGAAGGACTACAAGTACATCGGCGACTACACCGACGACGACTACGCCTTCTACGTGGAGCGCGTGTACACCGACCGCAAGACCGGCGAGCGCGTGACCGAGCGGCTGACTCCCAAGCAGCTGATGGAGAAGGGCTGGACGGTGAAGGTGTCCTACCAGCCCAACTACGGCGACAACAACTTCGCCACCACCGGCACCCTGGCCCTGCGCGGCAAGACCGACAACGCCAACTACGGCAAGGCCGATATGGACGACGCCGCCGACACCGTGGCCGCCCGCGGCCTGGTGACCGATACGCTGTCGGGCTCCACTGAGGCCAACCAGGGCGTGGGCTCCTACAGCACCGTGAAGCCGCGCGTGCACGACCGCGAGGTGGTGGTGTTCGAGATCGCCGCGCCCGACGATGCCACCGACAAGGAGTTCGCCGAGTTCGACTCGCTGCTGAACGCCTACTATGCCGGCGTGCATCCCGACGGCTTCCTGGGCTTCGGCGACTCCATGACCTTGAAGGTGAAGACGCGCCTGGACAACCTGGGCGATGTGGACACCGCCATGGACGACAGCCTGTACGACGGCGATAAGCTGGTGAGCTACAAGAAGCAGATGGAGACCATCGCCAGCTGGAACGGCGACGACTCCCAGGTGTACGCCACGGCCCACGAGACCAAGCTGAACTGGATCGACGACGAGGACAAGGAGGGCTGGGACCACATCTACGACGGCGACGACCTGACGGGTGCGGACACCAGCAACAACACAGGCCTCGGCCAGAAGCCCAACGGCGGCGGCAATGTCGAGGCCGGTGCCGACGGCTCGGTAGACGAGGGCACCACCGGCCTGAAGCCGAAGAAGGACGTGATGACGCTGATCGGCACGTCGTTCCACGGCCAGTCGGTGAACCGCTTCTACCGCTCCGGCGAGAAGGCCGCCGACCATGCGGCCACCAACGTGAACTACGACCGCGACAGCGATCTGGACGACCTGTACGTCACCGACACGTCCGGCTGGTTCCGCATCCGCAAGCCCTCGGCGTCGGTGCGTATCGACACCGAGAAGGCCCGCACGCTCATCTACAACTCCGACATGAACGTGTACTCCGGCCAGGACGTGCAGCTGCGCGGCTCCAACGGCTTCTACATGACCCAAGCCATCAACACCGGCGGCGCGGTGAACAGCTTCGTGGTGGATTGGCAGGTTCCCTTCTGGGCCACGGCCTCGGAGAATCCGGCCAAGAGCGCCATGACCGTGGCCAACGCGCCGTTCACCAAGGACACCGAGTACGCCGTGGGCCGTATCCAGTCGGCCTTCGAGAGCGTGTCCACCGGCATCTGGGAGGTGCCGGGCGCGGTGTACACCGCCGACGGCACCGAAGACGGCATCGCCCTGGCCGCCGACGCCGCCGGCGCCAAGCCGGCCAACGAGGCCGCCGAGACCGAGAGCCAGCTGCGCCTGTTCATGTTCGCCCGCGTGTCGTCCACCAACTTCGGTGCCGACGAGAACGTGTTCATCGAGCAGAACGGCAGCGAGTACCAGGGCCGTGAGAACTTCGCCCTGGCCGGCAGCGACGCCGACCGCGACTACTGGTACGGCGAGGACGAGATCGACCCGGCCTTCAATGAGAGCACCGACTACAACACCGCCGATTCGAAGCAGTGGGTGCAGATCGGCGCCAAGGAGGGCTACGCCATCTCCGACAAGCAGAACATCACCTTCACCCGCAAGCAGATTCTCGGCGAGGACGACTCCGTGCAGATCCGCCAGATCCGCTGGGTGGTGAAGGCGGTGCCCGTGGGCTCCACCGTGGAGGACGACAGCCTGTCCCACAAGGTGCCCGTGCCCCACGGCTTCCGCCTGGACGTGGACGCCGTGCCCGACAAGACCACCGGCCTGAAGCAGCTGAACGGCCGCATCTACGAGGACGGCGACCCGGCCCTGTACAAGGACGCCGCGAAGACCGAGTACAAGGACGGCGTGTCCGACCCGGTGCTGGACGACGGCACCACGCTGACCGACACCGCCGGCAAGTACCTGGCCGAGAACGGCACGCTCATCAACACGAAGGGCAAGCAGGAGGCCGACGACTTCGACCCGCTGCGCCTGAACGTGGGCTGGGGCTACCGCAAGAACAACATGGGCAAGGTGGAGCTGCTGGATTCCGCCGGCAACTACCACCCCGAGACGGTGACCGAGATTCACGCGGGCGTGACCTCGCGGGCTCCCTACGTGAAGTTCACCACCAGCAAGCTGACCGAGCCCTCGCACGGCCAGGCCATCGACGGCGTGCCCGACGATGCCACCGACAGCGGCAGCGACCTCGACGTGCACGTGAACCACTTCGCCAGCGCCACGCCGCGCTACGACGACACCAAGAGCGTGGAGACCGAGCGTTCCCGCGGCGGCTTCATCCGCACGGCCGAGTCGCCGGTGCTGTCGCTGGAGATCTTCCAGGGCTACTTCTCGGGTTCGTCGCGCAACACCGGCTATTCCGAGCCCGACCCCACCGAGGGCTACAGCTGGAGCCGCGGCGCGTCCACCATCAACAAGGGCTCGTCGCTGATGATGCGCTACAAGCTGGTGCTGACCAACCTGTCCGACAACCAGATGGCCGCCCTGGGATATACCGGCTACGAGCAGGACTCCTGCGCCAACCCGCAGATCTCCCAGGTGCTGCCCTATGTGGAGGGCTTCTCCTTCGACTCGTCGGGCAACGTGGTGTCGCCCAACGGCCAGCGTTTGACCTACGTGTCCTACGAGGATCTGGAGGCCGACAAGTACAACGCCGACGGCACGGCTAAAACCATGTGGGAGCGCGCCTACGGCCACTTCGACTGGAACTACACCTCGGAGTGGGTGCCGGGCAAGCCCTACGTGAACATCGACCGCAAGACGCCCATCTGGACGTACTACGTGGCCGACATGACCGACTACCTGGAAGTGGAGTCGGTGCGCACCAAGCTGTCGGAGTCCACGCCGCGCATGAACGACCCGGTGATCGGCAGCGCCTACCGCATCGCCGACAAGACCTCGGGCGTAGATACCACCACCAGCCTGCCCCGTAAGTTCATGAACTGGCGCTTCACCGGCCAGAAGTCCGACAAGGGCACGTCGCGCGGCGTGCTGCAGCCGGGCCAGGCCGTGATCGTGGAGCTGCTGGTGCCCATCGACCCGGATGCCAACGACCTCATCTCCGAGGACCTGCTGACCACGTCGGGCTACGGCTACAAGCCGGGCAACTTCAAGCCCTACACGCCTTCCATCGCCTCGTCCGACGGTTCCACCCGCGGCCTGGTGTCCGACACCCGCGATGTGAACATGGACAGCCAGACCAGCCAGTCGATGATCATGATGCAGCTGCCGGCCCTAAGCTTCGAGAGCGCCGGCACGGTGGACTCCGACAAGGTGGTCACCACGCAGCTGGAGCAGCAGGCCAGCTGGTCGAAGAACGGCCCGGCCGGTGTGCCCGAGGGTACCAGCTACACCTACTACAACACCGTCACGAACCCCGAGGGCGTGGGCGAGGGCGGCGCGAACTCGCCGACCCGCTTCCGCAACGTGGTGTTCTACGACATGCTGCCGCACGAAGGCGACGCCGACGTGTACAACCATAACAGCGACCCGCGCTTCGACGCCTTCAAGACCCGCGATTCCCAGTGGGCCGGCACCTTGTCCGATCTGGACTCCATCCAGGTGCGCCGCTACACCGCGGCCGGCGATGCCACGGCCGACCCGAACGGCACGCCTCTGGTGGACGGCCTGGACATGACTATCTGGGTGGGCCCGTTCAAGAAGGTGAACGGCGAGATCGTGCCCGCCGACGTGGACCAGCTGCTGTGGCTGTACAAGTACGGCGAGCGCCTGGACCCGAACGTGGACACCCCCGAGGATGACGGTATCGACGAGTACGTGCCCGACAGCCGCTTCCAGGTGTTCGAGGAGGTGCGCAACGGCTCCTACAAGTACGTGAACGGCCAGAGCGTGCCCGATAAGTCCGGCGACGAGATGAAGTACAGCTACAACCTGGTGAAGCTGTCCGAGCTGAAGGATTACGTGAACGCGAATCCCGATAAGGAAGCCGAGCTGACCCGTGCCCTGCGCGCCATCTGGGCCCAGCCCAAGAGCGAGATGCACGTGCAGGCCCGCGGCTACATGCGCCTGGTGTACGATCTGGACGCCCCGCTGAACCTGCCCAAGTTCCTGGGCACCAAGACGGGCGACCCGAATGTGGACCTGCAGGCCGAGGAGAGCAACCCCGAGAACACCTACAAGACTCCCGAGGAGCTGGCGGCCTACTACAAGCGCCTGGCCCGCGCCAACCAGCTGCGCAGCGTGGTGCAGCAGAACTCCGTGCTGGTGCGCGTGAACCAGAACGACGCCGGCGACGAGGCCGGCACCTACCTGCGCGAGAACGGCCGCGCCGGCGCCTTCATCGACGCTCCCGACGGCCGCGGCTACATCGGCGACTACGTGTGGCTCGACTCCGACTGGTCGGGCAGCCCCGAGGACGACGTGCTCGGTCGCGACGGCAGTGACGTGACCGTGGACGCCAACGGCTCGGGCGGTGCCAACAGCGCCTACCAGACCAGCCTGAACGGCCGCAAGCTGCTGCGCGGTATCGATCCGCTCACGGGCAAGGCCTTCGACAACACCGGCGCCAACGGCTCGCACCTGAAGGATCTGGACTACGACGCCGAGGTGGAAGACCCGGGCATCAACGATGTGAAGGTGGAGCTGCTGAACGAGTACGGCAACCCCGTGAACCGCGACGGCGAAGTGGTGCAGCTGGTGAACAACGCCGGCACCGGCGGCCAGGACCGCTGGGTGCAGTGCGACGCCCGTACCGGCAAGCCCCTGCGCGACGCTTGGGACAACTACATCAACGCCGACAGCGGCGCGCCGTACGTTACCTACACGAAGTTCGACTACTACGGCAACCCGGGCTACTACATCTTCAGTAACCTGGTGCCGGGCTCCTACCGCCTGCGCTTCACCTTCCCCGAGGAGTACTACAACTTCTCGCCCACTCAGAAGAGCATCGGCCAGAAGGACATCTACTCCAACGCCGGCGACACCGAGGTGACCGTGGAGCGCGTGGAGCGCGATGACGTGGCCGGCACCGATGCCGCCCTGCGCGTGACCACCGCCGCCATCGAGGTGGAGGAAGTGGCCTACGACACCGCCAACATCGGCACCGACCAGTACAACGCGAAGATCCACGCCGACTACGACGCGCGCATGACGTCGATGAAGCTGGGCATCGCCCAGGGCGTCACCTTCGAGGGCGTCACCTACCGCGACGACGTGCTGGCCACCGGCGATATGGAGGAGAGCACCGAGATCAACTCGCTGCTGGATTCCGTGGGCGCCGGCTCCGGCGAGACCGAGGACCAGATGAAGGGCGCCACCTACGTGCCCGAGAAGCGTCTGGAAGGCATGCGCGTCTCGGTGTACGAGTACAACGATGGCGTGATCAGCTCGGCTTTGGCCGACGACGCCGACGGTCAGCCGGCCACGATCATCACCGACGACACCGGCTTCTTCCGCTTCCGCCTGAAGGCCGGCCATACCTACGTGATCAAGACCTCCGACACGGTGAGCACGCGTCTGATCAAGCCGACGCTGGTCACCTGGAGCCAGGACCCGCTGGAGTACCAGCAGGACGGCCTGTTCTACGAGGGCACCCGCAACCTGGTGTCCGACAACGACCTGCGCTACGTGTCCGGCTCGGCGCGCACCTATCCCATCGAGGCCCAGCTGCCCCTGGTGGACGGCAAGGCCGTGTACGAGGACGAGAAGGCCAAGTGGAAGGGCTACAAGCGCCAGAACAAGCTGGCCCTGGGCTACATCGACGGCACCAAGGGCTACCTGGGCGACAAGGTGTGGGCCGACGAGAACAACGACGGCCTGCAGCAGGATACCGAGACCGGCGTGGGCCAGGGCCCGCAGAACGGCGGCCTGAAGGTGAAGATGGAGACCTGGTACTACGCGCCCGTGACTTCCACGGTGAAGTACCAGCAGGCCCTCGACGAGGCCGGCAATCCCGCCTTCGAGAAGAACGACGACGGCATCGAGATCACCACGCCCGACGGCAAGCGCGTGCCCGTGATGGAATGGGTGGTGGAAGACTCCGACGAGTACCAGTGGCAGCTGTACCCCGGCGCCGAGCTGCGCGAGGTGTACACGGGCGACCAGGCGGCCGCCGGCACCTACCTGTTCCGCGATGTGTCCAGCTACGTGGTTGACCCGCGCGACACCCGCAACGTGTCCGACGACTACAAGACCAAGCGTCTGGCCGGCTACCGCCTGCGCGTCGATCAAGAGGATCTGGCCAGCCTGGACGAGGACTACGCCATCACCATCCGCGACGCCTTCCAGACGCGTTCCGGCAACGAGGGCCAGTCCATCGGCACCGACTCCGATGCCATGACCAAGCCCGTGACCACCACGGTGATGCGCCAGGCCGACACCTCCACGGTGCCGTCCTCGGATGCCACCGCCTACTACCGTTACGACGAGGGCACCGGCACCTACGTGGCCACCACGGCCGACTACGAGGGCGACCTGTACACCCTGGTGCGCGACGCCGCCAAGGGCGACGACATCTACGTGAAGGTGGCGGGCAAGGCTCCCGCGACCGCCGCCACGCCGGCCGATCCCGCGGCGCCCGTGGTGACGGGCACCCAGAACGCCGACGGCACCAACGACTTCGGCGGCAGCACCTTCACCTATTACCTGAACGAGAAGGGCAGCCAGCCCGAGACCGGCTCGTTCACCGACGGCTACATCGTGCTGGCCACGGTGGGGCAGCATTCCGCCACCCCCGCGGCCTTCACGGAGTACAACGAGGACGAGCTGGTGGATGTCACCTACACCACCACCTACCGCAACGCCACCGACACCACCCAGATCGTGAAGCTGACCGACCCGTTCCCCGACGGCAACCTGCCCGCGGGCGCTTCCTCGAAGTACGTGAGCGCGGTCGGCTCCTACACCCTGGACGGCGCCACGGTGCCCGTGACGCCGACGGTGGGCAAGGACGCCAACCTGAACGACGCGGTGATCTTCCAGAACATCACCTTGAAGCCCGGTGAGACGGTCACCATCAAGGTGCGCTATAAGTTCGTGGCCGTGCGCACCGTCGCCCATGCGGTCACGGTGGCGGGCGGTCCGGACGGCGATGTGGAGACCAACACCATCGCCCACAAGGTGAAGCGCGACCTCGACCGTATCAAGCCGGTGTACCCGCAGTTCAAGGGCGGTATGCTGGACGATGCCGACATCATCGTGCGCGACGAGGTGACCGACGTCATCACCAAGCGCATCAAGCCGCTGTTCACCGTGCCCAACGTGACGGGCCTCACCTACGACGCGGCCGTGGCGGCCATCCAGCAGAAGCAGACGGCCGTGGACGAGGAGCATGTGACTCAGGAAGGCGCGCTTTCCGTGGGCCGCATCACCTACGAGGCGCCGCTGACCGGCTTCGATCCGGCTAAGATCGGCACCGTGCTGCGCCAGATCACCCCGGCCGGCGCTAAGAAGCACAACGGCGCTCCGGTGGAGCTGGTCATCTACGGCACCGAGCAGCAGAACGACGGCAAGTTCACGCCGGTGGTGAACCGCTACGCCTCCAACGAGGATGTGGAAGCGGCTCTGGACAACCTGTGGAGCAACGTGTCCACGCTGAAGAGCCAGATTCCCAAGAAGCCCACCGAGCCGGTGAACCCCGACGAGCTGGATCCCGACAAGCACGACAAGTACAAGCCCGAGACCTATTACGGCTCTGTGGGCGTGCAGCCCGGCGACACCCCCTCCGACGACCAGCTGGCCGCGGCCGAGCAGGCCGCCAACACGGCGTGGCTGGCCGACTGGCAGGTGTTCCTGGCCACCTACTACGACGTGATCGGCTTCGGTTACTACGATGCTAACGACAACGGCAACCTGCGCATCCTGCCCACCGACGACAAGGCGAGCGAGACGGCGCAGCCCTACACCAAGCACGGCATCATCCTGACGGGCAACAGCGACCAGGAGGCCTTCCTGGCCTACAAGAACGCCTACGAGGGCGCGGCGGGCAAGGAATACGTGGTGAACGAGAAGGACGAGGAGCACCACACCAGCACCACCACCAAGCAGCTGCCCGACTTCCCCGGCTACAAGAAGATCTACGACGACCTGAAGGCCCAGTACGACGCCCGCGTGGCGCTGTACGAGCAGGCCCTGGCCATCTTCAACACGCTGAACGACGAGTTCAACACCTACAAGAACGACTACAAGTACTATCTGTCCGAGAAGCTGGCCTACGAGTCGGAGCAGGACTACAGCACCGGCAAGCTGCTGAACGGCCAGACCGTGAAGAAGGTGCCGGGCACGAGCCTGCTGCCGGGCGACGACCCGCTGTCGGGTACCGCGCCTGTGGTGTACGACATGGGCGACGCGGCCCGTCTGTACAACTGGGATATCGGCCTGGTGCCGGTGCCGCGCTCCAGCGTGGCCGGCAAGGTGTGGGACGACTCCTACTTCAGCGAGCAGCCCGCGCCCGCCGCTCCCGTGCGCGCCGACTTCGCCAGCGACGACGAGTACGCCGGCGCGGTGGCCGACTACAACGCCGAGCTGGCTCAGTGGACGGCCGCCCAGGAGAAGGGCTACAACGGCATCCAGGACGCCGGCGAGCCGGGCATGGCCAACGAGACCGTGTACCTCACCCAGTGGTACTACCTGCCCCTGGCGAATCTGAACGCCGGCGCGGGCAGCGTGTCCGATCCCGACGACACCTCCTTCCGCTGGAAGGCCGACGCCGAGCTGGCCGATCTGGCCGCGAAGTGGGCCGCCGGCACCCTGACCGACGACGAGGCCGCTGCCCTTGAGCAGAAGGCCCTGGCCGTCGGCGTGCCCGTGACCTACGTGGCCGACGAGGACGGCAACGCGACCGATGTGGTGGACTACGTGGCCGATTGGGAGCCTGCCTCCGACGGCTCGGGCTTCTGGGTGCGCAACATGGACTTCGGTCACGACAAGCTGACCGGCCGCTTCCATACCGAGACCCATGTGGACGAGACCTCTGACGAGGTGATCACCACCACCGAGTTCCTGGGTCCGCGCTCCACCGACTCGTGGTATGTGGAGGGCAAGCGCGGCGTGGTGGCCGTGCGCACCGCCGACGGCGTGTCCACCGACACCGCCGAGGACGGCACCGTGACCGAGACCACCGACGAGAACGTGCGCGGCACCTACCGCTTCGACAACCTGCCGGCGGCCTACACGGCGCCCGATGGTGGACACTACCTGGCCTCCTACCGGGTGGAGCTGGCGAACACCCGCCGGGTGTCCACCGACGAGGCTGCGGCCGAGGATGACGAGCAGTGGCTGCTCACCCGTTACCAGCAGCCTCTGCGCACCGCGGCCGATCCCGTGAAGGATCTGGCCGAGGGCACCGTGGCCGATATGGACGACGCCGCCGTGGTGGAGCAGCTGCGCCGCCGTGCCGACTCCGATGCCGAGAGCGCCCGCGGCGTGGCCGGCGGCCTGGCTCTGACCGCCAACGACACCGTGGCCTCCATTAACGGCACCAGCTACACCGGCACGCGCGCCCACACCGGCCACATCGTGCTGGCCGGCGAGGCTGCCGACACGCGCAACAGCAATATCGATATCCGCACCAAGGCGGCCGACCTGGCGGCCTCGCGGGTGACTGTGCCCGTGACCGACTTGGTTAACGTGACGGTGGAGGGCGACGGCACCGCCGACGCCAACCTGCTGGTGCCCACCGACCGCTACGTCACCTTCGACTGGCTGGGCTACCGTCCCAAGACCGACGCTTTGGGCACCGTTATCACCGAGGAAGTGCCCGAGCTCGACCGTAACGGCAACCCGGTGCTGGACGCCTCGGGCAAGCCGAAGGTGTCCCAGGTGCCCGTGCGCGAGGTGTTCGGCGGCGACGCCGGCGAGATCGCGCCGCCGAAGCAGGCCATCACCGGCGTGGTGTGGAACGACGCCGACAACGACGGCATGCGCGGCGTGGCCACGGCCGACGGCTCCGATCGCGAGCTGGCCGAGGGCGAGCAGATGCTGGCCGGCATCCAGCTGACCCTGGAGCGCCACTACCTGGTGCTGGGCGACGCGAACGCCGCCTGGACCTACGACGCCGATTGGGCCGTGAACGACGAGCAGTACGCTGCCGATCCGACGGTGGGCCTGGAGGGCCACAACACCTACGGCGCCTATGTGGAGCCCGATCCCGAGCCCGAGCTGGACGAGGACGGCAATCCCATCGAGCCCGACGAGGGCGACGAGGGCGATGCTCCCGAGCAGCCGGCCGAGACGTTCACCCATAACACGGTGACCGACGAGACGGGCGCCTACCGCTTCGACAACCTGAAGAGCCAGGGCTTCGTCATGGTGCCCGTGGCGGCCGACGGCTCGCAGATGGCCGGTTCGGTGGACGATGTGCTGTACGTGCGCACCGAGGCCGAGAAGCCGGGCCGCGTGGAGTACGTGCCCGCCGACGACACCGTGGCCGACGACGTGCAGCGCTTCGCCAAGAAGCGCGTGGTGTACGGCTACAAGGTGCGCGTGACCGACGAGAACTGGTGGAACCGCTACTGGGGTACCGCCAAGTACCTGCAGGGCGACGACTACGGCCTGGCCGGCACCGACTACCGTTACGACTCCGATCTCATTCACGGCACCGGTTACCTGATGGCCGAGGCCGAGGAGGGCGTGCCCGCCGAGTACACGGTGCTGCTGGATGTGGCCACGGCCACGTCGCCCACCGAGAACGACGCGGTTATCGCCAACCCGAACCATGCCGACCTGAACACCGTCGACCGCTACGGCGACGCGGTACGCTACGGCACGGCCGACGAGGGCTATGAGCCGCGCGCCGGCGAGAGCAAGATCGTGCCCGACGTGTACACCACGGGTGCCGTGGACGCCTTCAACCGGGCGGCCGCCGAGGGCGAGTCCATCACCTTCGCCGGCACCACCACCTTCGACCTGGCCCGCGGCGCCGACCGCGCCGGCAACGACGCCGGTCTGCGCGAGCCGGTGTTCCAGTCCATCGAGGGTGTGGTGTTCCACGACGCCGATTACGACGGCCTGTTCGCCGCCGACGAGAACACCCAGGATGCGGGCCTGCCCGGCAAGCGCGTCATCCTGAAGCAGTGGTACTGGGCTCCGGTGCCGGTGACCGACGAGGGCACCGACGATACCGAGGGCACCGAACCCGACGAGGGCACGACGCCCGACGCGCCGGCTGCTCAGGCCGAGGGCGACGAGGCGACCGGCGACGGCACCGAGGGCTCCGAGCCCGGCGAGGGCGACAGCGCCGACAAGCCCGCCTACGTGTGGCAGTGGGTGCTGAACCCCGACTTCGGTGCCGACAACTACACCTGGGCCGCCGCCAACGCCGGCGACGTGCCCCACAGCTCGCTTTCCGCCATCGACGGCGCCACCTACGACGCCGACCTGGGCGCGGTGTGCACCTTCACCGATGCCGGCACGGCCACCGCGGCCGCCGGCGCCGGCGTGGTGGGCGACGCGGGTCATTACGACTTCGCGAACCTGCCCACCCGTTACGTGGCCGACCGCCGCGCCGAGGGTGCCGACACGTCGAAGCCCGCGGCCGAGTACCTGGCCGGCTACACCGTGGAGGTGCTGGGCGGTCCTGTGACCTCCACCAACGCCGAGGCCATCCAGGGCCTGCCCGCCACGCTGCTGCAGCAGGGCAGCCTGGCCACCGACGACGTGAACTCCAAGGCCGTGTCGGCCCTGGCCTCGCTGGGCAACGAGGTGTATGTGGACGGCAACTACCCGGTGCGTTGGAACGAGCAGACCGCGCAGAACCCGGCCGACGACGCCGACTTCAACAGCAAGGCCACCCTGGACGGCAAGATCATCCTGGCCGCCCGCGCCCAGGCCAACAAGCTGGCCGGCGACGACGAGCCGCTGACCATTTCCGATACCGTGACCGAGGGCACCGCCCCGGCCGAGGCCACCCGCGATGCGGCGGCCACCAACCGCGCCGACGCCGCCACGGCGGCGGCCCGCGGCACGGCCAAGCAGTACTACGTGGAGGCCACCCGCGATGCGGCTGCCGCCGGCTCCAAGGACGGCGCCGACGTGCCGGCCGCCGAGGACGTGACCGTGCGCTTCGACATGAGCCGCGGCCAGTCCGAGCTGCGCATGAACGCCGGCTTCGGCGAGTACGGCTACACCGAGGTGAACGGCAAGGTGTGGCGTGACGAGAACTTCGACGGCATTTTGAACCCCGGCGAGGAGCTGCTGACCAACGGCGTCATGTCCATTACCCAGTGGTTCTGGGTGACCGACGAGGCCCTGATCGCCGCCTTCGAGCGCGAGGACGAGAACTACGAGGTGGATCGTCGGACGAACACGCTGACGCGCAAGGCCGACGGCACGCCCGATAAGGTGGAGCAGGGCGCTTGGATCCACGTGATCGAGGAATCCGGCAAGTCCAGCTTCCACCGCGATGATGCCTACACCGACAACCGCAACGGCGACGGCGAGGGCGTCTACCGCTTCAAGCAGCTGCCCAGCTTCGTGTACGTGCTGACCGATACCGTTCAGACGCCTGCCGAGGGCGAGGGTGCCGAGGGCGCCGAGCCCACGCGCACGGTGACCGTGGACCGCATTCTGCAGCCCAACGACACCACGGCCGAGAACATCACCGAGGCCAACGCCGCCTCGCTGGATCAGCTGTACATGACGGCCTACCGCATCACCATGGCCGATGTGGCGCCCGACTACGCGCTGACCACCCCGCATGTGGGCGTCAACGTGGATAAGAAGGTGCTGCCGCCCGACTTGACCACCATCACGGTGACCAAGGACGGCGCGCCGCTGGAGGATGCCGACTCCGACGCCGTGCGCGGCGACGATCGCGTGATCCAGATCGTGCAGGAGTACTTCGACAACTCGCTGGATCTGAAGGCCGACGACAAGCACACCTCCGACGCTGCGGGCAATGCCACCAACTGGCGCACCGACGGCTACGTGATCGTGGCCAAGCGCGGCAACGCCGAGCAGCACTACCAGTACGAGGAGATCTACAATTCGGTGGCCTACGACGTGCCCCGTCCCATGGGCGAGCAGCGCGGCGGCGAGGCCGGCCTGGTGAAGATTCCGCGCTCGGCCCTGACCGGCCGCGTGTGGGACGACACCGGCGTGAAGACCGTGGGCGAGGACGGCAATGCCGTGCTGAACGAGAACGGCCAGCCGGTGTACAACTACGCCACGGGCTACAACGGCGTGCAGGATGCGGGCGAGGCCGGCATTCCCGGTCAGACCCTGTACCTCACCCAGTGGTTCTGGGTGCCCGGCGACGAGTGGGTGCGCTTCGCGAGCCTGCATCCCGAGCTGGCGGCCACCGTTGACGCGAACGTGAAGCGCGAGGAGTCCGGCGAGGGCGACGATGCGACCGTGACCTGGGACACCTCTGCTGTGGTGGCTCCCGCCGAGGAAGTGGGCGGCTACTGGATGCACAATACCGCCTTCGGTTCCGACACCTTCACGTCGAACCGGTACAGCCGCGGCACCGGCGAGGACGTGGCGCCCATCGTGTACGACGCCGCCACCGGCCAGCCGCTGGCCTACCAGGATGCCGCCAACGGCGTGCTGAAGGTGACCACCGACGAGAAGGGCCGCTACACGGTGACGAACCTGCCCACGGCCTATGTGACCGACAACGACGATACCTACTACCTGGCTTCCTACCGCGTGGAGCTGGCCGAGCTGTACCACGACCACAGCAACGCCATCGACGACACCGAGAACCAGTGGATCCTCACCCGCTACCACGCCGACGGCGCGGACGCGGCGAAGATCGCCACGGTGAACAACGCCGAATCGGTGGTGTCCGACTCCGACGTGGCCAGCGAGGTGGACTTCGGCATCGCCGGCGGCATGGTGGTGGCCGGCCGTGTGAGCGGCGACTCCACCGGCGCCGCTTCCGATGCGGCCGACGCAACCGGCACCACCCGCACCCACGACGGCCAGGTGATCCTGGCCCGCCAGGTGACCGACCTGGACGTGAAGCCCTCGGTGGACGAGGACGGCAACTACTCCGACGGCGACCGCAACGCCTGGGTGCAGCTGCCGGCCGGCCAGGGCGCGGGCCGCGCGGTGGAGACCTACAGCTGGATTTCCGATCCCGATGCCGTCGACGGCACGGGCGAGCGCACCGTGGTGGCCGTGAAGCCCGGTTCCACCGAGACCGTGGTGGCCGTGGAGGCCGGCGACATCGGCCAGGTGCAGCAGCCGCGCCAGAGCATCTTCGGCACCATCTGGAACGATGCCAACAACGACGGCCTGTACAATGCCGGCGCGCTTACCGTTGATCCCATCACGGGCGACTCGCTGACGACGGCTGGCGAGGAGCTGCTGAGCGGCGAGAAGGTGGTGCTGGAGCGCTTCACCATCACCGCCAAGCGCACCGACAACGGCTCCTTCGCCGTGGCCGAGGGCGCTACCTGGACGCGCGACACCGACTGGGCCGACGAGGCCTCGTGGAACGCCTATGCGGCCGACCCGGTGAACGGCCTGAAGAAGACCTTCACCGCGGCCGACGGCACCAAGAAGGAATACGACCGCACGGCGACCACCGACAAGGACGGCCGCTTCAGCTTCAACGACCTGCCCAGCTACGTGATGGTGCCCGGCGCCGCCACGGCCGACGACATGCTGGTGCTGTACGGCTACCGCCTGCGGGTGATCGCGCCCGATTGGTGGGATCGCTACTACGACACCGCCAAGTACCTGGTGGCCGGTGGCGTGAACAGCTTCGCCGTGGATTCCGACCTCATCCACGAGGACGGCTACCTGATGGCCCCGGGTCAGTACGACGTGCTGCTGAACGTGGTGACCGACGAGTCGCCCGCCAGCAACCACCTGACGGCCCCGTCGTCGAAGAACATGAACCAGAACAGCAACGACCGCTACGGTAACACGCCGACGGCTACCGACGCGGACAAGCTGGTGGGTGCCGGCAACCTGAAGCCCGCTGCCGGCGAGGGCGATGCCGAGACACCGGCCGCCGGCGAGCCCACCGCTGCTGTGAACCTGACCTACGACCTGGGCCTGGGCGCCGACCGCGACGACAACGACGCCGGTATGCGCACGCCCATCAACCAGGCCATCAGCGGCGTGGTGTTCCAGGATGCCTCCGGCAAGGCCACCAACCTGGCCACCACCGACTACAACGGCAAGCGGGACGAGGGCGAGCCGGGCATCGCCAAGAAGAAGGTCATCCTGAAGCAGTGGTACCTCACCGAGGACGGCTGGAAGCAGAACACCTCCTTCGGCAACGACAACTACACCGCCGCCGCGACCATCGACGGCGACGCCGCCACCGAGAACCACGGCAACCGCAAGGTCATCCCCGGTTCCACCTACGATAAGAACCTGGGCGGCGTGTGGGTGCTCACCGCCGACGGCAAGCCCGCCGACGACGGCACCGTGGTGGAGGAGGGCCGCTACTGGTTCAAGCAGCTGCCCACCCGCTACGTGCAGAAGCACGAGGGCACCCAGCCCGGCCGCCAGTACCTGGCCGGCTACACCGTGGAGCTGGCCGGCGGCAACGGCGAGAACGACATGCAGGGTGCGGTGGCCACGCTGCTGCAGCAGGGCACGGGCGTTGACGACATCGTGAACTCCCAGGCCTACAGCGGCCAGCGCACCGTGGCCGGCATCAATCTGGCCGACGGGGTGACCACCGCCTACACCGCCAACAACTACCCGCTGGTGTGGAACGAGCGCACCGCTCAGGATACCTACGGCACCGTGACCGAGGGCGAGGGCGACGATGCCGTTGTCACCGGCACCGAATACACGAAGCACAACATCCAGGGCATGATCGTGCTGGCCGGCGCCTCCGACACCCAGAGCGCGAACGTGGCCGAGGCCGTGGTGGCCGTGGATGCCGACGGCAAGCGCGTGGACTCCGACGCCGAGGGCGCCCTGGTGTTCGATTGGACGCTGGGCCGCGACGAAGTGAACCTGAACGCCGGCTTCGGCTTCTACGGCACCGGCAAGGTGGGCGGCTTCGTGTTCCAGGACAAGAACGTGGACGGCTTCTACACGCTGCGCGAGCCCGTGGTGCTGCAGGAGAACTACGATTCCACGAAGAGCGATAAGGTGTACTACGACGCCTTGACCGGCGGCAACCGCGTGGTGACTGCCGAGAAGGGCCGCACCGTGTACGAGGAGACCGGCGATGTGCCCGTGGCCGGCGAGACCGTGCAGCTGTCCCAGTGGTTCTTCGTTCCCAAGGACGAGGCCGACCTCATCAAGCGCCTGCAGGACGCCAAGTACGAGTGCGACGAGGACACCACCAGCGATGGCGTGTGGTTCAAGTCGCGCACCTTCAGCTACCGCACCCATATCAGCGAGCTGCCGAAGGTGGGCGAGGGCGACGCTGCCGCTCCGCTGACCCTGGACGGTCGCATCAAGGTGGATGCCAACGGCTACTTCCAGGGCACCTACACCGATGCCCAGGGCAACTACGCCTTCGACGAGCTGGCTAGCTACGTGTACGTGGACGAGCTGACGGTGGGCGAGGGCGACGCCGCCGTGACCACCCTGAGCGACATCCAGCCCTACTTCGCCAACCGCGATCATGTGAACCTGCCCGTGGACGAGAACGGCACGGTGAAGGTGATCGGCGCCACGCCGGCCGCCCAGGCCGACGAGGACGGCGAGGGCGAGAACACCGGTGGCGACGAGAATACCGAGGGCGGCAACGGCGACAACGAGGGCACGGGCGGCAACGGCGACAACGAGGGCAACGACGGCAACGGCGGTAACGAGGGCGGCAACGGAGGTGCGACCGAGCCGGTCTTCCCGGCCATCGACGCGGCCGACGATCCGCTGCTGGCAAACGCCCAGCAGGTGACCTCCGACAAGCTGTACATGACCGGCTACCGCCTGGTGCTGGACGAGGTGGAGCCCGATTACGCCATCACGTTCCCGCACGAGTCGATGAACCCCGACCTGAAGAACCAGGATGCGGCTCACAACATGACCAACGACTCCGACGCGCTGCGCGGGGCCGACAACGCCATCAATCTGTACGAGCAGTACGATGCGGCCAACGCCTACGGCACCGCCGAGACGTCGGGCGATACGTTCAAGGAGCTGCAGAAGGGTTACGGCACCCAGCCGCGTCACGACGGCTACGCTATCGTGGCCAGCGAGCTGACCGACCAGGTGACCGGCGATAAGCGCGGCCAATACCAGATGAACAACGGCGCTGCCGCCGCGAACACCACCGCCTTCTACAACGGCAAGCGCTACGACCTGCCGCGTCCGACCGCCAACCTGGTGGCCGGCGGCGACGCGGGCCTGGTGGAGCTGCTGAAGGGCGAGGTGACCGGTCGCGTGTGGGATGACGCCGACTACGACGGCGTGCAGGCCACCAAGCCCGTGACCGAGACGGTGGACGGCGAGACGGTGACCACCATGGTGCCCGACACCGACAAGGAGCCCGGCATCGCCGACCAGGAGATGCGCATCACCCAGTGGCTGTATGTGCCGGCCGGCAAGTGGACCGCCTTCGTGGCCAACCACGCCGATTTGGTGGCGGCTTCCCTGGCCGATGCCCAGGCGGCGGCCAAGCCCGATTCCACCGAGGCCGCCATTCCGCTGAAGAAGGCGGACGGCACGCCCATCCTGGGTGCCGACGGGCAGCAGCTGACGGCTCCCGGCGAGCTGGCCCAGGGCGTGTGGCTGCGCAACACCCTGTTCGGCGAGGACCGCTACACCGCCTACACCTCTACCATCACCGAGATCGACGAGACCGATCCCGCCAACCCGGTGGCGGTGAAGAAGGTGTTCCATAAGCCTTATATGTCTGGGTCGTTCTACAACGGCAACGGCGTGGTGTCGGTGTGGACCGCCGACGGCAGCGCCAAGACCGATGGCGACGGCAACGCCGTGCTGGACGACGCGGGCAAGCCCGTGATGACCACCCAGGGCGTGTACACCTTCGACAACCTGCCCACGGTGGCCGTGGTGCAGTCGGCCGACGGGCTGTCCGACGAGTTCTACCTGGCGGCCTACCGCCTGGAGATTCCGGCCATGAACGTGACCGTGGCGGGCGACGCCACGACCGTGGCCGGTTCCGAGAACGACACCTGGCTGCTCACCCGCTACCACGGCGATTCCAACGTGGACACCGCGCTGGATTCCGACGTGGCCGACCTGAGCGATGCGAACAAGGGTGCCTCGGGTGCCTACATCGTGGCCCAGCAGAACGCCGACAAGGATAAGACCCGTCGCCAGAACAACGGCCAGATCATCCTGTCCGAGCAGGTGAAGCCCGAGAACCGCAATCCGAACACCACCGAAGAGGTGGACGGCGACAAGAACATGGACCAGAGCAAGGTCATCTACGACTGGATGAAGGAGGCCAACGGCCAGAGCGTGCATCACGGCGGCGACGTGGGTGAGGTGCGCCCGCCCTACGAGACGCTGTCAGGCTACGTGTGGTACGACAAGTCCAACGACGGCCTGCAGGGCAACTACATTCCCGATCCCGATGATCCGACTGCCACGCTGGCCGAGCCGCCGGTGGCGGGCGCCCAGGTGTCGCTGGAGCGCTACGTGCAGGTGGTAGGCGAGGGTGCCGACGGTACGTGGCTGTGGGATACCCAGTGGGCCGACGTGGCTCCGGAGAACTATCTGGACCAGTACTCTGGCACGAAGAACAACATGAAGCCCGGCGTGGGCCATTGGGAGAAGAACGCCGATGGCAGCTTCGCCACCGAGGATATAACGCTGGCCGACGGCACGGTTGTGATGGGTCCCGACGGCAAGCCCAAGAAGCGCCATAAGTTCAGTGCCGACGGCTACGAGTACGCCAACACCAAGACTGACGAGAACGGCCGCTTCTCCTTCGGCAACCTGAAGACCTCCGACTACCGCTACATGCTGGACGGCAAGCTGGTCAGCTTCGATACGCCGGGCGCCACCCGCGTGCTGGTGATCTACGGCTACAAGACGCGTCTGACTGACGAGCGCTTCCGCAGCCGTAACCTGCTGGCCGCCAACTACCAGGAGGGCACCGACTACACGCTGGATTCCGATTTGGTGTACCGCGACGGCTACATGATGGCCCCGAACGAGTACGCCGTGCTGCTGAACGTGGCCGACGACGCCGACTACGTGGCCCATGCCGCTGACTACGTGGCTGCCACCGATCATCCGGCCACGGTGGTGAAGACGGTCTCGCAGCCCTCGAACCTGGTGACGGGCGCGAACTCCCTCAACGCCGATCAGAACAACGTCGACTCCTACGGCCGCTACCCGGCGCTGACTGCCGGTGCTTCCGAGCCGAAGGCTGAGGGTCATGCGGTGGTCAAGGGCGACGTTCCCACCACGCTGACCTACGACCGGGCCAAGGGTGCCAGCCGCGCCCATAACGACGCGGGCATCATGGACATTCCCACCCACTACATCGCCGGCTACGTGTTCAACGACGCCAACTACGACGGCGTGTACAACAACGGCACCTCCGACGACTTCGAGGTGGCGGGCAACCGCTACCACGAGCAGGGCCTGGTGGGCAAGAAGGTCATCCTGAAGCAGTGGTACTTCAAGCCCGCGGCCGACGGCAACGGCGGCCAGTGGATTCAGAAGGCCGACTTCGACAACGGCCAGCGTGCCGAGGAGCCGAAGAAGCCCGAGGTGCCCACCGATCCGACCGATCCCGAAAACCCCGTGGATCCGGCTAACGACCCCGCTACGGCCGTGATGCTGGCGGCTTACCCGGCCTTCGCCGCGGCCACCCTGGCCGAGGCCGGCATCGCGCTGGCCGACACCACGGGCGGCACTCCCGTTACGGGCAACGTGGAGGTGTCCACGCTGACCATGGAGGCCACCACCATCGATGGCGACAAGGTGCGCGACGGCTACTACCGCTTCGACAAGCTGCCGGTGTACGTGGCCGTGGAGGGCACCGAGTACCTGGCCGGCTACACCGTGGAGGTGCTGGGCGGCACCGACGCCATGGCGGTGAACTTCCCCGTCACCAAGATGGAGCAGACCCGCTCCTCCGACGGCACCGGCGTGACCAACGGCAACGACCAGAACTCCACCGCCCAGGTGATCGGCACCGAGCTGGTGAACGGTAACGGCGTTACCTACACCGCGGCCGATGGCGGCGACGTGTTCGCGAACACGAACTACCCGCTGCTGTGGCACAACCGCACCGGCCAGGGCTACACCAAGGACACCCACAACGCCGGTTGGCCGAACAACCCCGACGGCTCCATGGAAGTGGGCCCGGTGGCCAACAGCTCGGTGTCCACCTTGGACGGCATGATCGTGCTGGCCGGTAACACCACCGACTTCACCCAGGACGACAACTACAAGGTGGCCGCCACCCGTGGCACCGGTGACAACGCCACCACCGTGGCCTTCGACATGGCCACCGGTGTGGATGAGGACAACCTGTCGGCCGGCTACGGATACTTCGGCACCACCGAGGTGTCGGGCTACGTGTGGTACGACGCCAACTTCAACGGCGTGCGCGAGGTGACTGCCGGCGCCACCGTGGGCGAGGTGGCCGTGAACGGTCAGGAAGTGCAGCTCACCCAGTGGTACTACCTGGACGGCAAGCTGTCGGCCGACGGCACGCAGTTCATCGCCAATGCGAAGACCTACACCACCACGGACGGCAAGACTGCCGAGCTGCGCCCGTCCCGCACCTTCGATGCTACCGACGCCAAGATGCTGGAAGTGGTGTACGAAAGCGACAACACCACCGTGCGCGGTGCGTGGATTCGCAACATGAACTTCGGCGACACCGCCACGGTGACGCCCGAGGAGGGCGACGGTGCGGGCGTGCCCACCACGACGGTGCTGGGCTACAAGCGCGCCTTCACCAAGACCGAGGGCAGCAAGGACGGCTACTACTGCTTCGGCGAGCTGCTGCCCTACGTGCAGTTCGACGCCGATGGCAACCCGCTGACCACCGTGGAGAACGTGGCGAATGCCACCGACGACATGCTGGCCATCGCCGCCTACCGCGTGGTGCTGCCCGAGCTGCCCGAGAGCCATGTGCTCACCCTGTACCAGTCGGGCCAGGGCGCCTCGAACAACGACTCCGACGCCAAGCGCGACGTGCTGCGCACCGAGGCTGTGACGGTGTACCCGCAGTTCACCGCCACCGGCGAGCAGGCCGACGGTGCCTACGCCCAGAAGACGGGCTTCATCACCACGGCCAACACCACGGTGACGGGCGTGAAGCACCCGCTGCCCTACACTATTAACATCGGCGGTGCCGACTACGACATCGCCAACGAGTTCAGTACCCGCGAGAACGTGAACACCGGTCTGTTCAAGGTGCCCACCTCCCAGATCACGGGCGTCGTGTGGGATGACACCGAGCGCGATGCCAACGGCCGCGCCGAGAACACCGCCTCCGACGGCATCCGCGCCGAGGACGAGAAGGGCATCGCCGGCCAGACCGTGCTGGCCACCCAGTGGTACTACGTGCCCGCCGATGCGGCCGCGTTCACCCAGCTGGTGGGCGACGTGCACGTGGGCATCATCGAGTGGGTGAAGTCCGACGGCACCAAGCAGGTGAACGGCGCGGCTCCGGCCGATGCCGTGGGCGCCTGGGTGCAGAACGCCCAGTTCGGCAGCGACTGGGTGACCACGAAGCTGCCCGACGGCGCCAGCGACCGCGTGCCGGTGGTCACCGGCGGCGTCAGCCGCGCCGATGCCGCGGGCCTGCGCTCCGTGGTGGCCGTGAAGACGGCTGCGGCCGGCAGCAGCGCCACCAAGCTCGACAAGGACGGCAACACGGTGGCCGTGGAAGAGGGCGAGTACGTGTTCGACAACCTGCCTGCGGGCGTGGTGAAGTACAACACCCAGACGGGCACCGACGAGTACTTCCTGGCTGCCTACCGCATCGAGCTGGCGGACCCGGTGGATTACGTGCACGAGGCCGACGTGACCGATGGCGAGGGCAATGTGCTGCACGCCCAGGGCACGCTGAACGACCCGTGGCACTTCACGGCCGCCAACCAGGGCAACGATGTCGCGGTCGATTCCAACGTGGCCGCCACCGCCGCCGGCATCGCTGGCAACGCCGACACCGTGGGTGCCACCCCGGTGACCATGGCCGATGCCGACGAGCGCGCGCTGTACCACAGCTCGCCGGTGGTTCAGCGCTACGACGCCGCGGGCACCCTGCGCGCCAACAACGGCCAGGTTATCCTGGGCTCGGTGGCCGGTGACGACGCCACGGGTCTGGATGCCTCCTTCTCCACCATTCCGGCCGGCCATGCCATGGACGACGGCGGGGAGGTGCGCTACCAGTGGACCGAGCCTGTCATCACGCGCAATGCGGGTGACGTGGGCGAGATCGAGCCCGCCTACCAGACCATCGCCGGCTATGTGTGGAAGGACAACGACTACCACGACGGCGTGTACACCTATAAGCTGGATCTGCCCTTCGCTTCGACGACGGGCTACCCCGATCCCGAGGAGACCGATCCGGACTACGACAAGCGCACCAAGCTGAAGCTGACCGATCCCGAGGGCGGCCGCGTGGGCACGCATATGTACCTGCGCCAGTGGTACTACGATCCCGAGAACACCAACCCGAATATGGGCAACAGCCACTGGTTCCCCACGCAGGCCTACGGCGACAGCGTGGCCACCGACGAGGCCGAGGAAGCCTTCGCCTTCAAGAACACCACCACCCAGGGCGCCAACGCTGCCCGCGGCACGCTGGACGGCTACTACGAGTTCACCGACCTGCCGGTGCGCGTGTACGTGAAGGGCAAGGAGTATCTGGCCGGTTACACCGTGGCCATCAAGGGCAATCCGGGCTTCAAGCCCTCGGATAGGGAAGTGATGGTCACGCCCGACCCCTATATCACCACCGATAGCGGCTTCGTCGGGTTCGACCACTGGAACTCGAAGGGCTTTGCCTACGTGAAGCCCAACGCGTCCAACCCCGACGAGAACCGCCACGGCGCCAACACCTTCCCGCTGAAGCGCAACGAGGCCAATTCCAACACCGGCTACGTGCATACGCTCGACTCGATGCTGGTGCTGGCCGGCTCCACCGCCGACGATGCGGCGGGCACGAGCGTGGCCGCGGGCCAGTACGTGAAGGGCGACGGCACCTACAACTTCGACCTGAGCTACGGCAAGAACGACCTGTACATCAACGGCGGCTACGTGATTCCGCCCAGCGCGCCCATCGAGGGCTTCATCTGGAACGACGCCGACTACGACGGCGTGCGCGACGAGGATGAGGAGGGTATCGCCGGCGTGACCGTGCGCATCACCCAGTACTACCTGAAGGACGGCGTGTGGGTGCGCACCGAGAACGTGTTCGCCGACGAGGTGACGGCCGACGACAACGACAAGGACGGCCTGCCGAAGGGCAAGTACGTGTTCGAGGACATGCCCGCCAGCTACCAGCCCGACGAGACCGACACGACCGAGTACCTGGCCGGCTACCGCGTGGAGGTAGTGGAGCTGCCGAAGGGCGCCACCCTGACGAAGCCCCATGCCACCACCAAGGCCACCGACGACGGCTATGCCGACGACTCGGACATCTACCGCAGCAGCGAGGGCACCTTCCCCATGGTGAACCGCTTCACCACCGTGGCCGACGGTGCCACCGAGCCGCGCGCCGACGGCATGATCATCGTCGCCCGCAAGCGCACGAACGAAAGCAACGACCCCTATCCCTACGCTGGCGTCGACTACGACATCAAGATGGCCGTGCAGCGCCAGCAGGGCGGCGACGGCGGCCTGGTGTTCATCCCCGAGACGAACATCGACGGCGAGGTGTGGGACGACAGCTACCATCCGGTGACGGGCAGCGATCCGCTGGCCCCGGCGGCGGATGCCACGGCCCGCGCCAATTCCTACAACGGCGTGCACGATGCCAACGAGCCGGGTCTCGAGGGCCGTACCATGATGCTCACCAAGTGGTTCTACAAGAACGGCACGTGGGTGAACATCAAGAGCGCCACCCGCGAGAAGCTCACCGACGCCTCGGGCGCCTACCGCTTCGACAAGGTGGCCGCGGCCCACTACGAGTCGACTGAGGACTACAACCTGCCGGTGCAGGCCACGCTGCCCGATCATGGCGGCGAGAAGCTGTCGTCGGACGACTACTACCTGACTTCCTACCAGGTTGAGATCAAGGGCCTGGAAAGCGGTGCCGACGACGGTACCTGGATGCTCACGGGCTACCACCAGGGCACCGACACCACCAAGGACTCCGACGTGGAGTACGGCAACCGCGTGGGTGCTGCCGGCGGCATGGTGGTGAGCGACACCGCCACGGTGAAGGCAAGCGATGGCACCGCCATCACCGGCACCCGCGCTGGCGCCACCACAACGGTGGGCAGCGGTGCCGATGCTGTAAACATGAAGAGCGGCGCCCGCATCATCGTGGCCGCCGAGGGTGTGAAGGGCACCACGGCTCTGGCTGATGCGGCCGACTACCGCAGCGTGCCCGCCAACCAGCTGGTGGAGTCGGCCGACGCCGCCGGCAAGACCGTGAATTACGACTGGCTGACGGTGGCCGGCAAGAGCGTGGCCGGCGGCAACGTGGGCGCCGTGGCTCCCACGAAGCGCTCCATCAGCGGCATCCTGTGGAACGACGAGGACAACGACGGCGTGCAGGACGCCACCGAAAAGGGCCTGAACGGCTACGCGGTGGAGCTGGAGCGCTACTACTTCGACGGCACCAACTGGACGAAGGACGAGGACTACGTGTACGGCGAGACCGTGCAGGAGGAAGATCCCGACAACCCCGGTTCCATGAAGGACGTGTTCAGGCCCATCTCGGTGAAGACCGAGCCCGAGGTGGTGGGCTTCCTCACCTCCGCCTTCGTCGGCCAGGTGCAGGGCTGCGGCCTGCGCAAGGAGTCCGTCGCTGGCGGCTACAGCATCGTGCAGGACGGTGCCTACCGCTTCGAGAACCTGGAGCCGGCCGGCAAGCGCGACGGTGCCTGGGTGGTGTACGGCTACAAGGTGAAGGTGACCGATGCGCGCGTCACCTCCGAGGACCTGTTCAAGGCCAAGGCCCGTGTGGCCACCAAGAAGGACGTGGTGGACGGTGTGGAGACCGATGTGCCCGTGGGCTACACCGAGAACTCCGACCTGTTCACGAACAACCACCTGACCCAGACCGCCAACGCGGGGGCCGCCACCATCGACCCGGCGGCCGACGACGAGTTCATCGTGCTGCTGGAGGTGGTGGATACCGAGGGCAACACCCCCGAGTACGTTATCGAGAACGCCGACGGCACCACCACGGTGGAGATCGCCAAGCGCCATGCGAACGCGTCGAACATCGTGTACGCCCCGGCCTCGAACAACGACGACCAGACCAACGCCGCCAACGCTAGCAAGCGCGGCAGCCTGGTGGCCTACGACCTGATGATGTCCCACGACCGCGCCCATTCCGACGGTGGTCTCATCATCCCGCCGGGCTACGACATCTCGGGCTTCGTGTGGGAGGACTACGACTACGACGGCCTGTACAACTTCGCCGACGAGATTCGCGTGGTGAAGAAGAACGGCAAGAACGAGATCGAGATGCACCGCGAGGAGGGCTACGCTAACAAGCAGATGATCCTGACGGCGTGGTACTTCGACGATGCCGATAAGACCTGGAAGCGGGGCGGCCAGTACCTGACCGGCGACAACAAGGACGTGCGCGTCGAGATGGCGGGCGGCCAGATGACCGTGCTGACCGGCGGCGCCACGAACGCCACCAAGAAGAAGGTGCAGCTGACCGACGAGCATCTGCGGGAGGCCGGCTACAAGAGCTTCAACGAGTTCAAGGGCGCCTACGCCGAGGGCGCTGGCGACAACGAGAAGTGGTATCTGGACATCGACGGCTACTACGAGTTCAAGAACCTGCCCACGGCCTACCACCATGCCGACGGCAAGTGGTACCTGGCCGGCTACACGCTGGAGGTGAGCGGCGCCAACAACGCCACCGGCCTGGCCTCCACGCTGGTGACCACCCATCAGTGGAACACCACCGACAAGGACGCCTGGAACTCCAAGAGCCAGCCGCTGTTCAACGCCGAGGATGCCGCCGCGCTGGCGACGTCCACCGGCGCTGCGGGCAACATCCACGAGGACAGCCCGCGCTACACCCCGGGCAACTACCCGGTGTACTGGTACGAGGACGATGTGCAGACGGGCAGCGCCGCCCATGTGGGCGCCACCTCGAAGACCGGCGTGTCCAAGAACGTGATGAGCGGCAAGACCGATGCGGGCGAGGCCCTGTTCGGCGGTCGCATCGTGCTGGCGGGCATTGCCGATGCGCATTCCATGGCCGGCCAGCACCTGTCCGTGCAGGTTTCCAGCACAGTGGAGGAGAACGGCGTGGAAGGCGTGGCGAACGCCACCTTCGACTTCGACTTCGCCCGCGGCCAGGATCAGACGTCCATGAACGCCGGCTTCGCGCCGCCCGACCGCTCCAGCCTGGCCGGTGTGGTGTGGTACGACGAGAACTACGACGGCATCCGCGACAACTTCAACGATGTGGTGGACGATCCCGAGAACGCCCCGGCGGAGGATACCGAGGACGGCCTGAAGGACATGACCGTGGTGCTGACCCAGTACTACTTCGTGCCCAAGTACGACGCCACCCACACCCACCAGCTGGTGGAGGACGAGGACGGCAACACGTTCTACTACACCGACTCCACGCACACCAAGCTGGTGCTGTACCAGGCCTCGGCCGCCAACAACGTGCTTGCGGCTTCCAACGGTGATGTGTACTACGTGCGCAACGGCCGCCTGTACCCCTACGAGACCACCTCGCGCTTCCAGAACCTGAAGGACTCGGGTACCTGGGTTGAGAACGAGGCCTTCGTGGGCTCGGGCGAGTACCTGGTGAAGACTCCCGATGTGAAGACCGCCGACGGCAAGGTGATCGAGCAGGGCAAGGTGACCTACGTGAAGTCGGAGAACGCCGGCGCCATCACGGTGGACGCCGAGACGGGCGCCGAGATGATCGACTGCACCATCAACGGCGCCACGGTGAAGTGCACGCTGCTGGCCCGTCCCCACGAGCGCACCACGCTCACCGACGAGAAGGGCACTTACAACTTCTCCGAGCTGCCGGCTTACGTGCTGGTGGACGACAAGGAGGCCATGCCCACCAAGCCGGACTTCGGCAACATCTACCAGCCCGAGATGGTGCTGACGGCGAAGTCCATCGCCGCCCTGCAGGCGCGCGAGGTGACGGCGAACATGCTGCGCTCGCTTACCCTGGCCGAGCTGGAGAGCCTGTCGGCCGCCCAGATCGCCAAGATCAACGAGCCGAAGTTCACCCAGACCCAGGTGCAGAAGACCGAGGAGCGCCAGAAGAAGGACGAGCTCGGCAACCCGGTGACCGAGAATAAGCAGGCCACCGACAATGACGGCAACCTGCTGTTCGACGAGACTACCGGCAAGCCGATCTACGTGCAGAAGATCGATCCGGATACGAACCAGCCCATGGTTGACGCCGATGGCAACCCGGTCTACGAGCAGGTGCCCGTGATGGAGACCGTGCCGGTGTTCGAGGAGAAGCAGAAGACCGACGAGAACGGTAACCCGGTGTTCGACTCCATCCCCGTGAAGGACGAGAACGGCGATCCGGTCATCGACGAGGTCACCGGCGAGCAGGTGACCCAGCGCGTGCCTGTTATGGAGCAGGTGCCCGTGATGGAGACCGTGACCGTCGAGGTGGAAAACGAGCTGAAGGCCATCTACGAGGCGCGCCTGGCCGCCCTGAAGGCCGACGACGCCCGCCATTACGAGACCGCTTCGCCCTACCTGGCCGGTTATGCCATCAAGGTGCTGGAGGACGGCAAGTACGTGGCCAGCCGCTTCCACGTGGATTCCAACGGCGCCGACCGCGACTCCGACCTGAAGACGTTCAACGCGTCCATGGCCGGCAAGTACAACGAGGACGGCTTCAACGAGGACACCTACGCCGTGGTGGCCCAGTCGGCCAAGAAGGGCGCGGCCGTGGCCGACCGCTACGACGTGGCCTACAAGGGCGTGCAGTACGACCTGGCCAACCGCCTGTACCTGAAGCACGCGGGCGACGCCGGCCTGGTGCTGCAGGACCCGGTGTACATCGCCGGCAAGGTGTGGGACGACGTGAACGGCGACGGCCTGCAGGACGAGGGCGAGGAAGGCGTGCCCGGCGCCACCATCAAGCTGGTGCGCTACTGGTACGACACCACCGGCGCCGGCTTCCTGGAGCACGATCCGCGCGAGGAGTACGACGTGGATCCGTCGCCCGAGTTCACCGAGGAGCAGATCAAGGCCATCGAGTCCATGGCCAACGAGGAGGTGACCATCAAGTGGGTGAGCGCCGCCGAGCGCACCATGGACGAGCTGCGCGTGGTGGCCCGTTCGCACCGCGACTACATCTTCGGCTACTCGGTGAAGGTGGAAGACGAGGTGACGGGCGAGATCACCATCCGCGACGTGCCCGGTGCCCTGGACGGCGAGTTGGCCAAGGCGTTCGACAAGAAGTGGAACGAGTTGGAGAGCGCTCTGAAGCCGACCGATGACGACAAGGGCGTGTGGCGTCGCGACTGGACCTTCACCCAGGAGGACGTGGCGGTGCTGATGGAGGACGCCGACGGCATCGACGGGTCGACGAACTACACCATCGACGAGCTGAAGGGCCTCATCCGCGAGGAGACCTACGATCCGGGCGAGGCCGGCGAGGAGTACGTGCCCGGCGGCGCCTTCGACCAGACGGTGAGCACCGGCGACTGGGCCTTCCTGGCACCCGGCACCGGCAACCACGAGTTCCAACTTGAGAACGGCGGCACGGCCGACGTGAAGGTGCTGTACGGCTACCGCGTGGAGATCGTGAGCTACCCGAACGAGGACAAGTACATGCCCACGCTGCAGCAGGTGGGCGAGGACGACACCATCAACTCGAACTACGATGCGGTGACCGACGCCCTCACGCCGAACAAGGCCGACGTGAAGCTGCCCTCCGGCTCTGCCGAGGTGGGCGACCTCATCGTGCTGTCCCGTCTGGCTGACGACAACGAGGTGGGCTCGCGCACCGACGGCCCGACGGCCAAGTTCGCCGACATGAACGGCAACGGCGGCTCGGGTGCGGGCGACGCGACCGATCCCGACGACGGCAATACGGGCGACGGCAATGGTGGCGACGGCACTAGTGGCGGCACCGGCAGCGGCGACGGCAACGGCACTGGCGACGGCAACGGTGACGGCGGTGCGGTCACGGCCGGCCTGCTGGCTGCCTTCGCCGCCCTGGACGCCCGCGCCTTCGCCGAGGCGGCCGAGGGCGAGGATGCCGGTAACGGCACCGAGCCGGTGCTGCCCGAGCTGACGCCCGACCAGCAGGTCATCATGGATGCCATCCTGGCGGCCACGACGGTGGAGGAACTGGAGGCTGTGGATACTGCCCACCACGTGGAGATCTTCGGCGAGCCCATGCTGGACGCCTCGGGCAACCAGGTGTTCGAGGACGGCAAGCCGGTGTACAAGGTGCCGCAGACCAAGCGCCTCATGGAGGCCTACGAGGCCCGCATGGCCGAGCTGTCGGTGCCGGTGGCGGCCAATCTGTGGTCCGACATCAACTGGCAGGATTCGCTGGACCACGACTTCGGTCTGGTGAAGATCGCCGAGGCCCGCATCGCCGGCACGGTGTGGCAGGACAACGGCTACGACGGCGTGCGCGATGCCGGCGACACCCAGCGCTTCGGCGGCATTCCGGTGTCGCTCGAGCGCTACTGGTTCAACGGCACCGAGTGGGTGGCCGACACCGCCTTCAACAACTCGGCGGCGGCGCACACCACCTCGGCCGGCAACGGCGAGTGGGCCTTCGAGAACCTGCCCACGGCCGGTATCCGCCGCGACGACAAGACCGTGGTGCTGTACGGCTACCGCGTGAAGGTGGACAGCCTGCCGGCCGGCTACGGTGTGACGCTGATGAACGCCGGCGCGGCCGACGTGGACTCCGACCTGGACGAGATGACCAAGATTCTGGATCCGGCCAACCCGGTGTCCGGCATGATCGTGCTGGCGGTGCCCTCCGAGCGCACCGATCTGGCCACGGGTGGCCTGACGGTGTACCTGATGGGCCCGAACGGCACCTGCTGGCTGGCCAGCGAGGCCGAGGACAGCGAGTTCAACGACACCGGCCTGGTGCCCTACGCCACGGCCACCATCGCCGGTGTGGCCTACAACGATCCGGAGGGCGACGGCCTGCAGGACGACACCGCCGAGTACCTGCCCGGCATGACGGTGCACCTGGAGCGCAAGACGCTCGCCGGTCAGGCGGCGGTGGGCTTCAGTGGCGCCAGCTACACGCCCACGGCGCTGGCGGCCATCGACGGCACCACGGTGCGTTCCGACGACGGCTGGACGGAGGTGGCCTCCATGGACACCGACGTGAACGGCGCCTACCGCTTCAGCGGCCTGCCCATGGTGGACGGCAGCGACACGCCGTATCTGTACCGCGTGCGCGCCACCATGCCCGACGGCGGCGAGTTCGTGACCCTGAACGTGGGCAACGACGACAACAACGACAACGACTGGGGCGAGGCCACCGGTCAGGTGGTGGGCGAGGGTCGCGTGGGCATCACGCCTTCGATGTGCGTGCTCGGCAACTTCCGCGTGGTGCGCTCCGAGCCCAACGCCTACGGTCAGAAGTTCAACCTGCTGTCGCCGTACGACTGGACGCCCGAGGTGAAGCGCTCGGTCGACCTGGGCATGACCGGTGCCGGCGGTTGGCGCACGCTGATCTTCACCACGCCGTGGGGCACCAAGGTGTTCTACGTGAAGCTCCCGCAGACTGGCGACGAGCTGATGCCGTGGATCTTCGGCGCGGCGCTGGTGGGGGCCATGGCCCTGCTGCTGGCCCTCATCGCCCGCCGCCGCTCCGAAGAGGAGGAAGAAGAGGAGGCTGAGGCCGCTCAGAACAAGGTGAGCGACTCGTCTGAGAAGGAGTAGCTTCGTCGAGGCGCTCCGGAAGGGAAGTTTCAGCGGCCCCGTCACTTGGCGGGGCCGCTCTCTTTTTTGCAAAGGGAGAAGGTCAGATTTCGGGCGTTCTTTTGTACGGCGTTGCTCCTCGCTAGACAATAAGCGGTAGAGAAAAATGCTCGGGTTGTTACGCCGCACTTTCTGAGAAAGACAGAGCTCTTTCCTTGTATAAAACGAACATTAGTACTATAATGCTGAAGTGATCTTGTTGATCGAGGAGGGAGGAACGATGGGGGCCGTAGCTCGTGCTTACGCCGAAAGAATAGGAGACAGAAAACTTCAATATATAACTCCTATTGCCAATACTCCTTCCATTATGCAATATGGAATTCTGAGTCATCACGGGGCTTCGCAATTGGCTCATATCGATATATCGCTCGGAGATGTGCAGCGAAAGCGATCCAAGAAGGAAGTCGTGGTGGGGCGAACGCAGCTTCATCAGTATGCGAACCTCTATTTTGACGCACGTAATCCCATGATGTATCGGAGGAGGTCCGAACGGTCTTCCCTGTGTGTGCTCTCGGTATCGTGCGATGTGCTTGATATTGCCAGCACGGTTGTGGCGGACAGGAACGCTGCTTCGGATTATGCGCGTTTCTTTTCTCCCATGGCGGCATTGGATGCTCTAGATTTCGCTTCTGTATTCGCGCGTGATTGGACGGATCCGCGCGCTCCTGTCTTCTATGAAAAAAGGTCAAAGAAATGTGCCGAGGTGCTTGTTTTAGACTGCGTTCCTCCGAATCTTATTGTTGACGCCTGTGTGCTTTGTGAGGCTTCCGCGGAGCAGCTCAGCGGCAAGATCGGCGCTGGCTCGGGTTTTTGCGTTAAAATCGACCCCGATCTTTTCTTTGAATAGGAGCTGCAATGCGGGTTCTCATCGGCGATATGTTTGAAAGCAACGCATCAGCGCTTGTCAATACGGTGAATTGCGTCGGAGTCATGGGCAAAGGCATTGCCTCGATCTTCAAACGCCGTTTTCCCGAAAACTACAGGGATTATCGCTTCCGTTGCAGTCACGGTATGGTGAAGCCGGGCGAACCCTATATCTTCTCGGGGCTTATAGGGCCAGCTGTCATTAATTTTCCCACGAAGGACCATTGGCGTTCGCCTTCTCGTTTGAGTTATGTTGAGCGTGGGCTAGACTGGTTCGCAGATAACTGGGATTCCTTGGGAGTGGATTCGGTGGCATTTCCTCCCTTGGGATGCGGAAACGGCGGTCTCAGATGGGAAGATGTGGGACCGCTCATGTACCGTAAACTTAAGGATATTCCCCTTGATATATCGATATACGCCCCATATGGAACCCCGCGAGGGCAGCTGAACACCTCATTTCTTGCCCAAGCATGTGCTCCTTATTCCGAGGTGGGCAGATACTCCGGGCGCTATAACCGCAAATGGGATCTTGTCCTTGCGGTTATCCAAGAACTCGATTCGGATAGCCTGTCGCTTTCCGTGGGTCGGACGGCCTATCAAAAAATTTGTTATATCCTTACGCGGTCGGGCGTTGCGACGGGCTTCGTGTTTGGAAAAGGGGATTACGGACCTTTTTCCGTGCAAGCCAAAGATGCGCTCTCCGCAATGGCGAATTGCAACTATATTACGGAAACGACTCTGGGACACATGATCCGGTTGAGCCCCTCTGATGGCTTCGTATTCGATCCTGGTCGTTTTACGGCCGCTGAACTTGAAGCCGTTCGGGTCACTGTCGACCTGTTTAGCCGTATTCGAGATACGCGCGAAGCGGAAATTGCATCGACGTTGATCTTCGCTCATGATCAACTGAAAAAAGCAGGTGGGCTTATTTCCGAGGAACAGATTATCGATTATGTGATTGCCTGGAAGCCTCATTGGGCCTCCGAGACCGTGCGAAGGGAATTGACCCGGGCTCTCTTCCAACTCGCAGCGCTTGGTGTGATTGGTGTGCAGCAACTCACGTACATTCCTGAAGAAGATTTTTAAGGGGTGTTCTTTTGTGCGGTTGCGCAAACGGGTGGTGCGCGGGGCGGGGCGGATGGCTATAATGGGGTGCTATGTTTTCTCGCGAGCACATATTGTCGGCGTTCTCGGCGGCGGCCCCCATTATGCTGGGCTACGTGGCCATCGGGCTGCCCTGCGGCATTCTGTCGAACACCATTGGGCTGAACCCTTTGCAGGTGTTTCTGCTGTGCGCTCTTCTGTACTCCGGCGCGGGCCAGTTCATGATCTGCAACATGTTCCTGGCCGGCTCGTCTATTCCCTCCATTGCGGCCAGCGTTTCGCTGGTGAACACGCGGCAGATGCTGTACGCCGCCTCGTTCGCTCCCACCTGCGAGCATGCTCCGCGTTGGCTGGCAGCGCTGTTCGCCGCCACGGTGACCGATGAGTCCTACGGGGTGAACACGCAGCGTTTCGCCGAGGGCAACTGGTCGGTGGACCGCGCGCTGATGGTAAACGTGTTCTCGCAGAGCTCATGGACCATTTCGAACGTGATCGGCTGCGTCGTGGGCGCGGCGGTGGCCATTCCCGTGAACATCGCGGCCTTCGCCATGACGGCCATCTTCATCTGCCTGTTGGTTACTCAGAAATTCACCTCGGCCAACATCGTGGCCATGGCCGTGGCGGCGCTCGGCGTGTACGTGTGCAAGGCATGCGGGCTTTCCGGCCCCGCCATCCTCATCGGCGCGGTGGCCGGCGTGGTGTGCGCCATGGCTTTCTCCCTCACGCTGGGGAAGGGCGCCGAAGCCGCGGGCGGCCTAAAGGCCGCCCCTACGGGGAGCGCGGCAGGGGATTGCGGCGTTCCTGCGGGGAATGCGACCAGCGATTGCGACGTTTCCTCGCGCCATCCCGAGCGGGGCGCCGAAGGCGACCACCCCTTGTGCCATCCTGGGCACAGCGCCGAAGGCGCGGAGCCGAGGGATCTTCCCCGAGGCGGTGATGCCCGATGAGCTGGACCGAGTTCTGGATCGTGCTTGCGGGCTGCGTGCTGGCCATGTGGGCCTGCCGCATCATCCCGCTGTTCCTGCTGAAGGGGCGTGCGCTGCCCGAGAACCTTGAGCGGGCCTTGGGATTCATCCCGCCCGCGGCCTTCGCGGCACTCGTGGCCAACGACCTTCTAAACCCCGGCATGTTCGATGCTGGCATCTGGCCGGCCGCCATTCCGCTCGTGGCCGCCGTGGCCGCGGCCATCGTGGCCGCGAAGAGCAAGTCGCTTCTGTGGACGGCCGTGGCCGGCGTGGGCGTGTACGCGGCGCTCGCGTTCTTCGCGGTGTAGGCGGGACGATGAAGGGCCTCGTGCGCATCGAACACGCCGCTTGCCCCGGCCGCCTTGGCATCGTGGGCATGAACGGGGGTGCGCCGTGGGCGTGATCCGCTTTCTGGGGCAGCACAAGGGCGCGGTGGCCCTCGTCATGCTGCTGCTGGCGTTGAAGGCCGTGTGCGATCTGGCCTTGCCGGTGTTCACCTCGCAGATCGTGGACGTGGGCATCGCCCAGTCGGGTGTGGAGGACGTGCAGGCCCTGGAGGGCTACCGCGCCGCCGGCGTCGATCTGTTCCCCATGCAAGTATCCTATCTGGTGCGCATCGGTGTGGTGATGCTGGTGGTGGCGGCCTGCGCCATGGTGCTGGATGTGGCCGTGAGCTTCGTGGCCTCGCGCACCGGCGCGGCCATCGGGCGCGATCTGCGCAGTCGGCTGTTCTCCCGCATCGTGGCCTTCTCCGACGCCGAGATCAACCGTTTCTCGGCCGCCTCGCTCATCACCCGAGGCACCAACGACGTGGTGCTCATCCAGAACGTGTGCACCATGATGCTGCGCATGGTGCTGTACGCGCCCATTCTCGCCATCGGCGGCGTGGTCATGGTGATGGTTACGAACCCCCAGCTGGGTTGGATTGTGGTGGTGGCCGTGGCGCTGGTGTTCGCGGTCATCGCGGTGCTGTTCCGCTTCACCCTGCCGCGCTTCAAGATCATGCAGAAGCTCATCGACCGTGTGAACCTGGTGGCGCGCGAGATGCTCACGGGCCTTGCCGTGGTGCGCGCCTTCAACCGCGACGCCTACGAGGAGGAGCGCTTCGACGGCGCCTCGCGCCGCCTCATGCGCACCCAGCTGTTCACCAACCGCGCCATGGCGTTCATGATGCCCACCATGATGCTGGTGATGAACCTCACCTCGGTGGCTATCGTGTGGTTCGGCTCCGGCGCGGTGGCCGCGGGCAGCCTGCAGACGGGCGACCTCATCGCGTTCATCACCTACGCCATGGTCATCATCATGGGGTGCCTCATGATGGGCATGATCTCCATCATGCTGCCGCGCGCCGACGTGGCCGCCCAGCGCGTGTTGGAGGTGCTGAATTGCGAGTCCTCCGTGCGCGACCCTGAAGGCGGTTGCGGCGATTCCCCGGATGCCCCCTCGCGCGCAGATTCCCTGGGCGATCCTTCAGGCACCCCCACGTGCTCAGGCAAGTCCTCGCTCGGCGGAACAGCCCACCGGGCTGTTCCGTTCGCTGCGGAATCTGCGCGCGAGGGGGTGCCTGAAGGATCGCGGAAAGGGGAGACTGCGCCGGCTGCTTCCAAGCCGCCGTATGGCCTCGATGCGGTTGCGGAAGGGGCGCGCATCGAGTTTCGGCACGTGTCGTTCCGCTATGAGGACGACACCGCCGACGTGCTGCACGATGTGTCGTTTACGGCCGAGCCGGGCCAGGTGGTGGCCATCGTGGGCTCTACGGGATCGGGCAAGTCCACCGTGGTGAAGCTCATTGAGCGCTTCTACGACGTGTGCGGGGGCGCGGTGCTGGTGGATGGCGTGGACGTGCGCGCCTGGCGCCAGGCCGACCTGCGCGCCCAGCTGGGCTACGTGCCGCAGAAGGCATTCCTGTTTGCGGGCACTGTGGCCAGCAACATTGCCTACGGCGATGAGGCGGCCACCGACGACGACATCCGCGCGGCGCTGGCGGCGGCCGAGGCCCTGGCCTTCGTGGAGGAACGCGACGAGGGCCTGGCCGCCCCCATCGCTCAGGGTGGTTCCAACGTGTCGGGCGGCCAGCGCCAGCGCCTGGCCATGGCGCGGGCTCTCGTGCGCCGCGCGCGGGCCTACCTGTTCGACGACTCGTTCTCGGCCCTCGACTACACCACCGATGCCCGGGTGCGGGCGGCCCTTGCCGCCTACGCGGCCGGATCCACCCAGATCATCGTGGCCCAGCGCATCTCCACAGTGCTTGCGGCCGATCGCATCGTGGTGCTCGACGAGGGCCGCGTGGCCGGCGTGGGCACCCACGACGAGCTTCTGGTCACGTGCCCGGCCTACCGCGAGATCGCTCTCTCGCAGCTGACGGAGGACGAGCTGGGACTGGGCGCTCTGCCTGCGACTGCTTCCGACCCGTGCGGGAAGGGGGGCGCGCGATGAGCGGACACCCCTCCTTTATTCCCAAGGGCGGCCCGTCCGGCCCGCGCCGAGGTCCCGGAGGGCCGGGCGGCCATGGGCCCGCCGGCCGTATGATGGGCGGTGAGAAGCCCCTGCACTTCGGTGCCACCATGCGGCGCATGCTGGGCTTCATGGGCCAGTTCAAGGGGCGTCTTCTGCTGGTGCTCCTCTTCGCCATCGGTTCCACCGCCTTTTCCATCGTGGGGCCGAAGGTGCTCTCCGAGGCTACCACGGTGCTGTTCGATGGCACGGTGGCCGCGGCGGCCGGCGCCGGCTCCATCGATTTCAACGCTATTGCGCATATCCTTCTGGCCACGCTGGCGCTGTATGTTGCCTCGGCGGTGTGCGCCTGGGTGCAGTCCTGGGTGATGAGCTACATTTCCCAGCAAACGTGCTACCGCCTGCGCGATGCCATTGCCCGTAAAATAGAGCGGGTGCCCTTCGGCTACTTCGAGAAGAACTCCACCGGCGACACCCTCTCGCGTATCACCAATGATGTGGACACCCTGGGCCAGAGCCTGAACCAGGGCGTCACCCAGCTGATCACCTCGATCGTCACCGTGGTGGGCGTACTGGTGATGATGCTGTCCATCAACCTGGTGATGACCCTGGTGGCGTTGGTGATGATACCTGTATCTATCCTGTTGGTGTCCCTGGTGGTGCGCCTGTCGCAGAAGCACTTCGTGGCCCAGCAGCGTCTGCTGGGGGCGCTGAACGGCCAGGTGGAGGAAACCTGCTCGGGGCATGCGGTGGTGCGCGCCTTCGGGCGCGAGGGCGCCACGGTGGAAGCCTACGAGCGCGATAACGAGGCCCTGTACAATGCCGGCTGGAAGGCCCAGTTCCTCTCGGGCCTCATGATGCCGGTGCTGGGATTCGTGGGGAATCTGGGTTATGTGGCCGTGGCGGTGTCGGGGGCCTTCTTCGCTGTGACGGGCGCCATCACTGTGGGCGACATCCAGGCGTTCATCCAGTATGTGAAGAACTTCACCCAGCCCATCACCCAGCTGGCCCAGGTGTCCAATGTGCTGCAGTCGTTGGCTGCGGCCGCCGAGCGCATTTTCGCCTTCCTCGACCTTCCCGAGATGGAAGGGGAGGGCGAGGCCGTTGCCGGCAAGGCCGCTGCGAATGTGCCGTGCGATGTTGAATTCGACCACGTGCGCTTCGGATATGCGCCCGATGCACCGGTCATCCGTGATTTCTCGGCCCGGGCGGCCGCAGGGCAGACGGTGGCTATCGTCGGTCCCACGGGTGCGGGCAAGACCACTCTTGTGAAGCTGCTCATGCGCTTCTACGACGTGGATGCGGGCTCTATCCGCATCGGGGGCGCCGACATTCGCGACATGGCGCGCGCGGCGGTGCGCGATCAGTTCGCCATGGTGCTGCAGGACACCTGGCTGTTCTCGGGCACTATCCGCGAGAACATTCGCTATGGACGTCTTTTGGCCACCGATGCCGAGGTGGAGGAGGCGGCCCGCGAGGCGTGTGCCGATCACTTCATCCGCACGCTGCCCGGCGGCTACGATTTTGAGATAAACGAGGACGGCACGAACATCTCGGCCGGCCAGCGCCAGCTGCTCACCATCGCCCGCGCGCTTCTAGCCGACCGCCGCATGCTCATCCTGGATGAGGCCACCTCTTCGGTGGACACGCGCACCGAGCTGCGCATCCAGCAGGCCATGGACCGCCTGATGGAGGGCCGCACCTCCTTCGTCATCGCGCATCGTCTGTCCACCATCCGCCGCGCCGACCTTATATTGGTGCTGCGCGACGGCGACATCGTGGAGCAGGGCACCCACGACGAGCTGTTGGCCGCAGGCGGTTTCTATGCCGAGCTGTACGCCTCCCAGTTCGCCGCCTGCAACGATCGCTTCGAAGACTAGAAGCGTAGCCGCCCCGCCCGGAGGCGTCGCGCATCCGCAGGCCTCGTAGGGGGCGGCTTCAGCCGCCCCGCCCGAGTGGGCTTCTTCTGGCAGGGCGGCCTGAAGGCCGCCCCTACGCAGTCCCGTCCCGCCGCCGTGCACCGACCCGATGCCGCCCCGCCCTGCCGACGGTGCTCCGACCCGATGCCGCCCCGCCCCGCCGACGGCGCTCCGACCCGATGGCACCCCGCCCTGCCGACGGTGCTCCGACCCGATGGCACCCCGTAGGGGGCGGCTTCAGCCGCCCCGCCCGAGTGGGGGGCTTCTCCCAGGAAGGCGGCCTGAAGGCCGCCCCTACGAAGTTCTCGTCTCCTCGATCCCCCTGCCCGTGTTGGCGACGGCGTGGGACGCTGCTGGCCCAGGGCACCGCTGTCGGCGGCTTCGCGGCGATGCTGTCGCGACGGCGGCGATGCGGCACCGGGAAGGTAAAGGTTCTCTGTTGTTGGCCCGCGAACGGCCGCGACGGGTTCCCGATGAGATATTATGTCGGCTCGAACCGATTCGCATTGCCGTCGATATGTCGAAGGATTGTCGAGTGATCATGCCCATAGTGCCGAAACCCTCCGTGCTCGTGCCCGACGAGGAATGCGGCTGCGGCGCGGCCGCCCGTCTGCCCGAGGGCATCTGCCGCGTGACACCTGCCGCCCTGGGCGCCGAGCGCCTGCTGCCGGCCCAGCCCGTACGCGATGGGTCGGGCAAGGTGCAGGTGGCTGCATTCGACTTCGATGGCACCTGCATTCGCGGCAATTCCCCGGTGCTGCTCGTGCGTCATTTGGCGCGCCGACGCATGCTGAAGCCCTCGGTGATAGCCCGCATCATGGGGTGGGGGGCTTGCTACAAGGCCCGCCTTCCTCAGAACGAGAGCTGGGTGCGCGGCCTGGTGTTTCGCGCCTTCGTCGGTCAGCCGGCCGCCGAGGTGAACCGGTTCCTGCGCGATTTCTACGATCGGTTTATCGACGAGCGCTTCCGGCCCGATGCCGAGGCCGCGATGCTCGCCCATGAGGAGGCGGGCCATGCGGTGGTGTGCGTGTCGGCTACATTCGAGCCTATCGTAGCCGCCGCCATGCAGCGCCGCCCCATCCAGTACGCCATCGCCACCCGCATGAAGGTGGACTTCCAGGGCAACTACACCGACAAGGTGGAGGGCCTGCCCATCGAGGGCTCCCAGAAGGTGCAGGTGCTCTCGCAGTTCTGCGACGAGCGGTTCGGCGAGGGCCGATGGGAGCTGGCCTGGGCCTACGGCGACCATCATTCCGACCGCGCGCTTCTGGCCGCGGCGGCGCATCCCTGCGCGGTTACGCCCGACCGTCCGCTGACGCGCACGGCCAACGCCGAGGGCTACGAGATCCTCGATTGGCGCCAGGGAAGGAAGTAGGGCCGAGCGTGCCGCACCGCCGCTTTGCGATCTGCTGCGGAAAACAGCTTCGCTGTCCCGAATGCACCCCACCGAGGGAGAAGCTGTGCGCTGTGCGATGGAAATGCGAAAATACCCTATTCAAACGATCTTTTGTTCGATAGAATAGCCCCCAAAATACGATGAGCGGGCCCCAGCGGTCCGCAGCCTATGAGAGGTAGCAGCTTATGTTCGAGAACGTCGATGCGAATCTTCCGCCCTGCGGCGACGGGGCGCAACCTACGCCGGCCGACTATCTGGCCCAGGCCACGGCGGCGTGCGAAGCGGGGGACGCGCGCCTGGGACTGCATCTGTACCTGGCCGCCTTCGAGGAGGCCTCCGAGTCCGAGGTTCCGTCGGAGGATGCTATTTACGGCCTGAAGCAGGCGTGGCGGGTGGCGTGCTCCACGCGCGAGCGGGCGCTGGCCGAATACATTTTCGAGCGCCTGGAGCCCTATCTGTCCCACGACGAGATCGCGGCCTGCGCCGAGCAGCTGCAGGGTCTCGCCTTCGACCGCCTGGAGCAGTTCGGCATCTCCCGCGACGACATAGAGGAAATGACCGAGGCCCTATCCCAAGAGGCAGTGGGTATGATCATGGCCTCGCCGGGTGGCGCGGTGCCCCCGGTGTTGGCTGCTTCCGTCGCGGTGCCGACGCCTGAGGCCTCTGCGAAGGCGAAGGAGCCGAGTCGTCCGAAGAATGCGCCTTCGGCTTCGCCGGGGGCGGCTGGCGCGGGTGCGCCCCAAGGTTCTCCCGCCGCCGGTCCCGCGGCGGCGCCGGCCGATGCGCAGCCGGTGGACATCTTCACTTACGCCTCGCTGCCTGGCTTCACCGAGGTCGTCGAGCGCATGCGCGCCCTGGGCATCGGCCTGGCGGGCGACCCGGAATACGAGGCCTTCATCGCCATGCTGAACAGCCGCCACGGCTTCGAGGGCGCGCCGGCGGCCGACAACCTGCTGTTCTGCTCGCAGGCCCGCGAGGATGCGAGCCGCTTCATGATGGCCACTGTGGGCGAGCTGGGTCTTCCCGCCGTGCGCATGCGCATGGAGGAGAGCTTCCAGGGACTGCCCATGCTCTGCGTGACGGCCCAGGCCGCCGATGCCGACGGGCTGAATGCCTTGCGCCACGGCTTCGAGGGCGGCGGCGTGCTGGTGTTGGAAGACATCGACTTGTGGGGGTCGCCCATCGCCGAGATGTCCGACGACATGGCGGGATTCCTCATGGCCGCCATGTCCCGAGGCGCCCGCGAGGCGGTGAACCTTATTCGCCAGGCCGTGGAGAACCCCGATGTGTACGTGCTCGCCTCGGCTTCTTCCTCCGAGGTTATCGACCCGTTCTTCCTCGATCTGCTGTATCCGTTCACCTGCATCGATATCGCCTATCCCACCGAGGGCGAGCGCGCCGATATCTGGATGGACATTGCGCGCGCCCACCCTTCCATCCGTGCGGTGAACCGCGACGAACTGGTGCGTCTGTCGGCCCATATGCCCCGCTACGACATCTACATGGCTGCTCGTGAGGCCATCGAGGAGGCCTATAAGCAAGGTCTCATGCACCGTCGCTACCAGCCGGTTACCCGCGAGAACCTGTTCGACAAGCTGGCGGCCTACCAGCCGCTGGAGTCGGCCGAGTACGCCGAGTTGGAAAACGCCGTGGTGTCCGACTTCGCGGCCTCTCTCGGCGACTTGGACGAGCTGCTGTAGGGGAGCGTCGCCTTGACGGTTTCGGCAAGCAGAGGCGCGGCGCATCTCGCGCGGCCGCAATGGGGCGTGGATGAGCTATGGCAAAGGTCGTAGAGCCGGCGTGGCCCGCTGGGATCGAGCCGCTGGATTGCTTCGTCCATCGCATGCTCCAGCATGCCCGCGAGCTGTACCGCGATCTGCCCTGGCGCCATATCGACGATCCCTATGCCGTGCTGGTGTCGGAGATCATGCTGCAGCAGACCCAGGTGGCGCGCGTGGGCCGTTTCTGGGAACGGTTCCTCGATGCGTTTCCCACCGTGGATGCCCTGGCCGCCGCCGCGGTTCCCGATGTGCTGGAGCAATGGCAGGGCCTCGGCTACAATCGCCGCGCCCTGGCCCTGAAGCGCACGGCCGACCAGTGCGCGGCTTCTGGCGGCCAGCTGCCCGACACCTATCAGGAGCTGCTGGCGCTTCCGGGCATCGGGCCGGCCACGGCGGCCGGCGTGATGGCCTTCGCGCATCAGGTGCCTGGAGTGTACGTGGAAACGAACGTGCGGGCCGTGTTCCTGCACGAGCTGTTCCCCGATCGCGATGGCGTACCCGATCGCGAGTTGGAGCCCCTGGTGGCTGCCGCGGCCTTCCATCCGGCGGCCGCTGCCGATCCGCGGCGCTGGTATTACGGACTGCTCGACTACGGTGCCCATTTGAAGGCCACGGGCGTGAATCCCACGCGACGCTCTGCCTCCTATAGTCGCCAGTCCGCCTTCGAGGGGTCGCGCCGCCAGAAGCGCTCGTGGATTGTGCGCCGCGTGCTGGCCGCGCCCGAAGGAGTGCCGGCGACGGCCGTTCGCTCGGAGCTCAACCGTGCGGAGGTCGCGGCGTCCCGTGAAGGAGTCGACGGCGACCTGTTCGTCTCCATCGTCAACGATCTTGTGTCCGAGGGGTTCTTCCGCCGCGACGGTGATCTTCTCGTGCCCTAGGTGTGGTACACTCGCTCTCGTCCGCAGGGGAGTGGCCGGCGTCTCGGGACGTGGCCGCACCAACAGACTGCCCGCAAGGGCTGATACGATCCTCAATGGTAAGACGTGCGGTGCCGCCCTTGGCGCCGCACCGCCTCAGCGTCGGCGCGAAGTCGGCGCTTTTTTGATGGCCGAAAGGAGTTGTTCGTGGGCATCATCGAGCTGATCCTCACCGGGGCAGGGCTTTCCATGGATGCCTTTGCCGTGGCGGTGTGCAAAGGTCTCGGCATGCGCCGCGTCCAATGGGGGCAGGCTTTGGTGATCGCCCTTTTTTTCGGCGGCTTCCAGGCTTTGATGCCCCTGGTGGGTTGGGCGGCCGGCAGCCTGTTCTCCAGTTCTATCAAGGCGGTGGACCATTGGATCGCCTTCGGGCTTCTGGCGTTTATCGGCGGCAAGATGCTCTGGGACGCCTTCCGCGAGGACGGTGCGGGCTCATGCGCCTGCGGCCGCGACTGCGCTTCCTGCCCCAAGCGCAACACCCCCGCCTGCGACGATCCTGTGGCGGCTGGCACCGTTGCGCCGCCGCTCGATTACCGCGAACTCACCATGATGGCCGTCGCCACCAGCATCGATGCCCTGGCCGTGGGCATTACCTTCGCCTTCCTCGGTGTGAACATCTGGTTGGCCGTCGCCATTATCGGCGTGACCACCTTTGCCCTGTCGTTTGCGGGCGTGGCCATCGGCAACCAGTTCGGCGCCCGTTTCGAGAAACCCGCCACCATCGCCGGCGGCCTCGTCCTCATCCTCCTGGGCGCGAAGATCCTCCTCGAGCACCTCACTTCTTAATGCCGTTCCCAACTCGCGTTGCTGTCGCCATTCGCCCGAGGCGCCAGTCGGATGGTCAGGGCTCGAGGTCGTCTGATGTGGTGAAAACGTTTATCATGGGCAGCGGCATGTTTCCTGCGACAGATTGGCGCCCCATGAGCTACGACAACTCCATCGCCTTCCTCGGCCCGGCTGGCACCTACTCCAACGAAGCCGCCCTGCGTTTCGCAGCGCGTCTCGGTATCGACGAGCCGCAGCTGGTGGAGTGCACCTCCTTCGACGAGGTGTTCGATTGCGTAGACGGCGGCGTCACCCGCTTCGGCGTGGTGGGGAAGGAAAACTCGCTGGAGGGCCCGGTCACGGCCACGCTCGACAACTTCGCCTTCCGCACCGACGCGGTCATCCTGGCCGAGGAGGTCATCAACGTGAGCCACTGCCTGGTGGCGCATCCCGATGCGACGCTGGACGCCATTGCGCGTGTGGCCTCGCATCCCCAGGGCATCGCCCAGTGCCGCCGGTTCCTGGCCACCGAGCTGCCCGGTCGCTCCACGCTGGCCGTGTCCTCCACAGCGGAAAGCGCGCGCATGGCGGCGGCCGATCCCACGTGCGCCGGCATCTCGAACGCCTTGGCCGCCGAGCTGCACGGTGCGCGGGTGCTGCGTCGCGGCATCCAGGACAATCCCGAGAACCAGACGGCGTTCGCCCTGGTGGGACGCTTGAGCGATGCCGAACTCATTACGGGTGCGCGTCATAAGACCTCGCTGGCGCTGTTTTTGCGGGCCGACAAACCCGGTGCCCTGCAGATGATTTTGTCGGAGTTCACCTACGCCGGCATCAACCTGACCATGCTGCAGTCGCGCCCGACCAAAAAGCAGTTGGGCGACTACATGTTCTTCGTGGAACTGGACGGCTCCATCCACGACATCGACGTGCAGACGGCCCTCGACTGCCTGCGCATGAAGCTGCGCGAGGTGAAGGTGCTCGGCAGCTATCCTGTGGAATAGGGGCTGGGGCCCGGCGGGAAACTCAAAAGGCGTTGCCCCAGATCGTAGGGGAGTACCCGGCCGCCTGGCGGTGCGAACGTGCTGGTCGGATGCCTCGCATTCGCGTCGCCCCTGTTGACGGCGTGCCATTTTGTTACCCGCACCCTCGTGCGTAACATTTTGAGGCCGTTGGTAGATTGTTTTCGCATCTATCCGCATTCCATGGAGCAATTGTGACGGGAATAAGGATAACCTAGCGGAGCATGTAAGAGTGACGAGGACACCTTGAGGAGGTGTACGCATGGAAAATCAGGCAACGATGTCAGAGTTCGACAACATCTTGGCCTCGCGTGGCGTGTCCCGCCGCAGCTTCATGAAGCTGTGCGCCGGCATCGCCGCGGCCGCGGGTCTTTCCCCGCTGGCCATCCCGCGTGTGGCGCAAGCGGTTGAGGACACTGTTATCGGCGCGACGTCGGGCAACCTTTATCCGGTCATCTGGATCGAGGGCGCGTCCTGCACGGGATGCACCGAGTCCTTCGCTCAGGTGGAGACTCCCGACGTAGCTTCCGTGGTGCTCGACTTGATCTCCCTGAACTACTCGGAGACGCTGTCGGCTGCCGCGGGGCACTCCGTGGAGGAGGCCAAGGCCCAGACCATCGCGGCCGGCAACTACATTCTCATTTACGAGGGTGCGGTGCTGGAGGCCTTCGACGGCAACGCCCTGCGCGTGGCCGGCGAGACGGGCATCACGGCCCTGGTGGAGGCGGCCGAGTCCGCCAACGCCGTGGTGGCCGTGGGTTCCTGCGCGGTGAACGGCGGCTGGATGGCCGCTCATCCGAACCCGGCCCAGGCCCTGGGCGTTCAGCAGTACCTGGAGAAGGTCGGCGTGACCACCCCCGTGGTGAACGTGCCGGGCTGCCCGGTGAACCCCGAGTGGGTCATGTCGGTGCTGGTGGACGTCGTGGTCATGAAGGACATGGATCTGCTGCTGAACCGTCTGAACGACTTCAACATGCCGGGCGACCTGTTCAACCAGACCATCCACGACAACTGCGAGCGTCGCGGCCACTTCGAGAACGGCGAGTTCGTCTACGAGTTCGGCAGCGAGGAAGAGGCCCTGGGCTACTGCCTGTACCCCGTGGGCTGCCGCGGTCCGCAGACCCGCTCTATTTGCGGTGTCACCCTGTGGAACAACCGCCGCAGCTGGTGCGTGCAGTCCGGTGCCCCCTGCATCGGCTGCTGCGAGGCCAATCCGGGCAACCCGGGCGACAACTGGGTGGAAGTGAACACGCCCTTCTACAAGCGCATGCGCGACCTGCGCATCGGTGACTTCGAGTTCCAGCCCACCACCATCGCGGTCGCCGTCACCGGCATTCTGGCCGCCTGCCTGGTGGTGCACGGCTTCGGCATGAAGATGTCCGGCCGCATGGACGGCGGCGCGCCCTTCGAGAAGATCCGCAAGTGGGACGCCAAGCATCCCGAGCAGGAGATCGGCACCTACGCCGATCCGGTGTCCGGCGGTCCGGTTCTCGATGAGGAGCTCGTCCACAAGAACGCCGATCCCCGTAAGAAGAACTAGAAGGAGGTGAGCTGACTTGACACGTTCTGTTATTGATCCGATTACCCGTATCGAGGGCCATCTCCGCGTCGAGATGGAAGTCGACAACGGCGTGGTGCAGGATGCCTGGGTGTCCGGCGGTTGCTTCCGCGGCATGGAGCTGGTGGTGCAGGACCGCACCCCCGAGGACGCGGCCCAGATCGTCGAGCGCATCTGCGGCGTATGCCCGGTGTCCCATGCCCACGCGTCGTCCATCGCCGGCGACAAGGCCTACGGCATCACCATTTCCAACAACGCCCGTATCGTGCGCAACCTGCTTGAGGGCGCGCAGTTCCTGCACAGCCATATCCTGTGGCTGTACAACCTGGCGGCTCTGGACTACGTGAACCCGCTGAACGCCCTGAACGCCAATGTGGACGAGGCCTATGCGGTGGCTCTGGAGAACGGCCTGGCGCTGCACTCCGACCTGAACCAGCTGTACGACAAGCTGGGCGCCTTCGCGGCCAACGGCCAGCTGTCCATCTTCTCGGGCAACTGGTTCGGCGCCGATGGCGGCGAGGCCTACAAGCTCACCCCCGAGCTCGACCTGATCCTCACCTCCCACTACCTGGAGGCTCTGAAGATGCAGGCCCGCGCCTCCGAGATGGCGGCGCTGCTCGGCGGCAAGATGCCCCACGTGATGACCTCCATCCCCGGCGGCAACATGTGGGTGCCCACCGAGAGCAAGCTGGACGACCTTCTGGCCATGGCCACCGAGGTGCGCGACTGGGTGAACGACACCGTGCTCGCCGACACCGTGGCGCTGGCCGGCCCCTACGCCGAGGCGCTGACCTTCGGCAAGGGCTGCGGCCGCTACATCGCCTGGGGCGTGTTCGAGGGCAACGGCTGGCCCTACGGCGACGACTACATCGAGCAGATGAAGAACCGCTACCTGCCCATGGGCGTGCTGAACGAGAACTTCGACGTGTCCGATGTGGAGGAGAGCAAGATCCAGGAGTACATGGGTCACTCTTGGTACCAGGGCGACGACACCTACACCTCGCCCTACTTCACCACCGACCCGGCCTACACCGACTACAACGTGGACGACCGCTACACCTGGGTGAAGTGCCCCACCTACGACGGCAAGCCGATGGAGGCGGGCTCCATGTCCCGTATCTTCGCGGCCTACGTGCGCGGCGTGCCCTTCATCAAGGAGAACGTCGACGCGGTGCTGGCCATCCTGGGCGCGAAGCCGGGCGACCTGTCCGCCTTCCAGTCCACCCTGGGCCGTACCGCCATCCGTCAGATCGAGACCATGTACGTGGCCGACCTGATGGTGGAGTGGGTGAACGAGCTGGCCGAGGCCATCAAGGGCGGCGACTCCGAGTACTTCCGTGCTCCCGAGCGCATCACCGGCGAAGGCAGCGGCTTCTGGGAGGCCCCGCGTGGCGCCCTGTACCACTCCGAGAAGGTGGTCGACGGCAAGATCGAGGGCTACCAGATCATCATCCCGTCCACGTGGAACCTGGCTCCCATCAACTCCGCGGGCGAGCATGGCCCGCTGGAGCAGGCGCTCATCGGCGTTCCGGTGGCCGACATCGAGATGCCCATCAACGCTCTGCGCACCGTGCACAGCTTCGACCCCTGCACCGCCTGCGCCGTGCATGTGACCGATCGCGCCACGGGCAAGAGCTTCGAAACCGTGACCAGCCCTTGGGGGGTGAAGTAAGATGGCCCATCTCGCACACTACAAGGAGGCCCATCCGCTTCCGTTCGTGATCACCCACTGGATCAACCTCGTTGCCATGGTGGTGCTCATCCTGTCGGGCTTCCTCATTCACTTCCCGTTCCTGCCGTACCTGATGGGCATCGCCCGCGGCGCGCACCTGCTGTTCGGCTTCGTGCTGTTCATCAACTGCGTCGTGCGCGTGGTGATGGCGTTCTTCGTGAAGTCGGCCCCCACGGCCGGTACCCGTCAGCAGGTCACCGACATCAAGACCTGGATGCCGCAGAAGGATAACCGCCATCAGGCCGGCGCCTGGATCACCTACTACCTGTTCCTGAAGAAGGACCATCCGCTGGGCGCCAAGCTGGGCGTGCCGCAGAAGATCAGCTACCTGCTGATCCCGATCCTGATCGTGATCATGTTCTGGACCGGTCTGTGCCTGTGGGGCGTGACCATGAACGTGCCGGTGTTCGCCGCGACGACGAACCTGGTGGGCGGGCTCATGTCCATGCGCATCATCCACTACTTCATGATGTACGTGTTCATTTGCTTCATGTTCATCCACATCTACCTGGCCAACGTAGAGGGCTTCGAGCCCACCAAGCTGATGTTCCTGCGCAAGGAGCACGGCGGCCTGGTGTACGATCCCGATCTGCACAACATCGTGGGCGAGGACCACGACGTGCACTAGGGGTTGCGCGAGCTAATGCGACCAAGGGGCGGCTTCTTCGGAGGCCGCCCCTTCGTTCATTCGGTACAGCGCCATCGCCGTATGCTGCCTCGCTCGTCCGGCGCAGCCCCTTCGCCATGCGTCGCCCTGCTCGTCCGGGCCGCCCCTCCGCCATGCGTCGCCCCGCTCGTCCGGGCCGCCCCTTCGCCATGCGTCGCCTCGCTCCATGGCCACAAAACGATAGATTTATATGGGAATTGCAATCCAATTTGCCTTATTTGGCCAAAAACATCTTGATTTATATGCTCGCAAGCATGAATTGCCCTCCGTTTTCCGAGATTCTCCTCAATTAGGGTCGGAAAATGAGCGATTTGAGCGCCTGATCTTTGTGGAACCATAGACATCTCGCGTTTTATGGCCAGAATCCATTGGGAAAAGCGAAAAGCGCTTATAAATCCTCTTTCTTTTGACCATCGAGAGCTGCCATTTCCGCATGCGACCAGCTTTGGGCGGAGAAACCGGGCAGCAGGCGTCCGCGATTTGGCCGCTGCTTGACCGATGATTCCGTTCCGTCAACAAGGGCGAGCGCGCCTGCCGGGGTTGCGCTATGATGAGCGATACTGTTCATACTGGGTAAGCTATGCGGAAAGGACCCGTTTCCGTGCGGAATGTGCTGAAGATTCTCAAACGCGACGTGCTGCGCCTGGTGCATACGCCCCCGGCTTTGGTGGTCGTTGTGGCGCTGCTGCTGTTGCCATCGGTGTACACGTGGTACAACGTCATCGGTTTCTGGAACCCCTACGACAACACGGGGAACCTGCGTGTGTGCGTGGTGAACCAGGACGCGGGCGGCAGCTCGGAATTGACCGGCTCGTTGAACGTGGGCGACAAGATCGTCGACCAGTTGCACGACAACCATCAGCTGGACTGGGAGTTCACCACCTATGACGAGGCCATGGACCAGCTGAACGCGGGCACTGCCTACGCCGCCTTCGTCATACCGTCGCGCTTCACCGCCGATCTGCTGACCATCACCACCGGCGAGTTCACCCAGCCCAAGTTGCAGTACTACGTGAACGAGAAGGCCGGGCCGGTGGCCCCCAAGATCACCGACACGGGCGCCACTACCTTGGATGAGACCATCAACTCCACTTTCGTGTCCACGGTGACCGACGTGGCCGTGAAGGCCATCGATGCGGCTGTCGACGACACGCGGGCCCAGGCCGGCGAGAGCCAGTCGCGGGCGGCGCAGAAGATCGCCGATGCCGCCGCCACGGTGGGGGAGGCCCGTACCACCCTGGTGGGCATCAAGACTTCGGTCACGGAGGCCCACGACAAGATCGACGGCGCCCGCGATGCGCTTTCGCGGGCAAGCACGGGCATCGACGAGGCCGATGCCAGCCTGGGCGAGCTAGGCGAGACATCAGCGGCCATGCAGAAGACCCTGTCCGACTTCTCGGCCTTCGCCATGCCGGCGGTGACCAAGGCCCTGGGCGCGGCTACCACGGCGGCCTCGGCGGCCGATGGCGCGGCGGCCAAGCTGACCGGCTCGCTGGGCCAGGCCCAGGGCGGCATCCAGTCGGCACTGGCCCAGGGGCGGGCGGCTGTGACTGAGAGCCGCGCGGTGGCCGAGGCGCTGCGTCAGAGCGCGGCCGGCCTGCCCGCCGGCAGCACCGAGCGCGCGTCGCTGGAGGCCCTGGCCAAGAACCTGGACGCCCGGTCGGATGCAGCCGAGCAGACCTTGGGCGACCTGGAGGGCCTGAACACGCGCACTCAGGACACCGCTCAGGCCCTGCAGGATGCCACCTCGTCGCTGAACACGGCGGTGCAACAGGCCTCCAGCAGCATGAGCTCCTATTCCACGGGCCTGTTCGGCACCACTATCCCGGCGGTGAACAGCGCGCTTGATGCGCTGGCCGAGACGTCCGACGCGCTGCAGGAGGCTCTGGCCACCCAGCGCATGCTGGTGCAGCAGACGACGCTGGTGGTGAATCAGCTGGATGCCACCATGCAGACGGCCCAGACCACCGTGAATGAGACCGACAAGTTGTTCGCCAGCCTGGAGTCGGAGTTGGGCGTGGTGTACAGCGACGTGGTGGCCTTCGGCGCGTCCGACGCCCTGGCGCGGCTGGTGGGCGAGGAGGGCCTGGACGCCGACCGCATCGCCAGCTTCATGGCGTCGCCCACCGAGGTGGTCACCGAGTCGCTGTATCCGCTGAACGCCTACGGTAGCGCCATGGCGCCCCTGTTCATGAACCTCACCTTCTGGATCGGCGCCTTCATGCTGCTGGTCATCATGCGACAGGAGGTGGACGGCGAAGGCGTGCCGGGCCTCACCTTGGCCCAGCGCTACTGGGCGCGCTTCCTGTTCCTGGCCGCGATGGCCGTGGTGCAGGCGCTCGTGTGCTGCGCGGGCGTGCTGGCCATCGGGGTGCAGGCGGTCAGCGCGCCGGCGCTGTTCGTGGCGGCGGCCTGCGCGTCGCTGGCCTATCTGGCCATTATCTACGCCTTCTCGGTCACCTTGCAGCATATCGGCAAGGGCATTTGCATCATCTTGGTATTCGCCCAGATTCCCGGGGCCACGGGACTGTACCCCATCGAGATGACCTCGGGCTTCTTCCAGGCGCTGTACCCGTTTTTCCCCTTCACCTACGGCATCGGGGCCATGCGCGAGGCTATCTGCGGCTTCTACGGCAACCAGTATGCCACCGACCTGCTGGTGTTGGGCCTGTTCTTCGCCCTGTTCATGGCTGCCGGCTTGCTGTTGCGTCCCCTGATGGCGAACGTGAACCGCATGGTGGCGCGCCAGGTGCGGGAAGGGGGTCTGTTCAACGGCGAGGATGTGGACATTCCCGTGCGTCCCTACCGCATTTCCCAGATCTTGCGGGCGCTTTCCGACAAGGGCGGCTACGATGCCGAGATCGGGCGGCGCTACGCGCGCTTCTCGCATTGGTACCCGCGTTTGATGAAGGCCGCGCTGATCAGCGGTATCGTGGTGCCGGTGCTGCTGGCCGTGGTGTTCGCGCTCACGCCGGCCGAGAAGGTGTGGCTGCTGACGGCGTGGCTTCTGTGGACGGTGCTCATCTTCGTGGCGCTGGTGGTCATCGAGAGCCTGCGCTTCAGCTTCGAGCGGCAGATGAAGCTGGGAAGCCTTTCGGATGAGAGCCTGATCGGACTGTACGACGCCTCGGCGGCCGTGCGGCGGGCGGCCGACTTGGACGCCACGGAGGGCCCGGCGGCAACGGCAGCGCCTGCATCAGACCGGCCCTCGCCGGGGCCCGCGCCCGACGATCCTGCAGGGCCTGCGCCGGCGGCGAAGGGGGGTGAGGGCGATGAGTAACGTGATGCGCCTGTTTCGCGCCGACCTGAAGCGGCTTTCCGCCAATGTCATGTCCATCATCATCGCCGTGGGCCTGGTGATCGTGCCCTCGCTGTTCGCGTGGTACAACATCATCGCGTGCTGGAACGTGTTCGACAACACCGGCAGCCTGAAGGTGGCGGTGGCCAACACCGACGAGGGCTACAAGAGCGATCTGGTGCCCCTTCGCGTGAACGTGGGCGACCAGGTGGTCAGCGCGCTGCGGGCCAACGACCAGATCGACTGGGTGTTCACCGACGAGGAGGACGCCATCGACGGCGCGCGCTCGGGGCGCTACTACGCTGCCGTGGTCATCCCGCCCAGCTTCAGCCGCGACATGCTCACCTTCTATACCGCCAACGTGCAGCATGCCGATATCATCTACTACACCAACGAGAAGAAGAGCGCCATTGCGCCCAAGATTACCGATAAGGGTGCCGATTCGGTGTCGTACCAGGTGAACGCCGTGTTCGCCGAAACGTTGTCGGAGGTGTCGCTGTCGCTGGCGGAATCGGTGTCGTCGTTTGCCGAGGACGAGGACTGGGACGGGCGCATCGCGCAGGTGGCCGACCATGTGCGCGAGATGGCCGACGCGGTGGACGATGCGGCCTCGGTGCTCACACTGTACTGCTCGCTGGCCCAGGCGTGCCAGAACCTGGCCCAGGATTCGTCGGCCCTGGCCACTTCGGCTGCCGGTGCGGTGGATACCACGCTGTCGGCGGCCACGACGCGCACCGACGCGGTGCCCGGCACCGTGGACGCGCTGCGCGATTCCGGCGACGCGCTGTCGTCGGCCCTGGCCGAAAGCGCCGCCGGCTTCGACGCCGTGTCCTCGTCCATCGACCGCCTGTTCGATGCCGCCTCCCGCGATATGGCTGGCGCGGTGGGCGATTTGCGCAACCACGCCACCACCCTGGACAAGCAGGGGGCGCTGTACCGCGACGCGGCCTCGTCGCTGCAGGCCCTGGCGCCCAGCCTGCCCGAGAGCGTGCGGCCCCAGGCCCTGGCCGTGGTCAGCCGCCTGAACGCCGTGGCTGCCCAAACCGACGCCATGGCTGCCAGCCTGCGCGGCGCCGCCGACAAGCTGGAGGCGGGCAGCGGGGACGTGTCGGCCGAGCGCGACGCGGCCAAGGCCCAGGCTGCCGAGGCGCGGCAGTCCATCCAGTCGCTGAAGTCCGACTACGACGCCAACGTGAAGCCGGGCCTGGCGGCTCTGGCCGACGATGCGCGCGCCATGGCCGAGTCCATGGGCGCCATCACGGGGAACTTGTCGGGCGTAGGGGCCGACCTGGCCTCGTCGGCCGATTCCGCATCGCAGGTGATGGGCGATACCGCCGCGAAGATCACCGCCACTACCGACAAGCTGCACGAGGTGTCGAAGGATCTGCGCGCCATGGCCGTGGATATCGACGCGGCCCTGGCCACGGGTGATCGCGGCGCGCTGCGCGATGTGCTGGGCGCCGATGCCTCGGTGCTGTCGAAGGCCCTGGCGGCCCCGGTGGCGCTCGATCGTGTGGCGGTGTATCCGGTGGAAAACTTCGGCAGCGCCATGGCCCCGCTGTACACCACCTTGGCCCTGTTCATTGGCTCGTTGCTCATCCTGGTGGTTATCCGCCCGCGGCCCTCGGCGGCCGAGCTGGCCGCAGCGGGCATCGGCAACGCGAAGCCGCGCCAGGTGTTCTTCGGGCGCTTCGGGGTGATGGCGGCCATATCACTGGCCCAGACCACGGTGATGGCCCTGGGCAACCTGTTCTTCTTGCAGGTGCAGGTGGCCAACGTGGTCGAATTCCTCGTCTGTTTCTGGGGCGCCGGGCTCGTGTTCACCTTCATCATCTACGCCCTGGTGGTGGCCTTCGCGAACTTGGGGAAGGCCATTGCCGTTCTGCTGCTGATCATCCAGGTGACCGGCTGTGGCGGCTCGTTCCCCTTGCAGCTGCTGCCCGGGTTCGTGCAGGCCCTAAGCCCCTGGCTGCCGGCCACCCACGTGGTGAATGCCATGCGCACCGCCATGATGGGAGGCGCCGGGGCCGAGTTCTGGCTGCAGATGGGCCAGCTGGCGCTGTTCCTCATTCCGGCGGCCCTGCTGGGCCTGGTGTTGCGCAAGCCCTTGGCGAAGTTCATGGAGTGGTACGTGGAAGAGGTGGAGTCTTCGAAGCTGGTGGGGTAGACACGCGACGGCTGCCGGGCGATTGCTGGGGCGTTTGGCCGACGGATGGGCCGGTGCCGTCGCCGTTTCGCGGGCGGTTTCGCTACAGTGGGGGAAACACCGCGTACGAAGGAGTGCCATGGCGTCCACGCTGACTGACGAGCAGATAGCAGCTGAGGAAAAGTTCCTGAAGGGGCTTCCCCGGGTGAACCTGGGGGCCTTGTTCCTGGCTCCGGTGTGGGGGCCGGCCCATGGCATGTGGGCAGCGTTTTTGTTCTTTGTGGCGTGGCTGTTCGTCGACAACGTGATCTATGCGGCGGCGCACGAGCCCACGGTGCTTTCGGTGGCGCTGGCCGTGGTCATGACCGGGGGGCTTCTGGGGGCCACCCTGGTGTTCGCCATCGTGTCGCAGCCCTTTGCGGCCCATCGGGCCGAGGCGCACGGGGAAAGCCGCGAGCGCTATCTGCGCCGCCAGCGGGCGTGGGCCGTGGTCGGAGCCGTGGTGGCTGTGATCGTGGTGGTCCTGGCCACCTGGTACAACATCGATTTCCGCCCGGCCTTGGAGGCCGCCGAAGCGGCAGGAACCCTGCAATGACGGCCGATCGCGCCGAGGGCGCCCCGCGCACAGCGGCGGTGTTCTTCGTGGGCAACCGTCTCATGTTGGACGATGGCGTGGCCCCGGCGGCCTTGGACGCGCTGCTTGAGACCTACGAGGTGCCCGACAACGTGCAGCTGCTGGATGTGGGCTGCATGGCCCTGGATATGCTTGGCTATGTGGAACGGTGCGATCTCATTCTCACGGTGGACGCCGTGGACGGCACGGGCGACGCGCCGGGCACGGTGTACCGCTTCGAGCCCGACGCCATGGCGCGCCATTCCGGCCCCGAGGCCTCGCTGCACGATCTGAAGCTCGTCGACCTCTTCGACGCCGCTGCGCTTATGGGCTATGAGGCCGAGGGCTTCTGCCTGGGCATGCAGGTGGGCAACCCGTCGCCCTCCGAGTTCTGCGTGGGGCTCACCCCGGAATGCGAGGCCGCGCTGCCCCTGCTCGTGGAAACCGTAGCCGCCGAGCTGCACCATCGCGGCTTCCCTCTGCGGAAGAAGCCCGCAACGCCGTAGAGGCGCCCTTCAGCCCGCAGAGCAGTCGCGCCGAAGCACCCCGTAGGGGCGGGCTTCAGCCCGCCCGCGGAACCGTCGCGCCAAGAACGCCCTCAGAACCGCCACGACGAGAATACCCGTAGGGGCGGGCTTCAGCCCGCCCTCTCAGCTGCGATCGCCTGCACGAAAGGGGCGGCTCAAGCCGCCCCTTTCGGAGGGTATCTAGGGTGAGCGCCCGAAAGGCTCCACTCAAGGGCGCTTTACTGACGAATGTCCACGTAACCCAGTTGCAGGGCCTCCTCGTCGAAGCAGTACCCGGAGCTGCTCAGCGTGAGCAGCAGCTGCTCCAGCTCGTCGCGGGGCACGAGCCACGCGACGGACACCGTTGCCGTCTCGCCTGGTTCCAAGTGCGCGATGTAGTTCGGGGCGTCGGGGTCGTCGGTGGCCTTTCTGCCGTTCACATCGTAGTAGTACATCTCGCCCGTGCCCAGGGTCGTGCCGAGGACGGCCTCGTCGGATCCGGGTACTTGGCTCGCCCGGTCGAACACCTGCCAGCCGCCGGGTCCCTCGGTGGCCGACAACAGACCGGCGAAGAAGAGCACGTCGTCCAGCGCTGCGTCGCCCGTATTGGTGTAGTCGATGCTCACCTGCACGAGGGCCATGGGCACCGATCGCGTGGCCACTACCTCGTCAAGGCTGTTCACGCCGTCACCGTACGTGCGGAAGGATATCTCGGTGCTGCCCAGGGTGCCGCCGCCATCCGCCACGGCGCGCCATTCGTCGGGGATCATCTCGTCGCAAGCGAGCGTGCTCAGGTTGTCGGCCACCTTCACGTCGGTCACCCGCGCCTCAAGCGTGCTCTCATCGTCGCGGTCGAACAGTGCGGCATCGTCGTTGGGCAGCGCGAACGCATCGCCCACCTGGTGCAGGTGCGCCATCTGGTCGTGGGATGCCCGCAGGCTCGCCGTGTCGGCGGCGTCGCCTTCCGATAGGGCCGGGGCCAGGAAATCGCTGAGCAGCCACAGGTGAGTGCGGCCCACTGTGCCCGCCGGCTCCAGCGAGATGCCCCGGGCCACGGCCAGCATCTCGTCGCGCAGGCTGGCCGTGGCGCCCACCACCACCACGCGATGCTCGTCGGGGAAGGGGATAAACAGCTGCAGGTAGCGGTTGTCGGGCCCGTAGCCGTTGGTGATCAGCGCCGATGCGCGGCCGTTCACGTCCACGGTCTCGCTGGCGGCCACGTAGGATACCGGGAACGCCTCGTCGGTGTCGTGGTACAGCACGCTCACCCTCAGCGACTGCAGGAAATCGTCGGAGTAGAAGTCGGCGCAGCGCCCGTCGGACGGCGCTCCTGCCGCGGTTCTGTCGGGGTCGCGGGTGAGGCCGGCCGGCTCGTAGGCCAGCTTCAGGCGGTAGTGGTCCACGGTATCGGGCACGGGTTCGGTTCCGTTTTCGGCCGTATCGTCGGCGATGCCCAGCATTACTTGATAGGGGGCGCTCGGCTTAAGCGAGATGAGGCCCAACGCGTCGGCAGCGTAGGCGGTGCCCCCCGCGCCCAGGCACACGGCGCAGGCCACGGCGGCAGCCCGGGCCCACGGCTTGGCTGTAAGGGGAAGGCGGCGGCCCTGGCGCGAGGACGGCGCGCTGCTGGCGGCATCCTGCGCGATGGCGGCGAAGGCGGCGTCCATGGCCGCGCAGGCGCCGGAAGAGGGGCGGGCGCCGTCCAAAGTAGCGCGGATGGCGCAATCGAGTTCGTGATCGTTCATGGGAGTCTCCTCGGAGAAAGCGGATCAGGCGGGGGCGGTGGCTTGCATGAGTCCCTCGCCATCGGGTGCCCGCGGCCGGCTGGGGTGGCCGACGGCGCGCGCGGGCCCCTCGTGGTCGACGGGGTGCGCCAAGGCGGGATTCTCGGCCAGCGCCCGCTTGATGCGCGCACGGCCGCGGAAAAGGCGCTGGCGCACCGCCTCGGGGCTCATGGACAGCAGCTCGGCGATTTCGGCGGTGCTGTAGCCTTCTCCGTAGTACAAGGTGATCACCAGGGCGTAGGCCTCTCCGGCGGCGTCCACCAGCCGGCCGAATGCGGCATTGGCCTCGGCTGCGGCTGCCGCCCGGGTGGTCTCGTCCACGCGGCCGGCGGCGCGCAGCGACGCATCCAGGCGCTCCTCGCCCACGCTGTCGAGGGGAACGGTGGCGCGACGACGCCGCTGCACCTGACGGCAGGCGTTGATGCAGATGCGGATGAGCCAGGTCTTGAAGTAGCGTGGCTGCTCCAGCGAGCCGATGTTGCGCCATGCGGCCACCAGCGTTTCCTGAATGGCGTCGGCCACGTCGGCCTCCTGGTTGCCCAGGCAGCTGGCGGCCACGCGGTACAGCGTGGTGCCGCAGGAGCGCGCCAGCGATTCGAAGGCACCGGCGTCGCCTCGCTGGGCGCGTCGCACCAGGCGCTTTACGGCCGCGCCGTGCGGTGATTCTGAGGTCATGAGAGCCCTCGCTTTCATCTCTCGGACAACAAGATATTCCGTTCGCCCTTTAGATGCGAGCGCCTTCGCGCAATGTGACAGACCTTACGAAATCTTAAGCTGTTTCCGCATTGGAACGAGGTTCTAGGCCCAAAGACCGCGGGTGGGGCACAGATCGCCCACGATGCAGTCGGCGCAGCGGGGGTTGCGGGCGCGGCAGAACTCGCGGCCGAAGTGCACCCACTGGTGGTTGATGAACAGCCACTGGGGCCGCGGGTACACCTTCAGCAGGATGTCCTCCACCTTCTGCGGCGTGTCGGCTGAGGGCCCGGCCAGCTTCAGGCGGTGCGCGATGCGGAACACGTGGGTGTCCACGGCGATGCCCTGGGGGTCTTTGAAGGCCTCGCACATCACGCAGTTCGCCGTCTTGCGGCCCACGCCGGGCAGCTTCTGCAGCGCGTCCACGTCGGCCGGGATCTCGCCGCCGAAGTCGGCCACCACCATCTGGGCCAGCGCCACGAGGTTTCTCGCCTTGGAGCGGAAGAACCCGAGCGAGCGGATGATTTCCGCCACCTCGTCGGGAGAGGCCGCCGCGAGGGCCGCCGGGGTGGGGTAGGCCGCAAACAGCGCCGGGGTGGTCTTGTTCACGGCGGCATCGGTGCACTGGGCCGACAGCACCACGGCCACGGTCAGTTCGAAGGGGGTCGTGTAGTCCAGCGACGCCTCGCCGGGCCCGTAGTGGGCGAACATGCGCTCCTCGATGGCGGCCGCGCGCTCCTTCTTGCTCGCGAGAGATTCCCGTGCCATGGCTGCTCCTTGTTGTTTACGCGCCGTTGGGCGCGGGGCGTTTTGCTTGCGGAAAGTGGGGTCCGCGAGGTTCGGAGGGGAGGCCCCTCGCCGCAGCCCGCTTCGTGCTTGTCCCGCCGCGAACGCGGCGACGGAAGCAGAGGGGATGACGCACGCAAGTCGGCACTATCCCTGCATCGCTGCTGCTGAAGTGGAATCTGCTTCCCAAGGGCCGCGTTCGCAGCGGGGCGCTCAGAGGTCTGCGGCGAGGGGTCTCCCCTCCGTACCCGAGATGTCTTCCATTGTCGCACAGGGCACATCGAAGCTCTCTGAGAATTCTCTGGGGCAGTCCCGATTCGTTACGATGCGCGGATGTCCACCAGCCGCTGGCCGAAAGTGCCGTCGGCGTAGTTGCCCATGCCGTCAATGTCGATATCCAGCAGGAGCTTGTCGGTCTCGTCGGCAAGCACAAGCCACAGGTAGCGCACCTCTCTCGTCTCGCCGGGATCCAAGGAACCCAGGCGTCGGTCCATGCGCCCGATGCTGCCGTCGTCAAGGCGCTCGACGTAGTCGGCAAGACCCGTTCCCACACCGAGATTGCATTGCGCCTCGTCGGCCTCGGGGCACTCGTCCACGCGCTGGTATCGCGTCCAGGTACCATTCTCGTGCATGGCACTTTCGAGGGAGAGCATGCAGCGGATGTCGTCCTGGGTCTCGGTGCTTTCGTTGGCCAGCGACACCGAGACTTCCACGAGTTTCAGCGGAATGGCCTCCTCTTTCACTACGGTATCGGTGTCGCTTTGCCCGTTACCGTAGCTGACGTAGGCGAGGGTGCCCTCGGCGAGGGAGCCGTCCTTGTCGATGAGACTGCGCCAGCTGGCGGGCATCTGCTCGCGGTCGACGAGGGAGCCGTCGTCGTGAAATTTGACGGACTCGACGGTAATGGCGATCGCCTCGTTGCCGGGCAGCGGGAAGGTCTCGCCAACGGTGCGGAGCGGACCCATCTGCTCGTCGGTCAGCGTGATGCCGCAGAGGGCGCCGAAGGCGTCGTCGATGCCGCCGTCCCGTGCTCGCGTGGCGGCATCCTCGGCATCGATGCGCGCGTTCTCGACGGCTTGGCTCCAGGTAATCTGAAACTCGAGGGGTACGGTGCAGCCCGTGGGTTTAAGGCTCATGCCCTCGGCGATGGGCACGAGCTCGTCGGCCAGCTCCGCGTTGCTCGTTTGCAGGTGCACCACCCGCCGCTCGTCGGGGAAGGCGACGTAGAGGCGCGTCTGCGTGCTGCGTTGGGCATACCTCATGCCGTAGTCGAATTCCATGAGCACTGCCTCGTGGCCGGCCACCTCGATGGCCTCGCCGTTCTCGACGGACGAGAAGACTGCGGGCTCGGTTGTGTCCAGATAGTAGGTGTAGTACTCGATGGAGGGGGCGAACTGCGACCAGCCCTCGAAGCCGTCGTTGTTGCTGAAGCCGCCGGAGTCCGTGCCCACGAGGTGGTCGGGCAAGCTTGCGGGAATGTAGGAGAACGTCAGCTCGTACTCGTCGATGGTCTGGGCATCTGCGGAGAGATTGTCCTCCTCGGGCATGCGAGGGCTCACCTGCATTTGGTTGGCGTCGGTCTGCTGCAGGGTGAAGCCGAGCTTTTCCGCGGCCCAGGCCGATCCGCCCACCCCCACGGCGACGGCGACTGCCACGGCCGCGGCCCGGGGCAGCCCGGCGGGGACTCGGCGCCCGCCTGCTGTCCTGCGGCGGGGGCGGCATGTCCAGCGGCGATTGCCGCTATCGCCGCGACAGGTTTGGTCGGAGGCGTTTTCCACAGCGCCGAGCGCGTGGTCGATGGCTGCCTCGAAGGAGGCGCTGGGGCGGCTGGCGGCAGCGCGGGAGGCAATGAGATCGTCAAGGCGTTTCTCGTTCATGGGAACCTCGCTTACGAGATGGAGTGTCGGGAGAGTGGGGCATGCTCAAGGTCCGCGCCCGGCGCCCGGGCGTCGGCGGCGAGGTCGGGTTGCTCGCCCCGGGGTCGGGACGCCGGTTGCGGCGCGGCGGCCTCGGGTTCTTCCGCGGCCAAGGCTTTTGCGATGGCCCGTCGACCGCGTGAGAGGCGTTGGCGCACCGCCGCAGGCGATATGCCCAGGATCTCGGCGATCTCATCGGTGCGGTAGCCCTCGCCGTAGTAGAGGGCGATGGCGGCTCCGTTGTCGGCGCCTGCCGCCTGCACGAGCTCGCGAAAGCCGGTGTCGGCTTCCAGGGCCGCTGCCGGATGAGGTGCGAGGTCGGGCAGGCTCTCGGCTTGCGCGTCTAAAGGGATTGCCGCGCTGCGGTGGCGCATGATGTCGACGCACTCGTTCAGGCAGATGCGGGTGAGCCAGGTTTTGAAATAGCGCGGCTCTCTGAGCGATTCCAAGCCCTTCCATGCCGCTGCGAGCGCATTCTGCACTGCTTCGGCCGCATCTGCCTCGCGCCCGCCCGTCGCGCCCAGGCACACACGGTACAGGGTGTCCGAGCAGTCACGCACTAGCGCGCCGAAGGCGGCACCGTCGCCCCGCTGGGCGCGTTTCACCAGATTGCGACGTTGTCGGTCGGTGAGTGCGTTTCGTTCCATAGCCTCTTCTCCTCAGGGCGTTCTGCTGATGACCATTAGACGGCAGGCGCGTGCCGGATGTGACCGCATGGCGGAAATAATCGGAAAAAGCCTCGGCGCGCTTTCCCTGGCTCCTGCCGTCGCTTGTTTTGGGCGGTCAGGCGTCGCTGTCGGACTCGCGCGTTCCTGCGACGGCCGAGCGGGTACGGCCGGTTGACTTCTTTGCTACCGTTGGGGGCCGAGGCGATGCGGGCGCCCTTGCGGTGCGCTACACTGGGCGCGGCGCATTTTTCGGCGCCCGCCGCCCCCCTCGGGCGGCTTTCGACGTTTGCCCTCGAATGAAAAGAGTTCGCCGTGCTCATCGATTCGCTTGCCTTCACGCTGGAAAAGTCGGGCTGCTTAGACGCGTTCTGGGGAAAGCTCGACGCGGGTGCCGACGCCACGCTGGGCGTGGCGGCCTCGGCGCGGCCCTTCCTCGTGGCGGCGCGGTTCGCCCATGCGCCCCAGGCCACGCTCGTGGTGGTGGCTGGCGAGGACGCGGCGGTGGCCTTCGCCCGCCAGGTGGCGGCTTTCTTGGGGGAGGAGCGCGTGCTGCGCTTTCCCGAGCGCGCCGATGTTCCCTTCGCGCCCAGAAAGCCCGACGCCCGCGTGATCGCGCGGCGCATGGAGGCGGCCTGGGCGCTCCAGTCGGGCCGCCCCGTCGTGGTGGTGGCGAGCGCCCGGGCGCTTCTGCGCCTTATGGCGCCCCCGGCGGCCATGGCGGCGCGCCCGCTTTCGCTTTCCGCCGGTACCGAGCTGGAGGACATGGGCATCCCCGGCGTGGCGGAGCTGGACGATCTGCCTCGGGCGCTCGCGGCGGCCGGCTACGTCGACACCGGCGAGCTGGACGGCCCGGGCACCTTCGCGCACCGCGGCGGCACGCTGGACGTGTTCCCCGGCAGCCTGGACTTCCCGGTGCGCCTCGACTTCTTCGGCGACGAGCTGGAGGAGATCCGCCGCATCGTGCCGGCCACGGGGCAGACCATCTCCTCGCTGCCGGCGGTGGAGATATACCCGGTCTCGGAGTTTCCCACCTCGCCCCGGGCGCTGGCCGATGCGCGACGCGCCCTGGAGAAGCCGGCGCTCACGAATCCGGCTCTGCGCGACGTGCTGGAGAAGATGGAGGGCGGCCTTATCTTCGAGGGGGCCGATGTGATTCTGCCCTACCTGTACAAGCAGCCGGTGACGCTGGGCGCCTACGCGGGGGCCGGCACACTTACCGCGCTCATCGAGCCGCGCTCGCTCTTCGATGACGCGGCCCATGCGGCCGAGGACTTGTCCGAGCGCGCCCGAGGCACGAACATCGCGCTGGCGGGCCTGTACGCGGCCCCGGCGGCCATGGACTTCGGCGGCGAGGCGCGTGCCACCTACGTGTCCATCATGCGGGTGGGCGGCGAGATAGACGACGAGCTGCCGGTGAAACGCGTGGACGTGGCCGGCGTGCCCGACAAGATATTCGGGAAGTTGAAGAGCCTGACGACCGACCGCTACACGGTGGTGTTCAGCGCCCCGAACTACCGCGCGCGGGAGACCATGCGCCACGCTTTCGTGGACCACGGCATTCCCATATCCATCGTCGATGCTGACGCAACGACGAATGAGCCGACGCCTCAGAGTCCCTCGCTGACGTTGTCCGACCAGCGTGTCGATGAAAACGATTATGAGGAAAAGGCGGCCAAGCGGCGCCTGCGGCGGGGCGTGGTGAACATCGTGGACAACGACATCCCGCTCGGCATGATCATACCCAAGGCGCATCTGGCCCTCGTGAGCGCGGCCGACACCCAGGGCTCGCGGGCCGCCAGCCGCGCGGCGCGCGTGTCGGTGGACGTCACCGAGGTCACCTTCCCCTTTAAGCCCGGCGACTACGTGGTGCACGCCGCCCACGGCATCGCGTTTTTCCGCGATCTGGTGCGCCGCGAGGTGGACGGCACCGAGCGCGACTACCTGCAGCTGGAATACGCCGAGGGCGACAAGCTCTTCGTGCCCGTGGAGCAGCTCGACCGCGTCACGCGCTACGTGGGGCCGGAAGGCGCGAGCCCCCGCCTCACGCGCCTGAACACGAGCGACTGGTCCCGGGCGCTCGCGCGTGCCCGCAAGGCCACCAAGAAACTCGCCTTCGACCTGGTGGACGTGTACGCGCGCCGGGCGGCCACCCAGGGCTTCCGCTTCAGCCCCGACACCCCCTGGCAGCGCGAGATGGAGGAGGCCTTCCCCTACCAGGAGACCCGCGACCAGCTGGCCGCCATCGCCGACGTGAAGGCCGATATGGAATCGGCTCGGCCCATGGACCGCCTCATCTGCGGAGACGTGGGCTTCGGCAAGACCGAGGTGGCCCTGCGCGCCGCGTTCAAGGCCACCCAGGACGGCAAGCAGGTGATGGTGCTGTGCCCCACCACCATTCTGGCCCAGCAGCACTACACCTCCTTCAAGGACCGTTTCGAGCCCTTCGGCGTGACCGTGGAGGTGCTCTCGCGCTTCCGCACGAACGAGCAGCAGGCGCGGGCCCTTGAGGGCTTCGCGTCGGGCGACGTGCAGGTGCTCGTGGGCACCCACCGTCTGCTGTCGCGCGATGTGAACCCGCACGATCTGGGGCTCGTCATCATCGACGAGGAGCAGCGCTTCGGCGTGCAGCACAAGGAGCAGCTGAAGAACCTGCGCGAGTCCATCGACGTGCTGACGCTGTCGGCCACGCCCATCCCGCGCACCATGCAGATGTCGCTGTCGGGCGTGCGCGACATGTCGCTCATTCTCACGCCGCCCGACGAGCGGCGCCCGGTGGAGGTGCACGTGGGGGAGTGGGACCCCGATGTGGTGTCGGCTGCCATCCGCTACGAGCTGGCGCGCGGCGGTCAGGTGTACTACGTGAGCAACCGCGTGCGCTCCATCGACGAGGCGGTGGACCGCGTGCACGCCGCGGCCGGCGAGGCGCGGGTGGGGGTGGCCCACGGGCAGATGACCAAAGAGGAGCTGGAGCGCGTGATGGAGGAGTTCGCCGCCGGCGAGCTGGACGTGCTCGTGGCCACCACCATCATCGAGAGCGGCATCGACAACCCGCACACCAACACGCTCATTATCGAGGATGCCCAGCGCTTGGGCCTCGCGCAGATGTACCAGCTGAAGGGCCGCGTGGGCCGCTCGTCGGTGCAGGCCTTCGCCTACTTCATGTTTCCCGAGAACGTGCCCTTGACCGAGGAGGCCGCCGCGCGCCTGACGGCCATCAACGAACACCAGGACCTGGGCAGCGGCATGCGCATCGCCATGCGCGACTTGGAGATTCGCGGCGCGGGCAGCATGCTGGGCGCCGAGCAGTCGGGCAACATGTCGGCCGTGGGCTTCGACCTGTTCGCCCAGATGCTGTCCCAGGCGGTGAACGACACGCGCGAGAAGGGCGAGGCCACAGGTGAGCTGCCCCCGGCGTTGTCGGACATCACCGTGAACATCCCGGGCCATGCCTACCTGCCCGAGGAGTACATCCCCGACGCCGACGCGCGCGTGCTGTGGTACCGCAAGCTGGCCGCGGCGGCCACGGTGGACGCGGTGGCGGCCCTGCGCGAGGAGATGGAGGCGAAGGCGCCTAAGATGCCGCCGGCCGCGGCGAACCTGTTCGCGCGGGCGCACCTGAAGGCCTTCGCCAACGAGCACGGCATCAAGCTGATCTCGGTGGTGGCGGGACGTCTGGTGGTGGAACCCATCGATGTGCCCGACGCCAAGATGAAGCCGCTGCGCCGCGCCGGCGGCCGCTACAATCCCGACAAGCGCAAGCTGGCGCTGCCGCTGCGCTACTTCAACCTGGAGGAGCAGGACAATCTCATGGGCCCCATCGCGGGCTTTTTGTCCGAGCTCACCGGCGACGACCGCGCCGAAGAGGGCGACAGGGAGGCCGCCGAGGCCGCGCCGTCGGCCGGGGGTGCGCCGTCCGCCGGGGGCGCGCCGGTCGATGGCGCAGATGCGGCCGAAGCTGCCCCGAAGCCGCGCGCGACGGAGGCAGTCGGTGCGGGCGGCGGCACAGCACCCGCCAGCGCATCCGCTTCGTCTAAGCGCGCTCTCGCAAACCCTCGTAGGGGCGGCCTTCAGGCCACCCGGGGTTCGACGTCGCCCAGCAACTCTGCATCCGCCCCCGCTGTCGCCACGCGCTCCACGGCCCGCGGCGAGCGCCGTGCGAGCAACCTCGCCAAGGGCGACGCGGCCCGCGACCGCCTGGCCGCCAAGCGCGCTGCCCGCGCCGCCAAGCGCCAGGGGGAGTAACTTTTTTCGGACGGTCACCTGTACCGCCGAGCCTGGGACAGCTGTGGCTAAGCGCTGGGCAGGTGCTGCCAAGTGCTAGGCAGCTGCAGCCAGGCGCCGGGGTCGACCGCTGCCCGCGACGGCGTCCCGCTTCCTTCCCGGGGTCGTCGGTGTCAGGAAAAGAGGTAGGGCTCCTGTGGGGTGGGGGCAACCAGGCGGGCGCCCATGGTGACAAGCTCCCGTGCCTGGCCTATGATAGCGGGGGCAGGGTAGGTAGCTAAGTTCAGAGGAGGGTTGCCCTTATGGGCGCATCGGGACATTTCTGGCGCGGCGTCGTCTTCGCGCTCGCGGGGGCGACGCTGTGGGGCTTCTCGGGCGCGTGCATTCAATTTCTCGCCGAGAGCTACGACATCAGCTCCGCTTTCATCTCGGCTGTGCGCGCCGTGGTGGCGGCCGTACTGTTTGCCACCTTCGCGCTGGCGACCCGACGCGAGGCGCTGCTGTCGCTGGTGGGCAGCGCCGCGGTAAGGCCGACGCTTGTCCTGTTCGGCGTGGGGCTCTACCTGTCCCAGATCACCTATGCCGTGTCCGTGGCCCTTACCAATGCCGGCACGGCCACGGTGCTACAGGCCACGTGCACCGTGTTCGTCATGCTCTTTACATGCATGAGGGCGCGCCACCTGCCGCGCTTGACTGATTTCGCCGGCCTCGTTTGTGCATTGGTCGCAGCAGCGCTCATCGCCACTCAGGGCGATTGGGACGTTATCGTGCTGCCCGTAGCCGGCCTGGTGTGGGGCATTGTCAACGCGCTTTCTGAGGCGCTCTACATCATGGTGCCCCAGCGGCTCTACGATCACTGGGACCGCCTGGCCATCATCGCCTGCGGCATGGTCATCGGAGGCGTGGTCGCTCTGATGGTTTGGCTGGCAGGCGAGGGTATCGTGGCCCTGTTCGCCACCAGCGTCGACCCCGTTCCCGCCACCGGAGCCGGCGCCATCGGCTCCGGCTCCGGCAGTCCCGCTCAGGCGGCGGGTATCCCGGCCCTGCTCGCCGACATCTTCGGCACGGGCGGCGCCCTTATCCCGCAGCTCGATGCGGTCGGCTGGATCGTCCTCGTCGGCGGTGTGGGCGTGCTCGGCACGTTCACCGCCTTCGGCCTGTTCCTCTACGGCGTGTCGCTTGTGGGCTCGGTCAAGGGCAGCCTGCTCGGCGTGGCCGAGCCCGCCGGCGCCATGGTCATCGCGGCGCTCTGGCTGCAGACGCCGTTCTCCGCCGCCGACTGGACGGGTCTTCTCCTCATGGCCGCCATGATCGCGCTTGTGTCCCTCTCCGGTGCGCGGCCACGGCGGCTTCGTGGGCAATCCCGGCCGCCCATAGCTCGCTCCTAGCCAATCGGCGGATCGGGAGGGGGGCGGCGAACGCCGCCCCCCTCCCGATCCGCTCTGGCGCCTTCCCGATTAGCCTCGGCGTGTTATGAGCCTTGTTTTCGGGCATTCTGACGGATACGTTTAGCGAAAAGGAACCCCGTTTGC